>CANFHM010000007.1 GCA_947446975.1 Microthrixaceae bacterium
AATTGTTCGTCGGATCAGCATCCGCCAGAACCTTCGTGATCGCAGCAGTCAACGTGGTCTTGCCATGATCGATATGGCCCATCGTGCCCACATTCGCATGCGGCTTGTTCCGCTCAAACTTTTCACGCGCCATGGCGGTGGATCTCCTTGTTGGATGCTGCAGGTCTCTTCGCTGCAGGACTGTTCGGTGCTGGTGGGTTCTGCGGGGACTGCGGTTGGTGCTGCATGGAGGTGCTGGGGGAGGATCCCGGCGGGCCGGGACGTGGTGTCGGCGGTCGGACTCGAACCGACGACCACTCGATTATGAGCCGAGTGCTCTAACCGTCTGAGCTACGCCGACATGGCGACCGGCCGGGCCGAAGCCCGACCAGTGTTGAGCCCCCTGACAGAATCGAACTGTCGACCTTTTCCTTACCATGGAAACGCTCTGCCGACTGAGCTAAGGGGGCGCATCGGGCCGTACGGCGCCCGATACAGGCCTGTCATCATTGCACGCGGCGTCGCGAGTTCCCAACTCGGAATCTCCGGGCCTGCTCGGACCGGTACGGTTGGCCCGGTGGAGATCCGTCTCGCCCGACCCGCCGACGCTGAAGCGATCCGCCAGATCTACAACGCCGAGGTCACCGGTTCGACCGTGACCTTCGATCTCGTCCCCCGGTCACTCGCCGAGCAGGAGGCCTGGCTCGAGGCGCGCTCGGGAGCGATGGCGGTGCTGGTCGCAGAGCTCGGCGGTGAGGTCGTCGGCTTCGCGTCGCTCTCGCCCTACAAGGACCGACCCGCCTATGCCACCTCGGTGGAGGACTCCGTGTACGTGCGCTCCGACCAACGGGGCACCGGTGTCGGGCGGGCGCTGCTGACCGAACTGCTCGAGGTGGCCGGTACGCGTGGGTTCCACACCGTGATGGCACGGATCGTCGGCCATCACGATGCGTCGATCGCGCTCCACGGTGCCCTGGGCTTCGAACCGGTGGGCATCGAACGCGAGGTCGGTCGCAAGTTCGGCCAGTGGCTCGACGTGATGATCATGCAGCGCATGCTCTGATCCGGCGACGCATCAGTTCGATCGCTGCGCCGCCGGCGATCAGGGTGAGTGCGCCCACCGCCAGCGGGAGACTGCTGCTTGAGCCGGTGTACGGCAGCGATCCGGCCGACGGGCTGGTGGCGGTGAGCTGTCCCGAACCGGACTCACCATTGGTGTCGGTGACCTCGTAGATGATGGTGGATTCACCCCCGAAGTCGGGCTCGGGCTTGAACTCGATGTCACCGGTGTCGGGATCGACGATCCAGGTGCCCTCACCCGGGATGATGACCTCGGTGGCGGTGCAGTCCGGCGGGGTCTCGCCGTTGTCGCACAGGGTCACACCCTCGGGTTCGATGGTGCCGCCCGGGGAGGGGTCGACGGGATCGGGTCCGGTGATGATCTCGAAGATCTCCGGCTCACCGGGGTCGGTGATCTCCTCGGTGATGGTCGGGGGCTTCGGCGGTGCCTCGACCCAGTTCACCGAGTACCAGTAGCCATAGGAATCCTCGGCTGGGTCGGTGACCCGGAGCACGCCTGTGTACGAGCCCGTTCCGGAGAGTCCGTGGTTGAAGGAGTTCGAGAACTCACCGGTGGCGGGGTCGTAGTCGTTGTAGTTGAGGACATCCTCGAGGGCGTGGCCGTCCTCGTCGGTGAACCGGACCCGATAGAGGCCGGGCAGCAGTTCGACCTCGCCATCGGCCCGTTGACCCCACCAGAACGATTTGAGCACCGCAGGGACGACCAGCGGTCCTCCGGTCGACGGATCGATGATCGGGTTCCCGTTGATGTCGAGGATGTGAGCCTTCGCACCGGGGAACGGCGTGTCACCCTCGAACCAGGCACACCCATCGCCACAGCTCTGGAGCTCGCCATGGATGTAGGTGTCGAACCCGAGACTCTTCACACATTGACGTCGGACGGGAGACGGTGCGATCACGGATGCGGAGTTGCTGTAGGTCGAGGTCGATCCACCCGACAGGGTGCTCGCCGCGCTCACATCGATCGTCGAGGTCGAGCCGGGGACATCGCTGTACAGCCCCGGCCCGGAGGGGCAGGCCTTCATGTAGGACACGCACAGGGTGAACGACGGCTGCGCGACCTCGAAGCGGAACTGTGAGGCCGCAGCGGTGGGCGCGAGGCCGGTGTAGCTGACCCGCACCGAGGGCTTGGCGCCGGTACTGGCGATGGGCAGTGAGGAGAGATCGATCCGGCGGGAACCGGTGATCGGGATGTTGGTCCATCCGGCGATCGGGGCGCCCCCCGAGTCGAGGACGGTGAGCGCCGCTGTCGTGTACGCCGAGGCGGCAGGGGCTGTCATGGTGGCGGAGATCCAGCCTGCGGGCTCGACGCTCCGGTTCCCGCAGGGCACGGCGGCCGAGCCGGGCGGGAGGGAGACCACCTGGGTGGCGGTGGGACTGCAGCTGGGTCGTCCCGGACTGATGGTGTAGGAGCGGATGACTCCGTCGTCGCCGTTGGTCCAGACACAGTTGCTGTCATAGGGATCCAACGAGATCGAGTAGTTGAATGGAACCACCTGGGGCCATCCCGAACAAATCGATGACGACGCCACATCGAAGCAGCGCGCCACGGAACCGCCATACGCCCAGGCCCCCTCGATCGTGAGGACCTTCGAGCCCACCGTCACAGGGTTCTTCGGGTAGATCGACGCATACCCCCATGGGCCGATCGAGAGGTCGCTGGCGAGCGCCGCATTGGGTGTCACGGAGCTGCCCGTGGGGGTGAAGCAGCCCGTCGTCACACCACCTGGACTCAGGAAGCACATGGCGACGACGGCACCCGAGGAATCAGGCTGGGCGTAGACGAAGGTGGACGATCCGGAGATAGAGACCGGCCAGGAACCAGCGCACAGCGAATTGCTGCTCGGATCGAAACAGGTGGCCTGTGTGCCGGCGCTGCTGTAGACCCTGCCGCCCTGCACACCAAGGGCCAGATCATCGAGGTACTGCGCATCGAGTCCTGGCACCTCGTAGGGCTCGCCATCGCAGGGGGCGCCGTTCCCGCCGGCGGCGGCCATGTCGAGGCACAGCAGCTTGCCGCCATAGGGGGACTGGGCGAACACCTTGTCGCCGCTCCGCGAGGAACGACCGATCATCTCGTAACCCCAGAAGATCTTCGCATCCAGGCGCACGAACCCCCGGTTGTTCGCACCGCGGCACACACCCGGGTTGGCGATGTCGCTCAGATCGATGCAGGCGAACCCGAGATCGGGACCGTTGTCGGTGGGGAACCAGAGATGCTCTGTGGCGTCGTCGATGAAGCCGGTCGAGAAGTACAGCGATGAGAAGCCCGTGAAGTACGGCCACGCACCCTCGCAGCGTTCACCGGTGCGGAGGTGGCAGTCGAGCGCAGGACCATCACCGTTGCCATCGTGATGCCACATATTGAACACGTGGCCGAATCGATCGAGGATCACGTCGTAGCCATCACCGCGGGTGCCGATCGCGGCGATGCTGGCGACACCACCCGTCGGCGCGTTGCTCGTGCCACGGGAGACCGGCGAGCCACCCACCACATCACCCGATCCGGTGGCCTTCACGGCGCGCACGGCGCGCCAGCCCGACACCGACGTGGGCGCGACAGTTGTGAAGGTCGTGCCATCGGTGGAGTACGAGACGGTCCAGCCCGGCGGCGCCACGATGTCGTCGACCGAGGAGAGCACGATCTTCGTGGGGTCGATCCGCTGCACGATCTCGTTGCTGAACGAACCGGTGCCGGGCACCGACAGCTCGGCGATGAGCGTGACCTTGTTCCCGGGGGCCGGCGAGGTGACCGAGTCGGCGAGCGACAGGCCACCACCCGCCGCCTCGCTGACGCCGGCGAGATTCATGCCGAGCATCGCGATGACGATGACGGAACTCAGGATCGTGGCCAGCACGGCGCGGGATCGGATGATCATCGGGGACTCCTCGTCGACTGGTGGTGCAGTGACTCTGCACAGGATTCGTTCGATCCGGACGATATTCATACCACCGGTCACCCATCTGGGGTGGTGAGCCGCTCCCACCGGCGGCGGTGTCGACACCCGGAGCCCGGGAGGATCGGGTTTCAGACGTCGTCGTGGGCTCCGCTACAGTTGCCACTTCTGGGTCGGTGCCCGAGTGGCCAAAGGGAACGGGCTGTAAACCCGTCGGCTATGCCTACGGAGGTTCGAATCCTCCTCGGCCCACCATCCGGCCCCCGCCATCCGGCGGGGCCGCCGGGTCGGTCCACAGATCGGGGAGGCACTCCCCCGAACAGTCAGTCCGGGCCCCGCCCGAGTCCACAGGAGGAGAGCGCAGATGCCGAGCTTCGACGTCGTGTCCGAGATCGACATGCAGGAGGTCCGCAACGCTGTGGATCAGGCGGCCCGCGAACTCTCCACCCGGTTCGACTTCAAGGGCACCGACTCCTCGATCGAACTCAAGGATCACGAGATCGAGATGCGGACCGCCAGTGAGGACCGTCTCAACGCGCTGCGTCAGCTGCTCGAGGAGAAGCTGGTGAAACGCAAGGTCTCGCTGAAGTCACTCGACTACGGCAAGGTGCTCGATGCGGCGAGCAGCACGGTCCGCCAGATCGTCACGCTCAACGCCGGCATCTCCTCGGAGAAGGCCAAGGCCGTCAACAGGGCGATCAAGGAACTGGGCCTCAAGGGCATCTCCTCGCAGACCCAGGGCGATCAGGTCCGCGTCACCGGCAAGAAGCGCGACGACCTGCAGGACGTCATCGCCGGGCTCAAAGAGGTCGACCTCGAGATCCCGCTGCAGTTCATCAACTTCCGCGACTGAGCGACTGATCAGTCGCCGCACATCAGGCAGCGCTGATCAGTCGTAGTAGCCGGAGTGGATGTACACGCAGGGCACACCCTGGCGGTGGAACATGTTGACGTTGCGCCGATCATCCTCGAAGGCGAGCCGCAGATCGAACCCGTAGTCGCGGAACTCGCCGACGATGCGTTGCTTGAACATCGCCGATGATCCGAGATCGTCCCAGTCGCGCATGACGAGACAGTCCCAGCGCAGTTCGTAGCGACGGAGCCACGCGAGGGTCTGGGGGCGCACGCGCAGAGGGCGCGCCGTGAGCAGCAGGATGGTGAGCGCCGGATCGAGGGAGTCGAGCAGGCGGGCGACCTCGGCGATGGGTTCGTCCTCACCGCAGGCCTGGAAGAACGCCTCCCAGTCGCGATAGGGCCAGTCGAGGTAGTGCTGACGACGCGAGGCATCCGACAGCACGCCATCCATGTCGAACACCACGGCCGGCCCCGCTTCGACGGCGCCGTCGCGCCAGTGCCAGTTCTCCGGCAGCTCGAAGGTGCTCATGCGGCGCTCCCGGGACCATTGGCCGCGCTGTCGCGGATCGCCTCGACAACGGTGGGATCAGCGAGGGTGGTGGTGTCGCCGAGATCGCGGCCCTCGGCGACGTCACGCAGGAGTCGACGCATGATCTTCCCACTGCGGGTCTTCGGGAGATCGGGCACGATGATCACGCGTTTGGGGCGGGCCGTGGGTCCGATCTTGGTGGCCACATGCTGACGCAGCTCGGCCACCAGTTCCTCGCTGGCGACGGCGTCATTGCGGATGATGACGTACCCGACGATGGCCTGGCCCGTGACGTCATCAGAGGCACCCACCACCGCCGCCTCGGCCACGGCATGGTGATCGACGAGCGCGCTCTCCACCTCGGTGGTGGAGATCCGATGGCCGGAGACATTCATGACATCGTCGACGCGGCCGAGCAGCCAGAGGTAGCCGTCGGCATCGATCTTGGCGCCGTCTCCGGCGAAGTACCGACCCGGATACTGGCTCCAGTAGGTGCTCTCGTAGCGATCGTGATCGCCCCAGATCCCGCGCAGCATCGACGGCCAGGGACGGGTGAGCGTGAGATACCCGCCGCCCTGCTCGATGCGGTTGCCCTCCTCGTCGACGACCTCGACCCCGATCCCTGGGAGCGGGAAGGTGGCGGAGCCGGGCTTGGTGGCGGTGACACCGGGCAGTGGTGTGATCATCTGTCCGCCGGTCTCGGTCTGCCACCAGGTGTCGACGATCGGGCAGCGTCCGCCGCCGATGTGCTCGTGGTACCACATCCATGCTTCAGGATTGATGGGTTCCCCCACGGTGCCGAGCAGGCGCAGCGAGGAGAGGTCGTGCCTGGCGGGCTCCTGCGCCCCCCATTTCATGAAGGTGCGGATGGCGGTGGGCGCCGTGTACAGCTGCGTGACGCCGTACCGCTCCACGATGTCCCACATGCGGTCCCTGCCCGGGGTGTCGGGCGTGCCCTCGTAGAGCACCGAGGTGGCCCCGTTGGCCAGCGGTCCGTAGACGATGTAGCTGTGGCCGGTGACCCATCCGATATCGGCCGAGCACCAGTAGACATCGGTCTCCGGCTTGAGGTCGAACACGTACTTGTAGCTGAACGCCACCTGGGTGAGATACCCGCCGGTGGTGTGCATGATGCCCTTCGGCTTGGCGGTGGTGCCGGAGGTGTAGAGCAGGAACAGGAGATCCTCCGAGCCCATGGCCTCCGGCGCACAGACCGGATCCGCTGCCGCCATGAGCTCGTGGTACCAGTGATCCCGGCCATCGACCATGGTGACGGGCGAACCGGTGCGCTCCACCACGACGACCGCCGACACAGTGGGGCACTGATCGACGGCGGCGTCGACGTTGGGCTTGAGCAGTGAGGCCGCACCGCGTCGGTAGCCACCGTCGGCGGTGACGATGACCTTGCAGCCCCCGTCCTGCACGCGATCGGTGATGGAGTCGGGGGAGAACCCGCCGAAGATGACCGAGTGGGCGGCTCCGAGACGGGCGCAGGCGAGCATGGCCACCGGGAGTTCCGGGATCATCGGCATGTAGATCGCGACGCGGTCGCCGCGCTCGACGCCGAGCGAACGCAGCACATTGGCGAACCGCTGCACCTCGGCCAGCAGATCGGCATAGGTGATGGTGCGGGTATCACCGGGTTCGCCCTCCCAGTGATAGGCGATGCGGTCGCCGATGCCGGCCGCGACATGGCGATCCAGACAGTTCGCCGAGACGTTGAGCTCACCACCGACGAACCACTTCGCGTCGGGGAGCTCCCATTCGAGGATGGTGTCGAAGTCACGGGACCAGCTGAGCAGCTCGCGGGCCTGACGGGCCCAGAAGGCCTCGAAATCGGCGTCGGCCTCGCGATGGAGGGAATCATCGGAGACGAGGGCGGCGGCGGCGAACTCCGCCGAAGGCGGGAACGTGCGCTCCTCCAGGAAGTAATCCTCGATGGTCGGTTCGGTCATGGCTGCACTCCCCTTGTTCTCAGCGCAGCGAGCCTACCGGTGGGCGCGCGTCGGGTCAGTCGCCGATCGACCAGTGCAGGGTGAGGAAGGCTCCCAGGCCATCGGGGTCGAGGAGCGCCTCGGCCTCGCGCACCGCACTGCGCCCGCGGATGGCCGTGAGATCGGCGACATGGGCCCGTTCGTTCCACAGCGCCCGGCCCTGCTCCACGAGCTCCTCGATCCCATGACGACGGAGGAACGCGGCCTGACTGGTGAGCTCCAGCGGTGATGACAGCTGGAACTGGTCGACGGCGACATCGGTGGTGATGTCCTGGGAGCCGGGATCATCGAGCGGGTGACTCCCCCGCTCCTGACCGCGGAAGGTCCGCAACCAGCCCATCTCGGGACGCCCGGCCAGCTCGGCGGTCGGGGCGCCGTAGTCGAACACGAGGATGTGACCACGCGACAGCCGACGTTCGACGGTGGCGAGCCACTCGCCGGCGGCGCCCTGCCACGGGAACCAGGTGTCGAGCGGGAGATCCGGAGCACGGTCGAGGAGCTCACCCACACCGTCGACGACCACCTGTGGGGCGCGACCCACGATGAGGTCGAGTTCGCCGTCGGGGGCGGCGGCCACCTCCATCTGCTCGATGACCAGATCGCCGATGTCGCGGGGGCGTCGCGCATCGCCGGCATCGGCGTCGACGTCAGCAGCGGCGGACCGGCGGATCCGCAGGATCTCGAAGGGGAGGTTGTCGAGGAGTTCATTGGCCAGCACAACGCCACAGGACATGAGTGGCAGGTCCGTGGTGCTGATGAACTGCGGTCCGTCGCCGAGCTGCGGGGATGCGACGAATGCCTCCAGTTCGAAGCCGTTGCGCTCCCCCATCCAGCCGGGCAGGTGCTCGGCATGCATGGCCCGCTGGAACGCCGACTGTTCGACCAGCACATAGAGCAGACTCGACGAGCACTCCGGTGCGGCGAACCTGATGGCACGGGCGAGCGTACCGGGGCCGGCGCCCACCTCGGCCACCACGAAGGGATCGGGTCGCCCGGCCTCGATCCACCAGGCGTCCAGCACCCGGGCCAGCACCGCCCCGAACAACGGACCGACCTCCGGGCTGGTGAGGAAGTCCGCTCCCCGACCGGCGCGACCGCCACGCTCGTAGAACCCGTGACGCGGGTCGTACAGCGCGACGCGCATGTACTCGGCGAAGGTGATGGAACCGCGCTCCCCGATGAGGGAGCGCACCGCCTCGAGGGGCGTCAACGCCCGATCGACAGGAGCGAGATCGGATCGGTGAAGTGGGTGATCACGCTGGGAAGCACACCGATCACGATGGTGACGGCCACGGTGATGACGAGTGCGGCCATGATCGAGGAGGGGACCCGGATCGGGGTGCGGTCACCGTCGGGGACCTCATCCATCCACATGACCCGCATCAGTCGGCCGTAGTACCCGAACGCGATCACCGAGTTGATGCCGACGAGGACGGCGAGCACGTAGCCCGAGGTGGAGCCGGCGGAGGTGAGCGCCCGGAAGATCTCGAGCTTGGCGAACCAGCCACCCGCCGGCGGGATGCCCGCCAGGGCGAACAGGAAGATCGTCATGGCGACGGTGAGTCCCGGGGCGTAGTGGAAGAGTCCGCCGAACGAGGTGATCTCGCCGGAACGGGTCTTGCGGGCCACGGCGATGACGACGGCGAAGGCGCCGAGGTTCATCGCGGCGTAGATGAGCAGGTAGGTGACGACCGCACGGAGCGCCTCGCCGCCCGAGGTGAGGCTCACACCGGCGACCGCCAACGGGGCGAGGATGTAGCCGGCCTGGGCGATGCCCGAGTAGGCGAGCATGCGCACCACGTTGGTCTGGCGCAGCGCCACGAGGTTGCCGAAGGTCATGGTGACGGCGGCGAGCACCCACATGAGCGGCTCGAAGACGTCGTGGCGTCCGTAGAAGCCCACGAAGATGATGTTGAGCAGTGCCACGAAACCGGCGGCCTTGGAGGCCACTGCGAGGAACGAGGTGACCGGCGTGGGAGCGCCTTCGTAGGTGTCGGGTGCCCACATGTGGAACGGCACCGCCGAGACCTTGAAGGCGAAGCCGATGATCACGAAGACGATGCCGAGCGTGACGATCGGCTGGGAGGAGATGGCCTCGCCCAGCTTCGGCCCGATCTCGGCGAGCAGGGTGGATCCGGTGATGCCGTAGATGAGCGAGAGGCCGTAGAGCAGGATCGCCGAGGCGAACACGCCCATCAGGTAGTACTTCATGCCCGCTTCGTTGGACCGGAGATCGCGCTTGCGCCAGGCGGCGAGCATGTAGGCCGGGATGGAGATGAGCTCGAGCGCCACGAAGATGCTGATGAGGTCGCGGGCTGAGGCCATGACCATCATGCCGAGGACCGACGCGAGGATGAGCTGGTAGTACTCCCCCTCCCAGTAGTCGCCCTCGGCGATGTAGTTGGTGGACAGCAGGATCACCACGTAGCCGGAGATCACGAACAGCGCCGAGAGCAGCAGCGAGTAGGGATCGACCACGAAGGCCCCGCCGAACAGGACCCGTGAGGTTCCGTCGTTTGCGAGCGTGGCGATGGGGATGAGCGATGCCAGCAGACCGACGCCGGCGAGCGAGGAGGAGGTCCAGCGCGAGTGCTCGCCGGTGAAGGCGTCGACCACGATGATCACGAGCAGGGTCGCCGCCACGATGATCAGCGGCGCGAGCGCGTGATAGTCGATGCTCGGCGACTGCCAGGCGAACGTCATGAGCGAGGCGAGCAAGGGATCAGCCCCCGTGTCCGGACAGGGCGCTCACGATGTTGCCGACGGCACCATCGGTGACCTTGAAGATGAGGTTCGGGTACACACCGAGCACGAGGATGAGGACGAGCATCGGGGTCCAGGCCAGCCATTCGGTGAACGACACATCGTGGATGTGCGGATCGTCCTCGAACTCGGCCTTGGGGACGCCGAAGCCCACACGCTGGTACAGCCACAGCAGGTAGGCGGCGGCGAGCACGGTGCCCAGTGCGGCGATGACCATCAGCACCCGGAAGAACGCCACGTTCAGACCGCCACCGGGGTTGTAGGCCGAGAGGATGGCGGGGAACTCACCCCAGAATCCCGCCAGACCGGGCAGACCCAGCGAGGCCATGACCGAGAAGCCGAGGATCCAGCCCATGTGCGGCATCTGCTTGAGCATGCCGCCGAGGCGGGCGATGTCGAGGGTGTGGAAGCGCTCCTTGGTGGAACCGGCCACGAAGAACAGCATGCCGGTGATGAGGCCATGGGCCACCATGCCGAAGATGGCGGCGCTCATGCCGAAGCTGGTGAGCGAGGCGATGGCGAGCATCACGAAGCCCATGTGTGACACCGAGGAGAAGGCGATGAGACGCTTCATGTCGGTCTGGGCCAGACAGCACAGTGCGCCGTAGATGATGCCGATGACCGCCAGGACACCGATGAAGGGAGCCCACTTCTCGGCGGCGTGCGGAAGGATCGGGATGGCGATACGGATGAAGCCGTAGGTGCCGAGCTTCAGCAGGACTGCGGCGAGGATGACCGAACCCACGGTGGGAGCCTGGGTGTGGGCGTCGGGCAGCCAGGTGTGGAACGGGAACATCGGCACCTTGATGCCGAAACCCATGAACATGCCGCCGAAGATCCACAGTGCGGCACCGGTGGAGATCCCGGTGGCCAGCGCCGGGAGCTGACGCATGTCGAAGGTGTGCATCATCACGCCGCCGACGTCGACCTTGTCGGAGAGGAAGTACAGGGCGAGGAAGCTCACGATCATGAGCGCCGAGCCGAACAGCGTGTAGAGGAAGAACTTGAGTGATGCGTACTGACGCTTCTCGCCGCCCCAGACGCCGATGAGGAAGTACATCGGCAGCAGCACGACCTCGAAGAAGACGAAGAACAGGATGAGGTCCTGGGCGATGAACGACCCGATCATGCCGGTCTCGAGGATGAGGATCAGGATGAGGAACGCCTTGGGGTTGCGCGGCTCGGGGAAGTGGTTCCACGAGTAGATGATGCACAGCGGCACCACCAGCAGCGTGAGGGCGATCATGGGCAGCGAGATGCCGTCCATGCCCACGATGTAGCGGCTGTTGATCAGCGGGATCCAGGACTTGTCGACGACGAACTGGAGCGTGCCGCTCTTGTCGTAGTCGAAGTTGGTCAGCAGCAGGACGCCAAGCAGCCCGACCACCAAGGAGGTGGCGAGCGCGATGACCTTGTGCGCCCCCTCCCTCGCCTTCGGGATGAGCAGCATGATCAGCGCACCGATCAGCGGAAGGAAGACGGCGAGGCTCAAGCCCCAGCTGTTCAGAAAGTCTTTCATCGAGTTGGTCCTGAGCTCCTAGATGACGAACACGAAGACGCCGGCGAGGACTACTGCACCGGCGAAAAGGATGGCGGCGTACTGCTGGACTCTTCCGGTCTGGACGTGACGCAGGACCTGACCGGATTTCTCCGAGACCGAACCCGAACCATTCACGATGCCGTCCAGCACGAGCTGGTCGATATCGCGATAGACGAACCCGGCGATCCTACGGGCGCCGGTGCCCAGACCATTGACGACGCCGTCGAGCACGTTCATGTTGAACCAGTAGGCAGCTCGTGCGAGCGGGCCCTTCGTGTCGGCGGCGATGATGTCGGTGTAGAGGACGTCGAGGTAGTACTTGTTCTCGAGGAACGTGTACCCGGCTCGGGCGACCCTGCTTCGCTGCGTGAGACCGTGCGGACCACGGTTCTTCTCGTAGTACTGGTAGGCGAGGAACAGGCCACCGGCGGCGAGGATGGTGGACACCACCGCCAGCCATGGCGTGAACTCGGCATGCTGCAGGGGCGGGAAGGCGAACGTGGGCTCGATGTAGTGCTCGAAGCGGGTGGTGACACCGCCGGGCAGATGCAGGCCGAAGAAGTTCGTGGGGAAGTTCGTGAAACCGAACAGCACGGCGCACACGGCGAGGATGACGAGCGGCACGGTGATGACCTTCGGCGACTCATGCGGATGGGCATGGCCGCGGTACTCGCCCCAGAAGGTCATCCAGTAGGCACGACCCATGTAGGCGGCGGTGAGGAACGCCGTGATGAGACCGAACACGAGCATGAGCGTGTAGGCGTTCTGCTGTCCGGCGTTGGCCCCGGCGAGGATCTCGTCCTTCGACCAGAAACCGGCCAGCGGGAAGATGCCGGCCAGCGCCAGGGTGGCAACGAGGAACGTGGCATGGGTGATCGGCATCTTCTTGCGGAGACCGCCCATCTCGCGCATGTCGAAGGTGTGGTGGCAGGCATGGCTGACCGAACCGGCACCGAGGAAGAGGCAGGCCTTGAAGAACGCGTGCGTGAACAGGTGGAACACGCCGGCGGTCCAGGCACCGACACCGAGGGCCATGACCATGTACCCGAGCTGGGAGATCGTCGAGTAGGCGAGCACCTTCTTGAGATCCGTCTGCACGAAGGCCAGCAGACCGCCGATGATCGTGGTGAAGCCACCGATGAACGCCACGTAGTGCAGCGAGCTCGAACCGATGCCGAGGCCGGTGAAGAACACCCCGTAGAGGCGGGCGATCAGATACACGCCGGCGACCACCATGGTGGCGGCGTGGATGAGCGCGGAGACCGGCGTGGGGCCGGCCATGGCGTCGGGCAGCCAGGTGTGGAGCGGGAACTGACCCGACTTCGAGGTGACGCCACCGAACAGGCACAGGGCACCGACGAGCAGCAGCGTGGTGTTGGCATGACCGGCCAGGGCGTACTCGTTGATGTGGAGCACGTTGAAGCTGGTGGCACCGGCGGCGAAGAAGGTGATGGTGACACCGACGATGAGGCCCATGTCGCCGACACGGTTGGTGAGGAACGCCTTCAGTGCGGCGTCGGTGTTCTTCTTCTCCTCCCACCAGTGTCCGATGAGACCGAAGGAGCACACACCGACGAGCTCCCAGCCCACCAGCATCTGCAGGGTGTTCGAGGAGAGCACGTAGAACAGCATCGAGGCGGTGAACAGCGACAGGAACGCGTAGTAGTGCGTGAAGCGGATGTCGCCGTGGAGGTACTCGGTGGAGTAGATGTGCACCAGCAGCGAGATGATGCACACGGTGATGAGCATCATGGCGGCGAGACCGTCGAGGAGGGTGCCGACCTCGAAGTTGATGCCCGCCACGGTGAACCAGGTGGTGGTGCGCACGATCGGGGGCACCGACTCATGCTCACCGGAGGCGTGCTCACCCTCGGTGGTCGCAGCATGCTCAGCGGTGGTGACGGCGCCGCTCTCCGACGCCGAGGGTTCCATGGTGGCCATCTCGGCGGCCGACATCTCCGACATGGCACCGGACTCGGACGAGGCCATGGCTTCGGTGCCCGAGGTGATGGTCTCGCCGGACTCGGTCGTGGTGGCCTTGATCTCGCCGATGATGTTGGGGCCGGTCTGCGGGGTGAGTCCGTTGGCCGCCACGACATCGGCGGCGAGCTTCGCACCGGTGGGCGGATTGTTGACCCGGTTGATCCACTGACCCGCCACGCAGACGGAGAACACCAGGGCGAGCGACACGGCGACGATGCCGATGCCAGCGGTGGCGCGGGTACCGACCCGCTTGCCGAAGAACAGGATGATCAGGAACGACGACGCCATGAGCGCCGGCACGATCCAGACCTTGTCGAGGAGATTGGGGATCACAGCATCAGCCCTTCATCAGATCGACGTCGTTGACGTCGATGCTCTGACGATTGCGGTGGATCAACAGGACGATCGCCAGACCGACACCGACCTCAGCCGCCGCGATGGCGATCACGAACAGGGCGAACACCTGACCGGAGAGGTTGGAGGGATCGGTGACATGCCACATGGCACCGAAGGCGACGAGGTTGATGTTGACCGAGTTCAGGATGAGTTCGATCGACATCAGCACGAGCACCGCATTGCGACGGGCGAGGACGCCGTAGACCCCGATGCAGAAGAGGATCGCGCCGAGGAAGAGGAACTGGTTGACCAGCATCAGTCCCTCCGAGCGAGGACGATGGCGCCGATGAGCGCAGCGAGCAGAAGGATCGAGATGACCTCGAAGGGCAGCAGGTAGGTGGAGAAGATGGAATCGCTGACCTGGGCGGTGCGTTGGACGAGCAGATCGCCGAACTCACGCTTCCCGAAGCCGTCCCAGAGCGAGTAGCCCATCACTCCGGCGAGCAGCACACCGATGAGTGCGGCCATGCGACGAGCCCCGGCGGAGTTGTCGAGGTTGTCGTCGGTGCCGGTCTTGGTGCGGGTGAGCATGATGCCGAACAGGAACAGCACGATGATGGCGCCGAGGTAGACGAGCACCTGGGTGATGGCCACGAACTCGGCAGCCAGCAGGATGTACTGGGCGGCCACACCGGCGAGCACCAGCACCAGCCAGAGCGCGGCGTGCATGAGGTTCTTGCAGGTGACGACCCGGATGGCGCCGAACACCATGAGGGCGGCGATGATGTAGAACGCGATGTTCTGGGCGACGAGAAGAGCGAGCATCAGTCCTTCGGCACCTTCCTGAGCTTGGCCTCGGAGCCGGCCTCGTAGGGCTCGAACTCCGGGACGGTCTCCATCCACTGCGCCAGTCGGCTCTTGTCGTGGAGGAGATCGGCGATGCGGACCTCCGAGTACTCGTGCTCCGGGCTCCAGAAGAGCGCATCGAACGGGCAGACCTCGACGCAGATGCCGCAGTACATGCACAGCGAGTAGTCGATGTCGAAGCGGTCGAGTTCGTTCTTCTGGCGGGGCTTGCCACCCTCGCGGCGCGGCGGGGCGACGTACTTGTGCGCCTCGATGAAGATGCACCAGTCGGGACACTCACGGGCGCAGAGCATGCATGAGGTGCAGTTCTCCTCATGCATGGCGATGACCCCGCGGGCACGGGCCGTGGGCTCCTCGCGCTCGTGCGGGTAGCGGGTGGTCTGGGGACCCGACTTGAGGGTCTTGACCATCTCGCCGAACGTGACACCGAGACCCTTGATGAGACCGGGGACCTGAGGCATCAGAACACCACCTTCAGGATGGCCGTGGCGACGATGTTGACGAGCGCCAGCGGGATGAGGAACTTCCAGGCGAAGCTCTGGAGCTGATCCTCACGGAGACGGGGATAGGTGAACCGGACCCAGAAGATGATGAACGAGACGAGCATCACCTTGGCGAACAGCACCGCCGGGCCGAGGACGTAGTACCAGTCGCTGTTGGCCGAGAGCCACGGGACGGCCCAGCCGCCGAGGAACATGACGGCGGCGATACCGGCGAACACGAACGCCGTGGCGAACTCGGCGAGGAAGAAGATGAGGAAGCGGAAGCCCGTGTACTCGACCTGGTAGCCGCTCACGATCTCCGATTCGGCGACCGGCATGTCGAAGGGCGGCTGCGTGAGCTCGGCCTGGACGGCGGCGATGAAGATGAAGAACCCGATGAACTGGGTGAGGATGTACGGGTTGCCGATGCCGGTCCAGCCGAAGATGGCACCGCCGTTCTGGGCGAACACGATGCCGTTGAGGCTGAGGGTGCCGGCCTGGATGACCACACCCATGACGGCGAGCACCATGGGCAGCTCGTAGGCGATGAGCTGCCCCGCCGCACGGAGCGCACCCATGAGCGAGTACTTGTTGGCCGAGGCCCAGCCCGCCATGAGGACACCGATGACCGACAGCGAGGAGATCGCCAGCACGTAGAACACACCGACGTCGAGGTTCTCGACGACCAGATGTGCCGATGCGGGCAGTGCCACGTAGAGCAGCAGCGTGGAGGAGAGCACCACGAGCGGAGCGGCCTTGAACACCCAGAGGTCGGCGCCGTTCGGGGCGATGTCCTCCTTCTGGATGAACTTCACGCCGTCGGCGAGCAGCTGGAGCAGACCACGGGGGCCGGCCTCCTGCGGACCGAGACGGCTCTGCATCCAACTCATGATCTTGAACAGGAAGACCACGCCGAGGATGAGGGCGGTGGTGGGGACGACCGCGCCGACGACGAGCACCTTGATGACGGTGGACAGCCAGTACGGCGGGGCGAAGGAGGCCAGCATCGGGATCATCGGTCGATGTCTCCGAGGATGAAGTAGAGGCTGCCCAGGATCGAGATGAGATCGGGCACGTAGGCGCCGCGGGCCACCCACGGGACGATCGAGATGTTGTTGAACGAGGCCGAGCGGATCTTGACCCGGAACGGCACGAGCTCACCCTTGGACACGATGTAGTAGCCCATCTCGCCGAGCGGGTTCTCGGTGGCGACGTAGGCCTCGCCCTCGGGCACCTTGATGATGCGCGGCACCTTGGCCATGACCGGTCCGGCCGGGATGGTGTCGAGCAGCTGCTTGACGATCTTGGCCGCTTCTCGGGTCTCCTGGAGACGGACCCAGGTGCGGGCGAAGCAGTCGCCGTCGGGGTGGGTCCAGACCTTCCAGTCGGCCTGGTCGTAGACCAGACCGGGCGGGCAGCCGTCGCGACGGAGGTCCCAGTCGACGCCCGACGCGCGCAGGTTGGCACCGGAGAGGCCGTAGTTCAGGGCGATGTCGGCGGGGATGACACCGATGCCGCGGGTACGGGACTGGAAGATCTCGTTGCCGACGAGGAGGTCCTCCATCTCGTCGCAGAACGCGAGGAGCTTGTCCATGGCGACATGGGAATCGGCGATCCAGCCCTTGGGCAGATCATCCTTGAGGCCGCCGATGCGGTCGAAGTTCGGATGGAACCGTCCGCCGGTGGCCGATTCGATCATGTTGAGGACATGCTCGCGATCGCGGAAGGCGTAGAAGCCGGCGGTCATGCCGCCGAGCTGCAGACCGAAATCACCGAGGAACAGCGAGATGTTGGCCACACGGGACATCTCGAACAGGATCGTGCGGATCCACTGGGCGCGGGGCGGGGCCTCGACACCCATGAGCTTCTCGGCGGCGAGGATGAACGGCACCTCGTTGGCGAAGCTGCCGAGCCAGTCGATGCGATTGATCAGGGCGTTGATCTGCGGATACGAGCGGACCTCGACGATCTTCTCGTAGCCGCGATGCATGTAGCCACAGATCGGCTCGGCCGAGATGACCTGCTCACCGTCGAGCTTGGCGACGATGCGCAGCGTTCCATGGGTGGCCGGATGCTGGGGACCCATGTTGAGGGTCATCCCCTCGGATTCGAAATCCAGGTTGACCCGTGTGTCGGTGGCCTCGGCGACGAGGTCGGAGAGCTGGCTGGGGTCGCTGACGGCGGTCATTCGGCGTCACCCTCCTCGGAATCGGCGGCTCCGGGCATCGGCTCGACATCGACGATCCCCGGCCACGGACGCACGCGACGGGCGAGGAGCGGGAAGTCCTTGCGCAGGGGGAAGCCCTGGAAGTCGGTCGGCAGGTACATGTTGATCAGGTTGGGATGACCGTCGAAGGTGATCCCGAACATCTCGCGGGTCTCGCGCTCATGCCAGTTGGCACCGGCGAAGACGCCCGACCAGGTGGGGAGCGAGAGATCGTCGTCAGGCACATCGGCCTTGAGATGGATGCCCGTGGCGGTGGCGATGCTGTAGACGTGGGCGATGACCTGGAAGCGGGTGTCGCCACCGGCATAGCCCTGCACGATGGGAGCTGGTTCCTTCGGCTCGGCGCCCGAGACCACGAGGTCCTCCTGGGCGTCCATGTCGCGGCCGAACGGGGAGGGCAGCCAGTCGATGGCCGACACGTAGTCGAAGAACGTGAATCCCATCGCCTTCACGGCCTCGGCGGCCTCGCGCCATGCGGTGCGATCGATGCGCACCCAGAGATCGTCGCCGGGACGGATGTGGGATCCGAGGACGGCATCGCCGAGACGTTCGATGAGTTCGGCCAGCACGGCCTCGCGGGCGGCGTCGGTCTCGACGACTGCGCCGGACTCGGCCTCTGCTGCTGCGTCGGTGGTGTCAGTTGACGACAATGGGTTCACCCTTCCAGCGCTCGGCCATGTCCTCATGGGCGATGCGTTCCTGCAGCAGCAGGATGCCTTCGAGCAGGGCCTCGGGCCGCGGCGGACAGCCCGGCACGTAGACGTCGACGGGGATGAGCTGATCGACACCCTTGGTGACCGAGTAACTGTCCCAGTAAGGCCCGCCGCAGTTCGCGCAGGAGCCCATGGAGATCACGTACTTGGGATCGGGCATCTGCTCGTAGAGCCGCACGACGGCAGGGGCGAGCTTGTCGGTGACGGTTCCGGCGATGACGACGAGATCAGCCTGTCGTGGGCTGGCCGGGAAGGGGATGACCCCGAGGCGCATGACGTCGTAGCGCGGCGACGCGAATGCCGCACCCATCTCGATGGCGCAGCAGGCCAGACCCCACTGATAGGCCCAGATCGAGTACTTGCGCGAGAGGTTGAGGAGCTTGGACAGCGGCTTCGGGACACGACCGCTTTCGACTAGACCCATCGGAGCACCTTCTTGCGCCATGCATAGAGCAGACCGAGAGCGAGGATGGCGACGAAGACCAGCATCTCGACCAGACCGAAGGTTCCGTAGCTCTCGAGCTGCGTGGCCCACGGGAACATGAACACCGCTTCGACGTCGAACATCACGAAGAGCAGTGCGTAGACGTAGTACCGGATCTGACTCTGCGACCACCCGGTGCCGACGGCATCGACGCCCGACTCGTAGGAGAGGTACTTCTGCTCCTGGGGACGGGTCGGACGGAAGATCTTTCCGATGCCGAGAAGGCCCGCGCCGAGGCCGACACCGACGCCCGCGAAGATCGCCACAGTGAGGTACTGGCGTACGAAATCGGAGTACTCAGACATGAGATTTTGAGCCTACAGATCGGCCGAGCACGGCATGAAATCCTCTCGCGTGGACTGTCGACGACGGCAACAGTCTGCGTGATGTACGGGGGTGGGACAGCGGATGGTGCGTTCCGGGGGTGCGGATCATGGGGTGATCAGCCGCCGGTGATGGAGCTGGCGGGGGCGCCTGTGGCCTCCACCTTGACCAGCGCCGGCGTGGCATCCCGGGCGGGGTTGACGAGCAGATCGGGGACCAGGCCGAACAGGACGGTGACACCGACGCACACCGCCAGTGCGAGTCCGGCGCTGAAGGGCACCCGGATCCGATCGGCAGCGGCGGGCAGCGGTGCATCGGCACCGTCGTCGCCACCGGTCATGAACATGGCCACGATGAGACGCAGATACAGGAACGCCGAGATGACCGCCGAGACCATGGCGATGATGGCCAGCGGCGTGCTGTGTGAGTTGACCGCAGCGGTGATGGCGTAGAACTTGGCGAAGAAGCCTGCCGTGAACGGCACACCGGCCTGTGCGAGCAACAGCAGTGTGAACGCCGCGGCGAGCACCGGGTTGCTCCGGGACAGGCCCTTGTAATCGGCGAGGGAATGATGCCCGTCGCCCCGCCGGCCCACGATGGTGGCCACGCCGAAGGAACCGGCGACCATGAACGTGTAGACCGCCACGTAGAACGCGATGGCCGCGGTTCCCTGTGAGGAGCTGGCCTGGAGCGCCATGAGCATGAAGCCCGCATGGCTGATCGAGGAGTAGGCCAGCATGCGCTTGACGTTGCTCTGCACGATGGCGAGCGCCGCACCGACGACCATCGAGAGGATGGCCAGCACGTACACGATCGGGCGCCAGGTGGAGCCGTAGTTCGAGAACGTGAGCACGAAGATCCGCACGAGGCCGGCGAACGCCGCCGCCTTCACACCCGAGGCCATCCAGGCCACGGCCGGGGTCGGGGCGCCGTCGTAGACATCGGGGCTCCACGCATGGAACGGGACGGCAGCGACCTTGAACGCCAGGCCGATGAGGATGAGGGCGAGGCCGAGCAGCAGGAAGCCGTTGTGCAGCGGCACCACGACCGACATGAAGTCCTTGATCTGCAGGAGGTTCACCGATCCGGTGGCGCCGTAGATCATGGCGATGCCGTAGAGCAGGAACGCCGAGGAGAACGCGCCGAGCACGAAGTACTTGATGCCCGACTCCTGCGACTGGACCCGGCGCAGATGCATGCCGGCGAGCACGTAGACGGCGATGGAGAGGGTCTCGATGCCGATGAACATCACGATCAGATCGTTGGCCATCGCCATCATCACGCCACCGGACGCCGAGATGAGCATGAGGACGTAGAACTCGGGTCCCTCCATGTCCTCACGGCGCAGGTAGGCGTTGGCCAGGAGCGCCGCCATCGCCACGGCACTGCACAGTGCGATGGTGATGAAGAGGCTGAAGCCGTCGATGCCGACCGATCCGCCCACGGTGCTGAACGCGCCGTGCTGCGAGTGCGAGGTCGACCACCACAGCAGGGAGTCCCAGTTCTGCACCCTGGCCCACACGGGCAGGGCGCTGAGTGCTGCGGCGACGGCGATGACGACCGTGACCGTTGCGAAGAGGCCCTTCGGTGCTCGTCCCCGCAGGAACGAGGAGAAGGTGAGCATGAGCAGGCCGCCCACCAGCAGGATCAGCAGCGGCAGCAGTGCCGGCCAGTCGACCGAGGGACCGGCCAGATGGATGACGGGCGTGCTCTCCGACGCACCCATGGGGTTCGACGTGATCAGTGGCTGGGCCTGACCGAGGATGGAAGCGACGATGCTCATCGGATCACTCCCACACCGATCGGGGCGAGCGCATGCTCACCGTTGGAGGAGCCCGATTCCGAGGCGCCGCCCTGATGCTCGTGCAGCAGCGCATCGATGGGTCCGAGCTGACTCCCTCCCTGGGTGACCGGCTCGTGGAACCCGTCGACCTGGGCCTCCATGCGGGTGATGACCCGCTTCACCGAGGGCTGGATCCGATCCAGCATCGGCTTGGGATAGACGCCGAGGAACACGATCAGGACCAGCAGGGGCACCATGACGAGGCGTTCCGAGATACGCAGATCGGGGAAGCTGGCGTTGGCCTCATCCGGCTCGCCCTGGAACACGCGCTGGTAGGCCCAGAGCAGATAGAGCGCAGCGATGATGACGCCGGCGGCGGCCACCACGGCCCACCAACGATGCGCCACGAACGTTCCGATGAGCACGAGGAACTCGCCGACGAATCCGTTGAGGCCGGGCAGACCGATCGAGGAGAGCATCACGATGGTGAAGATGCCGGCGAACACCGGAGCCACCTTGGCGATGCCCTTGAGCTGCGAGATCTCATAGGTGTGCCGGCGGCTGTAGAGGAAGCCCAGCAGGATGAACAGTGCGCCGGTCGAGATGCCGTGGTTGACCATCTGGAGCACCGAGCCCTGCACACCCTCCATGTTGAGGGCGAACAGACCCATGATCGCGAAACCCATGTGAGCGACCGATGAGTACGCCACCAGACGCTTGAGGTTGCGCTGCATGGCCGCCACGATGCCGCCGTAGATGATCCCGATGGCACCGATCGTGAGCATGACCGGAGCGAACCACACGGTGGCTTCGGGGAACAGTTCCAGACCGAAGCGCAGGAAGCCGTAGGTGCCGAGCTTCAGGAGGATGCCGGCGAGGTCGATCGAGCCGGCGGTCGGGGCCTCGGTGTGGGCATCAGGGAGCCAGGTGTGGAACGGGAAGGCCGGGACCTTGACGGCGAAGGCAATGGCCATGCCGAGGAACAGCCAGCGACCGGTTCCGGTGGCGAGGTTGTTGCTGGCGATGATCTTGGTGAAATCGAAGGTGATGGCACCGTTGTCGCCCGCCTTGGCCAGCACCGCCAGCGACACGATGCTGACCAGCATGAAAGCCGAACCGAGCATCGTGTACAGGAAGAACTTCGTGGCGGCGTAGACCCGACGACCGTGACCCCACTTGCCGATGAGCATGTAGAGGGGCACCAGCGTGATCTCGAACATCAGGAAGAACAGGAAGAGATCCAGCGACAGGAACGCACCCATGCAGCCGCCCATGAGCAGGGTGAGCCAGGCGTAGTACCCCTTCGGGTCGTTGTCGGGCTTCGCTGCGAACAGGGCGATCGGGAAGAGGATCCCGGTGAGCACCACCAGGAACAGCGAGATGCCGTCGACACCGAGGAAGAACTTGATGTCGAGCGAGGACACCCAGGTCTGCGAGACGGTGAACTGGAAGTGCTCGTCCGAGGTCTTGAACTGGCAGAGCATCACGATGCTGAGCACGCCGGTGGCGAGGGCGAACAGGATGGCGACCTGACGCGAGATCTCGGGGCGCGAGCGCGGGATGAGGGCGAGCACCGCTGCCCCCACCATGGGCAGGAACACGAGTGCGGGGAGGATGGGGAAGCCGGCCACGGCTTCGTTGGCGAGGATCAACTGGCTCATGAGAACGACACCTGCGAGAGCACGAAGGCCACGACGACCACTGCCCCCACCCCGATCATGAGCGCGTACCAGCGGACGTATCCGCTCTGCACGGTGCGCAGACGCATCGCTCCCCCGCGGGTGGCACGAGCCACACCGTTGACTGCTCCATCGATGACCACCTTGTCGAACATGGCGATGAGTTCGAAGCCCTTGCGTCCGAGACCGCCCATGAAGTTGGTGATCGTGGAGTCGATGTACCAGCCGTTGGCGAACAGCGGCAGTTCGATCCGACGGGCATCGACCTTGTGCTTCAGGTACACGCCGTAGGCGATGGCGATGCCGAGCAGTGCGATCACTGACGAGGTGACGAGCTCGATCGCCAGCTGGCTGCCCGAGAGATGCAGCTGGGTCTGGGTGGCCCCGACCACCGGCTCGAGCCAGCGGTTGAGGAACTCGAGCTTCTCGGTGAAGGGGAGGTTGAGCGCCCCGGCGATGGCCGCGAAGAACGCCAGCACGATGAGCGGGATGGTCATGGTGCGGGGCGACTCATGCGGATGGACACCATGGCCGGCATGGGCCCCGTGTCCGGCATGGGCGTCATCATGCGAGTCGGCGTCTGCAGCGGTGTCGCCGTCGACGGTGGAGGTCTCGTGGGCGATCTTGTTGGCCAGTTCGGCCTCATGGGATTCGCCCCAGTTGGCCTTGCCGAAGAACACCATGAACACCTGACGGCTCATGTAGAAGGCCGTCAGCAGTGCAGTGATGAGACCGATCACGTAGAGCACCACGCTCTTGTGCAGGGCGTAGGCGAGGATGTCGTCCTTCGACCAGAAACCGGAGAACGGCGGCACACCCGCGATGGCCAACCACCCGATGATGAAGGTGATGGCCGTGATGGGCATGACCTTTCGCAGCGCACCCATCCGGCGCATGTCCTGCTCGTCGTCCATGCCATGGATGACGGAGCCGGAACCGAGGAACATGCAGGCCTTGAAGAAGGCGTGGGTGATCATGTGGAAGATGGCGGCGCTGTAGCCACCGACACCGACGGCGAGGAACATGTATCCCAGCTGGCTGACCGTGGAGTAGGCCAGCACCTTCTTGATGTCGGTCTGGGCGATGGCGATGGTGGCGGCGAGGAACGCCGTGGCGACCCCGATACCGGCGATGACCCAGGGCAACCAGGATGCCGACGCCGCGATGATCGGGTTGACGCGCACCATGAGGTACACGCCGGCGGTGACCATCGTGGCGGCGTGGATGAGCGCCGACACCGGCGTGGGACCGGCCATGGCGTCGGGCAGCCAGATGAACAGCGGGATCTGAGCGGACTTGCCCATGGCGCCGATGAAGAGCATCAGCACGATGAAGGTGGCGGTGGTCTGGGCCAGGCCCGACGCCTTCGGGAGGAACTCCACGTACTTCACGGTGCCGAAGGCGAAGAAGGTGGCGAAGGTGCCGACCATGAATCCCCAGTCGCCGACGCGGTTGGTGATGAAGGCCTTCTTGCCGGCGCTGGCGTTGGCGTCCTTCTCGAACCAGAACGAGATGAGGAAGTACGAGCAGGCGCCCACACCCTCCCAGCCGAGGAACGTGAGCACGAGGTTGTCGCCCATGACGAGCATGAGCATCGAGAACACGAACAGGTTGAGATAGGTGAAGAAACGCGGGAAGCGGCTGTCGCCATGCATGTACCCGATCGAGTACAGGTGGATCAGCGCGGCGATGCCGGTGATGAACAGGATCATCGCCATGGAGAGCGGATCGAGCAGGAAGCCGATGTCGACCGAGAACTTCCCGGCGGGCATCCACTCGAACAGCTTCAGCGAATAGGTGTGCTCCGGTTCGTTCCAGAGTCCGGCGAACACCACCAGCGCGGTGACGAACGAACCGGCGACGGTGGCCGTGCCGATCCATCCGGCAAAAGGTTCACCGATGCGCTTGCCCAGCAGCAGCAGGAGGAGGAACCCGGCGAGCGGGAGCGCGGGAATGAGCCACAGAAGGCTGACCATGATCGCTACCCCCTCAGCAGTCGCAGGTCGTCGGCGTTGGCTTCGGGACGGCGGCGGGCCATGGCCACGATCAGCGCGAGGCCGATCACGACCTCAGCGGCTGCGACCACCATCACGAAGAAGACGATCACCTGTCCGGAGATGTCGTCGAGCATCTTCCCGAAGGTGACGAAGGTGAGGTTCACGGCGTTGAGCATCAGCTCCACGCACATGATCATCACGAGCGGGTTGCGACGCACCAGCAGACCCACGCCACCGATGGCGAAGAGGATCGCCGAGAGCGCGAGGTAGGCGAGCGGGAGGTTCGGGCTCATCAGTGCGCCGCCTCCTCGGGGATGGTGGTCAGCGGATCATCGCCGAGCTCGGTCATGGATTCAGGCTCCGGGATCGGTTGGAGGTCCTTCGGACGTCGGGAGAGGACCACTGCCCCGACCACGGCGATCGTGAGGAGGCCGGCGGTGAGCTCCAGCGGGAAGACATAGGTGGTGAAGAGCTGACGGCCGATCTGCACGATGTTGGCGATCGAGGGCGAGATCGCCTCCGTGGCGGAATGGGCACCCGTGACTGCGGCATCCTTGCCGAGGATGATGACGGCCAGGACCGCACCGGCGAGGAGCAGTCCGACCAGCACGGCGAGGATCCGCTGGCCGACGATCGGTTCGGCGTCGAGATCCTCGTCCTCATCGACCCCGAGGAGCATGAGGACGAACAGGATCAGGACCACGATGGCCCCGGTGTAGACGATGACCTGCACCACGGCGAGCAGCTGGGCACCGAGGTTGAGGAACAGCACGGCGATGCCGAACAGGGTGGCCACGAGGCTGAGGGCGGCATGGACCGGATTGCGGGACATCACCACCCCGATGGCACCGGCGAGCACGATCAACGCGCACACGATGAACACTGCGGTCTCCATGATCAGTGACCCCCGTGTCCGTGATCGTCGTGATCGTGATCACCGTGGTCGTGACCGTGATCGTCATGGCCGTGATCGTCATGGCCGTGATCATCGTGGCCGTGGGTGGCGGTGATGGCGTCCTTGAGTTCCTGACCGGCCTCGGGGGCACGGATGCCGTAGCCGAGTTCGCCGGACCAGCCGATGATGCCCTCGAACTCCGCTGCACCGGATGGTGCCGTGGCGCGCATCCAGGCCGAGGTGTTGAGATCCTCGCCCGGACGCCAGTCCTCCCAGGGGAGGTGCTTGGGCATGCCGGCATCGTCGACCACGAGTTCCGACTTCGTGTAGATGGCGTCGGCCCGGCTCGTGAACGAGAACTCGAACATCTTCGACTCCGTGATGGCCTCGGTCGGGCAGGCCTCGACACAGAGATCGCAGTGGATGCAGCGCAGATAGTTGATCTCGTAGATGAAGCCGAAGCGCTCACCCGGCGAGACCGGGTTCTCGGGATCGTTCTCCGCTCCGCGCACATAGATGCACCGGGCG
Organism: Microthrixaceae bacterium; assembly: GCA_947446975.1. Taxonomy (GTDB): domain Bacteria; phylum Actinomycetota; class Acidimicrobiia; order Acidimicrobiales; family Acidimicrobilacustridaceae; genus Acidimicrobilacustris. The sequence continues at coordinate 25,936 of CANFHM010000007.1, forward strand.
GGACAGACACCGGCGCACAGTTCGCAGCCGATGCACTTCTCCATGCCGTCCTCGTAGCGGTTGAGGACGTGGCGACCATGGACCCGGAGGGCCTTCGGGGCCTTCTCCTCCGGATACTGGGTCGTGACCCGCTGCTTGCGTCCGATCTGACGCAGGCTGACGAGGAAACCTCCGAGGTAACCCATTACTCGACCACTCCCTGCAGACGCTTGGCCCTCGAGGTCGCGATGGCGAACCGCAGCAGGCCGTAGCCGGTGAGGCCGATGGCGCCACCGATCACGATGGTGATGAGACCGTTCCAGTGCTGGTCACGGGCCACGTAGTAGGTGGCGAGGAGCAGGAACCACCCGAGTGACATCGGGATGAGCACCTTCCAGCCGAGATCCATGAGTTGGTCATAGCGGACCCGCGGCACGCTGCTGCGGATCCAGACGAACAGGAACAGGAAGGCCAGCACCTTGAGGAGGAACCAGATCACGCCCCACAGCCAACCCGGGCCGATGAGCGCGGGCCCGGCGGGTCCGCCGAGGAACAGGGTGACGATGATGGCGGCCATGGTGACGGAGTTCATGAACTCGGCCACGAAGAACAGAGCGAAGCGGATGGAGCTGTACTCGGTGTGGTAGCCGCCGACGAGTTCCTGCTCGGCCTCGACGAGATCGAACGGCGGGCGGTTGAGCTCGGCCTGGCTGGCCAGCAGGAACACCACGAACGGCAGCACACCGGCAGCGACGAGGTTCCAGTGCGGGATGAACCCTGCCCAGCCGGCACCGGCCTGGGCCATCACGATGCCGTGGGTGCTGAGCGTGCCCGACACGAGCACCACCGAGCACACGGACAGGCCGAGGGCGGCTTCATAGGAGACCATCTGGGCCGAGGCGCGCACCGAGCTGAGCAGCGGGTACTTCGAACCGGAGGACCAACCGGCGAGCATCACGCCGTACACGGCGATCGAGGACAGCGCCAGCGCGAACAGGATGCCGATGGCGGGATCGGCGAGCTGGAGATAGGTGGTGTGGCCGAAGAGCTCGACCGAGCCGTCGTGACCGTTCGAGAAGTCGCCGCCGAAGGGGACGATGGTGAACAGGAGGAAGGCCGGCACCACGGTGAGGAACGGGGCGAGGATGAAGACGCGCATCTGGGCCCGGGCCGGCTTGAGGTCCTCCTTGAAGAAGAACTTGATGCCGTCGGCGAGGGTCTGCAGGATGCCGAATGGACCTGCGGTGTTGGGGCCGACCCGGTTCTGGAGGTCGCTGACCACCTTTCGCTCGAACCAGATCATCAGCATCGTGGCCACGAGCATCAGGGCGAAGATCACCACGACCTTGAGGATCACGATCAGCACGATCGCCAGATCGATATGACCGGCGAGGAGCGGATCACCGCTCACCGTGGCGGCACCGAGGGAGGTCACGGCGGCGATCATTTCGTGGTCTCGATCCGCAGTTCGGTCACGAGCTCGGTGATGTTCATGAGGGTGCTCACCTGATGGTCGGACTGGTTCAGCACGACTGCGGCAGTGCCCCGGGGGACACCGGCATCGGCGTGGATCGGCATCATCATCGTGGTGCGCGGCGAGCGCACCGAGACGATGTCGCCGGCCGCGACGCCGAGACGATCGAAGTCGTAGGGACTCACGCGCACCGCAGTGCCCGGGGCGAGACCGGCGAGATGGTTGCCGGACTGCACGATGGTGCCCTGGTCGTAGAGCTTGCGCGTGGCCACGAGCCGGAACGAGTAGGAGTCCACCGCAGGGGCGGGCACCGGGGCCGCGGCGCTGAAGGCCACGGGCTGCGGCTGTGCTGCGGCGGTCTCGGCCTGATCCAGTTCGGCGAGCAGTTCGGGATCGACGGGCTCGGCGTCCGCTCCAGCTCCAGCTCCAGCTCCAGCTTCAGCTTCAGCTTCAGCCACGGCCACGGCCTCGGCATCTGCGGTTCCGGTCTCGTCCGTCCCGGCCTCTGCCTCTGCGACTGCCTCGACCTCGACATCGACCTCGACATCGAGCTCGTCGACGACCGGGGCCGGGAGATCACCGGGGACGAGGACACCATCGGGAGCGGCGGCCACGAGCTCGGCGGTGATACCGAGATGGGACGGTGCGATGCTGCCGATCTCGGCGAGGACATCGGCCGGTGAGGTGAATCCGAGGTCGGCACCGAGTCGGGAGGCCAGTTCGGTGGCCAGCACCCAGTCGGGACGGGCGGTGCCCGGAGGGGTGACCCGCTGCGAGAGCGAACTCACCCGACCCTCGAGGTTGGTGGTCGAGCCCGCCTTCTCGGCGAACCCGGCGGCGGCCAGCACGATGTCGGCCTGCAGGCTCGAGGCGTTGAGGAGCGTGTCGACGCTGATGACGGTGCGGGCGCCGGCGAGACCACGAGCGGCGAGGTCGGCGTCGGGAAGATCAGCGAGCGGATCGGCACCGAGGAGCACGAGCACGTCGATCTGACCCGCAGCGGCGGCCTCGAGGATCCCGACGGTGTCGAGACCACGAGCGGCCGGCACGGTGGGCCAGCATTCGGCGAACCACGGACGAGCGGCGTCGAGGGCGACGCGCCCGGGAAGCATGCCGGGGGCGAGTCCCATGTCGAGGGCGCCGTGGATGTTCGCTCGGCGCAGTGCGGGGAGGAACACGGTGTCGGGACGGGCCTCGAGCAGCACGGTGGCGGCGTCGAGCGTGACGGCGACGGACTCGCTGAGCGATGCACGACCCAGCAGGACCTTGATCGGACCGTTCGCCGCAGCGATCAGCGCCCGCATGGCGTTGATGCGCTCAGCGGTGACACCGGCGACATCGCGATCGGTGTCGGTGGCGGCGGTGAGTGCACGGAGGAGATCGCCGGTCTCGCCCGGGCGGGGCTGCAGCGATGCCTTCGAGAGCGAGGTGATCCCCGTGGTGCGTGGCGAGATCTCGAGCAGGGTGACGCGATCGTTCTCCGCCGCATGACGCAGACGGAGGAAGAGCACCGGGAGCTCCTCCTTCGGATCGGGACCGAGCAGGAGCACGGTGCCGCCCGGGGCGCAGAGTTCGTCGATGGTGGTGCGGGGCAGACCCAGTGCCGCTTCGGCCGGAAGACCATCGGCGAGCTGGGCGTCGACGTTGTCGGTGCCGAGCACGCCCTTGGCGAGCTTGGCCCAGGCGTAGGCGTCCTCGTTGGTGAGTCGGGCGCCGCCGATGAAGGCGATCGAAGCGGGAGATGCGGCCGTCAGCGCCGTGGCGGCGGCGGCCAGCGCCTCGGACCAGCGGGCGGGCGTGAGGCCGGCAGCGGTGCGCAGCAGCGGCTCGCCCAGGCGACCCTCAGCAGCCACGGCCTCGCTCGAGAAGCGACCCTTGTCGCAGAGCCAGCCCCAGTTCACGGGGTCGATGTCGACACCCGAGTAGCGCTGGACCTGATCCCGGGAGGAGTCGATCGAGATGCGACAGCCCACCGAACAGCCCTGACAGGTGGACTCGGTGGTGTCGAGATCCCAGGGACGGGCCTTGAACCGATAGGTGCTGGCGGTGAGGGCACCCACGGGACAGATCTGCACGGTGTTGCCGCTGAAGTACGAGGCGAACGGTTCGTCGGGGAACGTGTTGACCTCGGTGTTGTTGCCCCGATGGATGAAGTGGATCAGCGGATCGCCGGCGACGTCCTTGGCGAAACGCGTGCAGCGATCGCACAGGATGCAGCGCTCACGATCGAGCAGCACGAGATCGCTGATCGGGATCGGCTTCTCCTTGTGGCGCTTCTCCTCGACCATGCGGCTCTCACCGGGACCGAACGCCATGGTCTGGTCCTGGAGGGGGCATTCGCCGCCCTTGTCGCAGACCGGGCAGTCGAGCGGATGGTTCAGCAGCAGGAACTCGAGGACGCCGTCCTGAGCCTTCTTGGTGATCTCGGATTCGGTCTCGACCTTCATGCCGGGCGTGCACTCGATCATGCAGCTGGGCTGCAGGGCCGGGCCACGACCGGAGTCGACCTCGACGAGGCACATCCGGCACATGCCGACGGGCTTCATGCGCTCGTGGTAGCAGAAGCGCGGGATGTAGGTGCCGGCGCGCTCGGCGGCGTCGATGAGGAGCTCGCCCTTCCGGGCGACGACCTCATGGCCGTTGATCTCGACGACGACGCCGTCGACCGCGGGAGCCTCGGACTCAGGCATGGGTCACCGCCTTGGGGAATGCCACGGGCACCGAGATACGGGTCTGCTCTGCCTGGGTGATGCGCGCCTCGAACTCGGGGCGGAAGCGTTCCAGCGCCGAGGAGATGGGCGAGACGGCCGACGGGCCGAGCGGGCAGATGGTGGTCTGCTTCGGGGGCCAGGCGATCCCGGGGGAGATGTTGTCGCAGACGTCGAGCAGCAGCGCGAGGTCGGAGGGGCGGCCGTAGCCGTCGAGGATGCGCTGGAGGATCTTCTCGAGCCAGGTGGTTCCCTCACGGCAGGGGGTGCACTTGCCGCAGGATTCGCGGGCGAAGAAGCGCACGACGCGCAGACATGCCTTCACCGCATCGGTGGTCTCGTCCATGACGACGATGGCGCCCGAACCGAGCATCGAACCGGCGCGGTCGATGGTGACCTTCTCGAGCGGGAGATCGAGGTGCTCCTCGAAGAACCACGGAGCGGAGGCGCCGCCGGGGATGAACGCCTTGATGGCGTTGTCATCACGGATGCCACCGGCGTACTCGGGCGAGAAGATGAGATCACGGAAGGTGGTGACGCCGTACTCGACCTCGAACACACCCGGGTTCTTCACATGACCCGACACGGCGAACATGCGGGTGCCGCGTGAGGTCTCGGCGCCGAGGGCGGCGAACGCCTCTCCCCCGTTGCGGACGATCCAGGGCAGGTTCGAGAGGGTCTCGACGTTGTTGACGATGGTGGGCTGCATGTAGAGGCCCTTGGCCGCCGGGAAGAACGGCGGCTTGAGGCGCGGCATCCCGCGGTTGCCCTCGAGGCTCTCGATGAGGGCGGTCTCCTCGCCCACGATGTAGGCGCCGGCACCCCAGGACAGCACGATGTCGACGGAGAACTCCGAGCCCAGGATGTTGCGGCCGATGTACCCGGCGGCGTAGGCGTCGTTGAGTGCCGCTGCGATGCGCTCCTGGGCCAGGGCCATCTCGCCCCGGACGTAGAGGAACGCCTGACCGCAGCCGATGGCGTAGCAGGCCAGCAGGACACCCTCGATGAGCTGATGGGGATCGCGCTCCATGAGGAGGCGGTCCTTGTAGGTGCCCGGCTCGGATTCATCGCCGTTGACGACGAGATAGCGCGGCCAGACCTCGGCAGGTGCGAGCCCCCACTTCACGCCGGCCGGGAAGCCGGCGCCACCACGACCGAGCAGGCTGGCGGACTTCACCTCGTCGGCAACAGCGGCCGGAGCCATGCTGATCGCCTTGCGCAGGGCCTCGTAGCCACCGGTGGCCTCGTAGCGCGCAAGCGTGTGGCTGTCGTCGAACTCGAAGCGGGACGTGATGATGCGGGGGACGTCGGTGGTGCTCATCAGGACTGAGCCTCCTGCGATGAAGCGAGCCAGACGGGATGGGCGGTGTTCTCGGGGGTGACGACCCCGGCACGGCGGTCGGCGGGGATGCGCTGACGCACCGTGGCGAGCGTGCCGTGCGGCGGGATGTCGGTGCGCGCCCCGGAACGGAGTTCGTCGACGAGCTGGTCGAACTCGGCGTTGGTGATCCGGTGGAAGTACCGGTAGTTGACCTGGAGGCACGGGGCCTCGGTGCAGGCCGCGATGCACTCGACGTCCTCGATGGTGAAGAGTCCGTCGGCGGTGGTCTGTCCGGGTCGGATGCCGAGGGTGGCCTCAGCGTGCTCGAGGAGTTCCTCGCCACCCATCAGCTGGCAGGAGATGTTCGTGCAGATGTTGACCATGTAGCGGCCGACGGGCTCGAACTTGAACATCTCGTAGAACGAGGCCGTGCCCAGCACCTCTGCGGCGGAGACGCCGATCAGTTCGGCGATATGGGACATGGCGTCGTCGGTGACATGCCCGTCCTGCTCCTGGGCCAGATGCAGCAGCGGGATGAGCGCGGACTTGGGCCGCGGGTAGCGACCGATGATCTCGAGGGCGAGTTCGGTGTTCTCAGCGGTGAGTCGGGACATCAGCGATCGACCTCCCCGAGGATCGGATCGACCGACGAGATGATGGCCACGGCGTCGGCGACGAGGTTGCCGTGCATGAGATGCGGGAGCGTCTGGAGGTTCACGAAACTGGGAGCCCGCACATGCATGCGATACGGGGTGGGTGAGCCGTCGCTGACGATGTAGCAGCCGAGTTCGCCGCGGGGTGACTCGATGGACACATAGGCCTCACCCTCGGGAACCTTGAATCCCTCGGTGAAGATCTTGAAGTGATGGATGAGCGCTTCCATGGACTCGTCGATGCGGGCACGAGGCGGCGGCGTGACCTTCTTGTCCTGGATCCGGTAGTCGCCCTTCGGCATGTTCTCGAGGCACTGGCGGACGATCTTCATCGACTCACGGATCTCGGCGAGACGGATGGCGAACCGGTCGAAGCAGTCGCCGTAGGAGCCGACGACGACATCGAAGTCGATCTGATCGAAGGCGAGGTACGGCATGTCGCGGCGCAGATCCCAGTCGTACCCGGTCGAGCGCAGGATGGGGCCGGTGACCCCGAGGGCGAGGCACTCCTCGGCCGAGATGACGCCGATTCCCTGCAGGCGCTCGCGCCAGATGGGCTGGTTGGTCATCAGCACGTCGTACTCGGCGAGGCGCGGCGGGAGCATGTCGAGCAGGCGCAGGATGCTGTCGCGCCAGCCGTCGGGGAGATCGGCGGCGACGCCACCCGGACGGATGTAGTTGTGGTTCATGCGGAGGCCGGTGACCTCCTGCAGGAAGCGCAGCGCCTCTTCGCGCTCGCGCCAGCCGTAGAGCATCATCGACACCGCACCGAGGTCCATGCCGTTGGTGGCCATGAACAGCAGATGCGAGGAGATGCGATTCATCTCGGTCATGAGCATGCGGATCCAGACCGCTCGCTCGGGGACCTCGATGTCGAGGAGCTTCTCGACCGTGAGGGAGAACGCCAGCTCGGTGAACAGCGGCGCGGCGTAATCCATGCGCGTGACGTTGGTGGGGCCCTGCAGATAGGTGAGGTCCTCACCGGTGCGCTCCATGCCGGTGTGGAGGTAGCCGATGATCGGCTTGCACCGAAGGACTGTTTCACCCTGCAGCTCGAGCATGAGCCGGAGCACACCGTGGGTGCTCGGATGCTGCGGGCCCATGTTGATGATCATGGTCTCGTCGTCGGGCACCGAATCGAGCTCGGCGTCGAGGGCCTCGGACTCCGAGAGTCGCAGCACGGCACCGAGCTCGCGCAGCCGCTCACCGGCGGCGACGATGTCGCGGCTGGTGAGCTCCTGGGCGCCTTCGGCTGTCTGGGCGAGGTTGATGGGGGCGTCGTGTGTGGTGGTCATGGGTGCGTGAGCTATCGGGAGGCGGGTCGGTTCGCAGGAGCACCCTTGAACTGCACGGGGATGCGACCGGAGTCGTAGTCCTTGCGCAGCGGATGACCCAGCCAGTCCTCGGGCATGAGGATGCGGGTGAGATCGGGATGGCCGTCGAAGGAGATCCCGAACATGTCGAAGGTCTCGCGTTCCATCGCCTCGGTGCCGGGATAGAGGTCGAAGGCACTGGCCAGACGAGCGTCGTCGACAGGGATCTGGATGCGCAGGCGGAGTCGGCCGCGCTCCTTGTGGTTGATGAGGTTGACCACGACCTCGAAGCGCTCCGTGGCGACAGAGGCCGGCACGCCGCTGCGACCGGGATGGGTCAGGTAGTCGACGCCACAGAGGTCGATGACCGAGTGGTACCCGGCCTCATGGAGCGTGCGCAGGAGCGCCGGATACTGCTCGCGTGTGGGATGCAGCACGAGCTGTCCGCCCGACCGCGTGAGCAGTGCGCCGAAGAGCTCCTCGGGGGCGACCTCGGGCGTGACCTCGACCTCGGCGTCGTCCGCTCCGGTGGGGGCGGTGTCGTCGGCCATGGTCAGCTCCGTCCGAGCACGACGGGAGTGGGCCCGGCGGCTCCGACCTGCTCGATGACGATGCCCGCGCCCTGACCGGGGCGGCGGGTGAGCTCGCCGTCACGGATCTGCTGATGCAGGGTGAGGATGGCGTGCATGAGGGTCTCGGGCGACGGCGGGCAGCCCGGGGCGTACACATCGACGGGGACGATCTGATCGACGCCCTGCACGATGGCGTAGTTGTTGAACATGCCACCCGAGGAGGCGCACACACCCATGGAGATGACCCACTTGGGTTCCATCATCTGGTCGTAGATCTGACGGAGGACCGGCGCCATCTTCTGGGACACGCGACCGGCCACGATCATGAGATCGGCCTGGCGCGGGGAAGCCCGGAAGGTCTCCATGCCATAGCGGGAGAGGTCGTAGTGGGGACCGCCGGCGGCCATCATCTCGATGGCGCAGCATGCGAGACCGAAGGTGGCCGGCATGACGCTGTGGGACCGGGCCCACTTCACGAGGCCCTCGAGGGTGCCGGTGAGGAAGTTGTGGCTGAGTCCTTCGAGGCCGGCGTCGAGGAGCCCACCGGTGGGACGGGATTCGCTCGACACTATGCAGCTTCTTCCGAGGAGGTGGCCGGAGCGGGGTCGCGGCCTTCGAGACCGACGAGTCGGATGGTCGAGGACGCGGTGCGGGCCGGCGAGGTGATACCGCTGCGACGCAGCTGCTTGATGGGACCCCAGTCGAGTGCGCCGTTGCTGATGAGGTACACGAACGATTCGAAGACCGCCGCCGAGAAGATGACGATGGCAGCGATGCCGAACCCGCCGAGCGATCGGAACACGGTGGCGAACGGGAACAGGAAGATGACCTCGATGTCGAACACGATGAAGATCATCGCCACGAGGAAGAACTTCACCGGGAACCGCTCGGGGACGTCACGTCCGGGGACGATGCCGCACTCGTAGGGAGAGGACTTCGAGGCCGAGGGACGACGGGGAGCCAGGACCTTGGACACCACGATGCTGATCGCGGCGAACAGGATGGCCAGCACCAGCATGGCGAGGATGGGGAGGTACTGACCCACGGATCAGGCCCCCTTGGCCGCGTCGGCGAGCGCCTTGTTCTTCATCAGGACCTTCTCACGGTTGTGGAGGGTCCAGGCGAAGATGATGAACAGCGACACCGAGATGAGGAAGTACAGGAACGGGATGAGTCGGACGTTGCCGAGATCGCGGACCAGCACCACCGAGTAGACCGGGGCCGAGGTGTCGACCTGCGGGAGGGGCGGCGGCTCACCGGGCTTGGCCTCCTGGGTGATCACCTTCTGCACCTGCACCACGGCGTAGTGGGTGGGGTGCTTGAAGGTGACGGCGAGCTTCACACGGAAGACCGCACGGCAGATCATGTCGGAATCGGCGCATTCGTTCTCGCGCTGGGGCTTGCCGCCGTACTCCCAGGTGTTGAGCTTCTTGTAGGCCGTGGGGCCGGTGAAGATGCCGGCGTTGACCAGCGCCACATCGGCGGCGGCCTGGGATTCACCGGCGGCCGAGGAGGCCACGAGGCTCCAGCCGTTCATGTTCTCCGAGTGGATGTACTCGGCGAGGATCTTCGGGTTGTTGGCCTGGAGATCCGAGAGCAGGAAGCCGTTCGGATAGTCGGCGGCCAGTTCCGGATGATCGGCGAGGATCTGGTCGGCGGTGGGGAGCGACGAGGGATCGGCGAGACCGCCCACCTGGGTGGTCTTCGGCGCACCCGAACCGTTCACGTAGATCTCGACCGGCTTCCATGAGGCATTGGTGCCGCGGGGACCGATGGCGGGCGGGGTGATCCACCAGATGAGCGTGAGGATCGTGAGCCAGCCGAACAGACCGGTGAGGGTGAGCAGCATGCCGAGACGCGCCCCGACGTTGCTGGACAGCAGCAACCACACCGAACCCATCAGCACCCCGACGCCGACGGAGACGACGAGGATGCCGCGGATGCCCGGGTTGAAGGCGATGCCGGCGAGGATCTGGAGATGGTGCATGGTCAGAGGCTCCGCTCGTAGGCGACGACAGCTGCGATCTGGTCCTGGGTCAGCATGACCTGATCGGGCGACATGATGGCAGTCTTCGGGTCGACGGCGTTCGGGTTCACGCCGAAGCTCCCCATCCGGCCGCTGGAGAGACCCTGGATGCCGTAGGAGGTCTGGGCCTTGGGATAGGCCGACACGAAGGCGACCTGCTGAGCAGCCGTCGGGAACTGGCGGATCTCGGACCCGTTGGTCATGTTGGGACCGAAACCACCGCCACCGGGGACCTGGGCCTGACCGTAGGACCAGCCCTTGGTGTGGCAGCGGCCGCATGAGTAGGCGCCACCGGCGAAGCTGTCGGTGTAGCCGAGGTTGAAGACGGCCTCACCGAGGGTCTTGTAGGGACCGCCGGGGACGGTGCAGTTGCCGGAGGCATCGGCGGCACAGGTCTTGTCGAGTTCCGCCTGCACAGCAGCGGTGGATTCCTCGGCCGGGATCTGGATCGAGATCAGGTACTCGATGACATCGGAGATCTGCTGCTCGGTGAGCGGACCACCACCGGGAGCACCCCAGGCCGGCATCGGCGAGAAGCCGCGTCCGTAGTTGAGGATCAGGGTGACCTGCTCGGGCGTGTAGCGGTACATCACGGTATTGAGGGCGGGAGCGCGCCACGAGACCGCAGCCACGTAGTCGCCGGTGGCGGGATCGGTGATGGTGTAGTTGGCCACACCGCCCACGCCGTTGGGGCCATGGCAGCTCGCGCACTGGGCGCCGTTGATGTAGACGTTCTCACCGCGCTTGATCGCCTCTTCCTTGAAGGCGTCGACGGCGTTGGTCTGCCGGCTGGGCTCAGCCAGCCAGTAGAGCGGCAGAGCGATGCCGATCACTGCGAGGAGCACGAGGCCGGCACCGAGGGTGCGGTCGAGCTTCTTCGTCTCCAGTTCCTCGTCATCGAGGTAGGGCTTGCGGTTGGCGGCGAGTTCGACCTCGGAGCCGACCTCGGCGCGCCCCTTGCGCATGTTGAACAGGATGGCGATGGCGAACGCCAGCAGCAGCAGCACACCGAGCACGATGCCGATGGTGCGGGCCGCATTGGCCAGGACGAGGGTCGAGGTGATGTGCATCAGTGTCCTCCGCCCACGCAGTGCGGGCCTTCAGCTTCTTGACCAGTGGTGTTGGTCCCGATGGGCGGACCCTGGAAGATCTGCCCGGTGTCGACGGTGAGCACGCCGGCGGTGACATCCATGGCGAAGCGATCCATGCCACGGGGGGCCGGACCACCCTTCTTCTCGCCGGCCTGGTTGTACTGCGAACCGTGGCAGGGGCACTCGAACCACTGCGAGGTCTGGCAGGACGGCACTCGGCAACCGAGATGCGGGCACTTCTGGTAGAGGGCGACGACGCCGGCCTCCATGCCGGGGAGCACCGCGGCCGGATACACGGCCTTGGCCTTCTCGACCGCCGAGGACGGATAGGCGGTGATCCACATACGACCCTCAGCGAGGTACAGGAAGCCCTTGCCGGCGGCGATCTTGGCGAGGATGTCGCTCACGTTGCCGACACGGATCTTCGAGCCGAAGCCACCCTTCGGCACAGGCCACAGGAAGGCGACGAACGCCGCTCCGAAGCCGCTGAGGGTGAGCCCGATGAGGATGATGATCGAGCGGTTGAAGAACTGACGGCGGGTGACCCCGATGGCGTCGGCATCCGGCGGCACATAGGTGGCCACCGAGCTGGTGACCTTCTCGACGGAACCGGAGCGGCGCTCGATGGCCGCGGACTTCTCGACCTGTCGACCCGACAGAACGGCGTCCTCGGGGAGCGCAGCGGTCTCGGAGTGATCACGCTTGCGGGTCTCGCGGCTGAGCGCACCCGTGGCCCCACCGGAGTCGCTCCGACGGAGCGCGGCGAACACGACCACGCCGCCGAGGATGATCACGATGGGGATGACGATGACGAGAGGATTCATTGGGGGCTCCTACGTGTTCGTGATCAGAGTTCGAAGAACAGGCCGGCGGTCCAGGGGGCGACGAAGTTGAAGCCCGGACCCCGGAAGAATGAGCCGATGACGACCAGCACGGCCCAGAACATCATCTGGACGGTGAAGAGTGAGATGGCGAACTTGCGGTCCTCGGGCTTGTTCGACGGATTGCGGTCGATGTAGGGAGCGAGGATCAGCAGGAAGATGCCCATGCCCGGGATCGTCACACCGGCGACCATCGGGTGGAACATGGTGAGCAGTTCCTGCAGACCGAGGAAGTACCAGGGCGCCTTCGACGGGTTCGGCGTGGAGTTGATGTTGGCCAGCGCCAGCAGCGGGGCGTTCATGAAGATCGAGAAGATCATCACGAAGGCGAACATCAGCAGCGAGGCGACGAACTCCACGGCGAGCAGATGGGGCCAGGTGTGGACCTTGTCGACGGGCACGGACTTGACGTCCTGGATCGAACCCGCCTTGACCACCGTGAGCAGCCGCTGGGTGTGACCACCCGGACCGGTGGCGGTGGGAGGAGGTGCCGCAGCGGTGGCGACCGCCGTGGCGACGCCGCCGCCGGTGGTGGCGACTGCGGTCTCGGTGACCGCACCCTTGGACTTTGCGGACTTGGAGCGCTCGAGGAGGTGCGCCGGGATGCGGCTGGCCTCGCCCGAGGGCGCGGCGGTTTCAGCAGCCGGGGCAGCGGCCTCGGCGGGTGCCGCAGCCTGCTCAGCAGCCTTCTCGCGAGCGGCCTCGGCTCGCTTGCGGAGATGTTCGGGGATCTCGGTCATGGTCTGGCCTCCTCAGATCACAGGGGTCCGGAGATGCCGCCGTCCTTGCGGACCCGCCAGAAGTGGATCGCAAGGAAGATGACAGTCACGAATGGGACGAAGAGCACATGGAGCACGTACCAGCGCAGCAGGGTGTCGGTACCGATCTCCTTGCCGCCGAGCAGCACGAACCGGACCTGGTTCCCGAACACCGGGGTGTACCCCATCATGTTGGTACCCACGGTCACAGCCCAGAGTGCGAGCTGATCCCACGGCAGCAGGTAGCCGGTGAACGAGAGCAGCAGGGTGAGGGTGAGCAGGATCACGCCGATCACCCAGTTGAACTCACGGGGCGGCTTGTAGGCGCCGTGGTAGAAGACGCGGGCCATGTGCAGGAACACCGACAGCACCATGAGATGGGCGGCCCATCTGTGCATGTTGCGCACGAGCAGACCGAAGGTGACCGAGGTCTGCAGCGTGTAGATGTCGTTCCAGGCCTGCGCCGCGGTCGGACGGTAGAAGAACATCAGGAAGATGCCCGTGACGGTCAGCAGGATGAACAGGAAGAAGCTGAGACCGCCGAGGCACAGCGTGTAGCTGACCTTCACCGCGTGGCGCTTCACCTTCACCGGGTGCAGGTGGTACAGCACGCTGTTCATGATCACGTAGGACCGGTTGCGAGGGCTGTCGGTGTAGCCCTTGCGGAACACCGAGCCGGGCCGGAAGATCGAGTTCCAGGCCTGTGAGCCCTGGGTCTTGTCGACGAGTTCGCTGACCCGATCGGCAGGGGACTTCTTCGGACGCTCCATGGTCTTAGCCAAGGGACTTCTCCATTGCTCTGGTTCTGGGAAGAGAGGGACGAACAGTCATGGGGGCGAGGGATGTCATGGGATCAACCGAGTCGCATTCCGTAGCCGTAGCCGTGGGTCGGCATGCGCTGGTGGGAGTCTCCGTCGGCCGGTGCGTCGCCGACCTTGCCCAAGATGATCACGCCGGTGGGGCAGCGGTCCACGCAGAGCGCACATCTCGTGCAGACATCGTCGTCGATGAGGAAGACGGACTGATCGCCGGGGTCCTCACCGGGGAGTTCGGTGCCGAGTGCCTCGGCGATGGAATCGGTGCGCACCAGATGGATGCACTTCCACGGGCAGATGTCGACGCAGCCCTCGCAGGTGATGCACTCGGACTGGTCGATGTGGATGAACTGCTTCGGCTTCACGGCCTTCGAGAGCCATGCCGCGTCGACTTCCTGGAGCTGATAATCGGCCCGGAACTCGGGCATCGGCGGGTTGGCGTCGACGCGAGCCATGATCAGCCCTTCCGGACCAGCGGACGGCCGTAGTCGCTCGAGACGACCTCGACGGAGGCGGCGGCAGCGGCGGCCGCACGCTTGTCACGCTTCTGCCACCAGACCCACAGCGCGATCTGGGCGCCGAGGAACACCACGTAGATGAGCACGGCGATGATGTCGCGGATGGTCTGGTAGCTGACGGTCATGGGGAACCAGCCGCCGTAGGCCTGCGGCTTGATGATGTCGCCCGGGCCGAACAGCAGCTTGTCGGGACGCCAGTTCAGCTCGTTGTCGGCCCAGGTGAGCCACAGGTGCGGGATGATCCCGTAGAACCAGATGAACAGGAAGAACGTGTACACCGACGCCACCATCGCCTCACCCCAGGTGAGCGGTGTGCCGACGGGTCGACGCTTGGCGAACGGGATCACGAGCGCCGTGAGCGCGATGCCGATCAACAGGGCTGTAATAAGCGCAACCACCCGGGTTGGTCCTCCCTCGTGAACGTTCTCACAAATCGTAACTTCAGACAGGTGCCCCGGGATCATCGGATGATGCGGTCTGGTCGCGGGGCGTGGGTGATTGTCTACCACCCGTGAAGAGAGGGTGAGACATTCATCGGCCACGTTTCCACCCGACGTGGAAACCGCTCCCATACTTGGCTCCCGGCCACATCCATCGTCTAGGTTTGCCGCACGTTCCGACCCGTGGGTCGAGCTTCATCTCATCCACCTTCCTTCTCCGGAGGAGCTGTGACCGAAGTTCCCGAGCATCTGCTCAAGCGCTCAAAAGACCGTCGATCCGCGATGAGCGGAGAGGCCCCGAGCGGCGACTCCCCGGCTGCAGCGGCTCCGGCCGCCGAGCCCGGCTCGGGTGTCGAGGCCACGGCTCCGGCAGCTGCCGCCAAGGTCGCCGCCGCCACGCCGGCGGTCGCTGCAGAACCGGCGTTCGTGCCCCCCTATGTCGAGGCGGCGCTCAAGCGCAAGAAGATCCCGGTGTGGGCCATGCCCGTGCTGGCGTTCCTCCCGGTGTGGGTGTTCATCTACATCGGTGGTCTCTCGCCCGCCAGCGACGGCAAGCCCACGCAGCTGGCCCAGGGCCAGGCGATCTTCGCCGCCCAGTGCGCCGGTTGCCACGGTTCCGCCGGTGGCGGCGGCGTCGGCCGCCCGATGAACGAGGGCAACCTCATCAAGACCTTCCCGGACATCATCGGGCAGCTGGAGTTCGTCTGGCTCGGCAGCAATGGCGTCGGTCCCGCCGGCACGCCCTACGGCGACCCTGATCGCGAGGGTGGTCAGCACAAGACCCTCAGCTACAACGGCAATCCGATGCCGGCGTTCAACAAGTCACTCAAGCAGTCCGAGCTCCTCGCCGTCGTGCGCTACGAGCGCGAGGTGCTGTCGGGCTACAAGATCGACCCCACCCAGATCGACGCCAAGGGGCAGCTCACCTACGGCAACAGCAGCCCATACCTCGACGCCGAGGGCCAGCTCGTCACCCCTGAGGGCAAGCCGCTGTTCGACTCGGCCGGCAAGCTCACCATCGAACCGAACTGGACGATGCCGGTCGGGAGCAAGTGATCATCGCCGATCTCGGCTGATCCTCACGAGATGTGCGAAGGACCCCGCTGCGGCGGGGTCCTTCCGCGTCCGGGGCCGGCGGATCATGGCCCGGATCCTGCTGCGGACCCGGAACCGTCAGCGCTGCTCGGCCACCTGCGCGGCAGCCCCGGCGGCGGCATCGGCGATCGCCGTGAGCGTGGCGTCGTCGTGCGCGAGACCCGGGAACATCACCTCGTAGGCACCCGGGGCTATGGCGACGTCCCGTTCGAGCAGCGCATGGAAGAACGCCGCATACATCGCCTCATCGGTGGTGCAGGCGGACTCGTAGTCGGTGGGAGCGGTGGGACCGAAGAAGAGTCCGAGCAGCGACGCGAATCTCGGCACCTGCACGGTGATGCCTGCGGCGGCGAACGCGCTGGCGAACGCTCCGGCGAGACACTCCGCTCGTGAATCGATGAGCGCATAGGCGTCGTCGTCGAGCAGTTCGAGTGCGGCGAGGCCGGCGGCGGTGGCCAGGGGGTTCCCCGAGAGCGTGCCCGCCTGGTAGACGGGGCCGAGCGGGGCCAGGTTGTCCATGAGTTCGGCCCGCCCGCCGAAGGCCCCCACCGGGAGACCGCCACCGATGATCTTGCCGAACGCGGTGAGATCGGGGCGCACCCCGAGCAGGCCCTGGGCACCACCGCGGGCCACCCGGAACCCGGTGATCACCTCGTCGAAGATGAGCAGTGCGCCGACGCGATCGCATTCGGCGCGCAGTCCCTCGAGGAAGCCAGGCACCGGAGGCACCAGACCCATGTTGGCGGCGCAGGGCTCGACGATGACGGCGGCGAAGGAGTCGTCGAGACGGGGCACCACGTTGTACGGCGCCACGACGGTGTCGGCGATGGCGTTCGCAGTGACGCCTGCGGATGCGGGGATGCCGAGCGAGGCCATCGCCGTGCCACCGGAGACGAGGAGCCCATCGCTGTGACCGTGGTAGTTGCCGGCGAACTTGAGCAGCTTCGATCGACCGGTGGCACCGCGGGCCACACGGATGACGCTCATCGTGGCCTCGGTGCCGCTGTTGACCATGCGCACCTTCTCGCAGGACGGCACGCGCTCGGAGATGGCCTCGGCGAGCTGCACCTCACGAGGCGTGGGAGCGCCGAACGATGTGCCGTCGCCGACGGCATCGCGGATGGCGGCGACGATCCTCGGATGGGCGTGGCCGGCGATGACGGCGCCGTAACTCTGCACGAGGTCGATGAACACGCGACCCTCGACGTCGGTGACCCGCGCCCCGGAGCCACTGGCCACGAAGTAGGGCGTTCCACCGACCGAACGGAAGGCGCGCACCGGCGAGTTGACGCCACCGGGGATGACCCTCTGGCCTCGGGCGAAGAGCTCGGCGTTGGTGGTGGGGAGCGGCTCGCTCATGACTGCAGCAGTTCTGCGATGTCGGCGGCGAAGTAGGTGAGGATCATGTCGGCTCCTGCTCGGCGGATGGCGGTGAGATGTTCGAGCGCCACGGCATCGCCATCGATCCAGCCACGTTCTGCAGCGGCCTTCACCATCGCGTACTCCCCCGACACGTGATACGCAGCCATCGGGATGTCGACCTCGGCCCGGGCCCTCGAGATGATGTCGAGATACGCCATGGCCGGTTTCACCATGACGATGTCGGCGCCCTCGCTGATGTCGAGTCGGATCTCCTCGAGCGCCTCCCGGGCGTTGGCGTAGTCCTGCTGGTAGCCCTTGCGGTCGCCACCGCCGACGATCGAGACATCGACGGCGTCGCGGAACGGGCCATACAGCGCCGAGGCGTATTTGGCGGCGTAGGCCATGATCGAGACCTGCCCGAAATCGTCGTCGTCGAGCGCATCGCGGATGGCCATGACGGCACCGTCCATCATCCCCGAGGGAGCGACGATGTCGGCGCCGGCCTCCGCCTGGGCCAGCGCCACCTCGCCGTAGAGCTCGAGGGTGGCGTCGTTGTCGACATCGCCGTGATCGTCGAGCAGTCCGCAGTGACCGTGCGAGGTGTACTCGTCGAGACACAGGTCGGCCATGAGCACGATGGAGTCGCCGACATCGTCACGCAGCTGCCGCAGCGCCACCTGCACGATGCCGTCGGGATCCCATGCCCCCGAGCCCTGCGCATCCTTGGTGGCGGGGACGCCGAAGAGGATCACACCGGGGACACCCAGCGACACCAGGCGGGCGACCTCGGTGCGCAGGGAGTCGATGGTGTGCTGCACCACCCCCGGGATCGAGGCGATCGGCTGCGGGGCATCGATGCCCTCGCGCACGAACAGCGGGGCGATGAGATCGTCGACCGAGAGCCGGGTCTCGGCCACCATTCGGCGAAGTGCGGGGGTTCGCCGGAGGCGACGGAGGCGACGTTGCGGGAAGGTCATCGCCCCCAGCCTAGGCACGACCCCCGTGACGACCGCTGCCGAAGCCACGGCGATGGGTGATGAGCGCGTCGACCAGTCCGTCGACGGTGTGCACCTCGGCGATGACCGTGATGCGCAGGCCATGGTGGCGGGCCACATCGGCGGTGACCGGGCCGATGCATGCCACGATCGGCGGTGCCGAGTCGACGCCGAACACCGCGACCCACTGATCGACGGTGGAGCCCGAGGTGAACGTGACAGCATCGGCCGATGCCACCTCGGCCCGCTCCGCTGCGGTGATGACGGCGGGGACCGTGCGATACGCCGTGACGACATCGACCTCCCAGCCGAGATCGCGGAGACCCTTGGGCAGGACGTCGCGGGTGACCTCCGCCGACGGGATCAGCACCTTCGTGGATCGCGACCCGTGTGTGAACGACACGGGTCGGCCCGATGATGCGGCGGGGCCGACCGGCGCACCCGGGAGATCGGCCCCGTGGGGTCCGGGGAGCGGGAAGGCCTCGAGCAGCGATTCGGCGATGAACCGCTCGGGCACCAGATCGGCGGTGAGTCGATGCCGGGCGAGTTCGGCCACGGTGGCGGTGCCGATGGCCGCGATGCGTACATCGGCGAGGTCGCGGGAGTCGCGGAGCACACCGCAGAAGCGGCTCACCGCGTTGGCGGAGCTGAACACGACCCAGGCGTAGTCGTCGAGCGCGCCCGCTGCGGCTGCCAGTGCCTGCGCATCGTCGAGCGGGTCGACGATGTCGATGGTGGGCACGGAGATCGCATCGGCCCCTTCCGCCCGGAGGCGATCGAGCAGCGCCGAGCGCTGGTGCCGGGGCCGGGTGACCACGACACGGAGGCCCGAGAGCGGGCCTGCCGGCTGATCGGCGGGGAGGTGCCGGGGCTGGTCCGCCGGCGCTGCGTCTGTGTCCACCCCGAGAGCCTAGGAGGTGAGGAGTTCGTCACATCGGGCCGTTTTCGATCGGTTCAGGTTGTGTCCGGTCCATTTAGCGCTAAATTCACATCCCGCAGTGGAAACCCAACAGAACCAGTTCTCGGAGGCAGTCGTGGAATCGATCCTGATCAATGCAGATCGTCCGGCTTGGATGGAACAGGCAGCCTGCAAGGGCCGCACCAACCTCTTCTTCGGGATCGCCGGCGAACGTCCGGAACGACGCATCCGCCGTGAGGAATCCGCCCGCAAGGTCTGCGCCGAATGCCCGGTCCTGCTCCCCTGCCGTGACCTCGCCCGCATCAACCGTGAGAACGGCTTCTGGGGTGGCGAGACCGAGGAGGAGCGTGCAGCCTCCGGTCATGCACCTCGCTCGATCAGTCGTCGTTCCGTGCAGGAAGCGGCCGTCCGGGCCAGCTGAGCCATCGGTGGGCCCCCGCTGATCAGCGAGGGGTCCGCACTGCTTCATAGGCGGCGAGCGCCCGCTGCCGGCTGGCCCGCAGGTCGACGATGGGCTGCGGGTACTCCACTCCGAGCGTGATACCCGCAGCGGCGAGCTCGAGCGGACCTGCTGCCCAGGGCTCATGGATGGCGGTGTCGTCGAGACCCGAGAGTTCGGGCACCCATCGACGGATGTAGGCGCCGTCGGGATCGAATCGCTGGCCCTGGAGCACGGGGTTGAAGATCCGGTTGTACGGCGATGCGTCCGGGCCGGTTCCGGCCACCCACTGCCAGTTGCCCACGTTCTGGGGGGTGTCCGCGTCGACGAGCACATGGCGGAAGTGACGCTCGCCGCGTCGCCAGTCGACGAGCAGGTTCTTCACGAGGAACGATGCCGTGACCATCCGCACACGGTTGTGCATCCAGCCGGTGTCGCGGAGCTGGCGCATCCCGGCATCGACGAACGGGATCCCCGTGCGACCCTCGGTCCAGGCGAGGAAGCCCTCATCGTCGTCGAGCCATTCGATCGCCTCGAACTGGGGCTTCATGGGCGCCCGCACCAGCGTGGGGGTGGCGTGCAGGAGATGGGCGTACCAGTCGCGCCATGCCAGCTGCCGCACCAGCGCGGCGCGCCCCGGGGTGGACTCGCCCACCACCCGGGCGACGGTGCGGGCCGACAGGGTGCCGAACTTCAGGTCCGCCGAGAGCTCCGAGGTTCCCTGGATGCTCGGCGTGTTGCGTTCGTCGTCGTAGCGGTCGGCGCGCGCCGCGGCGAGCAGGAGGCGGGCGAACGCGCCCTGTTCTCCGGGTTGCGCGGCATCACCCGTGAGCCCGTCGCCGAGCGGAGAGGACTCGGGAACCGGGAGTGGATCGCCCTCTGCGGCCAGCACCCGGGCCTCACCCGGCTCCGGCCATGGTTCCCACGCCGTGCGCGCCCACACCCGGTGGAACGGCGTGAAGACCTGGGACAGACCGCCGGCCGCGGTGCGCACCGCGCCGGGCCGATGGACGAGCGTGCCCCAGTGTCCGTGCCATGCCACCGCGTGTTCGGCGAGGCGCCGCTGCACGGCGAGATCACGGTCGGTGGCGAAGGGCGACACATCGAGGTTCACATGGACCGCTGTCGCACCGTGCGATGCGACCACCTCGGGGATCACCGCCCGGGGATCGCCGTGCCGCACGAGGAGCTCCCCGCCGAGTGAGCGCAGCCGCGCACGGAGGGCGGCGAGATCAGCGAGGAGCCGCGACCGCCGCGCCGGGCCGGACCGATCCAGCAACCGGGGGTCGAGCACGAACAGTGCGAGCACCGACGCATGGGAGGAGGTGGCCGCGGCCCACGCCGGATTGTCGTCGAGTCGCAGGTCCCGACGGAACCAGACCACGGCGGGCGCGTCGGTCAGGATCGGCATGCGATGCGGTTCAGGCGATGGGTCGGCCGAAGGGCAGCTCGGACCGCCAGCCGAGCAGGAACGCCTCGGCCCGCTCGCACGCGGCGAGCAGCGGTCCCTGTTGCGCACCGAGGACCTCGCCGAGTGCGGAGGTGACCATCTCGGCCGCGGCCGCAGGGAGGTCGTCGGGGAGAGATGCGCCATCGGCCGGCCAGGCGGCGAGCCCGCCACCGGTGACGATGAAGTCGGGCAGCACGACAGTGCCGGCGCGCGTGAGCATGGCGAGGGCCTTGGCCGAGACGGGCATCGTGCCGTACGGGACGACCACACCGGCCTTCACATGCGGCGCACCGTTGTGGTCGAGCGCACCGGTCTTGGACCCGACGAGGAGGGCATCGGCCTTCGTGCCGAACAGCGCCCAGCCGGGCTTGGCGTCGACACCGAGTTCGTTGACGATGTCGGCCCGGTGGGCGGCGAAACCATCGGTGAGCGAGCCGAGATCGAATCCGGCGGCCGATGCGGCGGAGCCCGACGCCGTGCTGAGCGCCACGATGTGGGCGCCCCGGGCGATGAGTGCGGTGGCGAGCTCGAGGCCGGCGGCGTCGAACCCCTCGATGGCGATGGTGCGGCCGTCGAGTCCGCCGAGCGCGAGTTCGGCTGCGGCGACCACGCCGGCACGCCGGAGATCAGCGGCGCCGTCGATGGCGGCGGGAGGACGCGGATCGGACTGTCGCAGTGCGGCGATCTCGGCGGCACCGAGGCCCTTCGCGGCATCGAGCAGCACCGTGCCGGAGTCCGGGGTGAACTCCTCGACGAAGGCGGCGATCGCCTCGGCCCGGTTCTCCGGCGGGGTGTTGATACCGGCCGACGCCCCGCCCACGCGGCGTTCGAACGATGCGAACTGATAGGTCTGCGATCGGGCCAGCCACGTGGCTCCGTCGAGGAGGAGTTTCGGGGCGAGACGCACGATGCCGCACGACAGCGGGGCGTCGTCGAGATCGGTGACGACGAAGGCATCGACGGAGGTCAGTCTGCGAGTGCTCACCCGAGAAGTCTCGCACACCGCCCGATGGAGCAGACTTGTCCGATGAACAGTTCCCCCACTGAGCCCGTCCCGACCGGAACCATCCTCGAGGTGGTCGTGGAGATCCCCCGGGGGTCACGCAACAAGTACGAGTTCGACCACACCACCGGACGCATCAAGCTCGACCGGCGCCTGTTCTCCGCCACGACCTACCCGGCCGAGTACGGCTTCGTCCCCGACACGCTCTCTGAGGACGGTGACCCGCTCGACGTGCTCGTGCTCACCGAGGATCCGACCTTCCCGGGCTGCTGGATCGATGTCCGCCCCGTGGGCGTGCTGTGGATGGAGGACGACGCCGGACGCGACGCCAAGATCCTGTGCGTGCACCCGGTGGAACCCCGCTGGGCCGAGACCCACGACATCGGCGATGTCCCCCCGGCCACGCTGGCGGAGATCAAACACTTCTTCACCGTGTACAAGGATCTCGAACCAGGGAAGTTCTCGATCATCGAGGAGTTCGACGGGCGTGATGCGGCATGGGCCGAGATCGCGGCCTCGAGGGCGCGCTACGTTCCGCACTCCGGAACCAACCGCTGAACGGGCGGCGGCCACACACGATGTCGACGGGTGAATCCAAGCGAGCGATCCTCGCCGCACTGCTGGCCAACCTCGGCATCGCCATCGCGAAGTTCGTGGGGTTCGCGTTCACGATGTCGAGCTCGATGCTCGCCGAGGGTGTGCACTCCGTCGCCGACACCGGCAACCAGCTCCTGCTGCTGCTCGGCGGCCGCCGGTCCCGGCGTGCCCCCACCGACCGGCACCAGTTCGGCTTCGGTCGGGAGCGCTACTTCTGGGCGTTCGTCGTGTCGATCGTGCTGTTCACCCTCGGTTCGGCGTTCGCCGTGTTCGAAGGGGTCGAGAAGATCCTCCATCCGCATCAGCTCGAATCGCCCGGCTGGGCGATCGGCATCCTCGCTGTGGCCTTCGTGCTCGAGGCGTTCTCGTTCCGCACCGCCGTGCACGAGGCGCGCCCGGCGAAGGGCAGCGGCGGATGGGCCGGGTACATCCGGCACTCCAAGGCACCGGAGATCCCGGTGGTGCTGCTCGAGGACACGGGGGCACTGATCGGTCTCGGGATCGCCCTCGCCGCGATCATCATCGACACCGTGACCGGGAACGCCATCTGGGACGGCATCGGCACCCTGGCGATCGGCCTGCTGCTCGGCGTGATCGCGATCGTGCTGTGCGTGGAGATGAAGAGTCTGCTGATCGGCGAGTCGGCGAGCCCGCGGGACGAGGACGCCATCCGTGCGGCCATCGATCGGTCGCCCGATGTGGAGCAGCTGATCCATCTGCGCACCGAGCACATCGGTCCGGAGGACATCCTCGTCGCGGCGAAGATGCAGTTCCGCCCGGATCTCACCATGGCGCAGCTGGCGGAGACGATCGATGCCGTCGAACGGGAGATCCGTCTCGACGTGCCGATGGCGACACGGATCTTCATCGAACCGGATCTGCTTCGTCCGAGCTCGCCGATCGAGTGACCCCCGGGGGTGCTCGTCCGGGCCGCCCAGGAAATCCGACCTGTTGGGTCGACTTTCGGACGGGAACGTCTACACTGTCGATCCGACCAGCATCCCGACAGCCCCTGGAGGCCCCTGATGACGCTCCGCCTCGGCGATCTCGCCCCTGACTTCTCCGCCGACACCACTCACGGCACCCTCTCGTTCCACGACTGGAAGGGCGACAGCTGGGCGGTGCTCTTCTCGCATCCGAAGGACTTCACGCCGGTCTGCACGACCGAACTGGGCACCGTGGCCAAGCTGAAGCCCGAGTGGGACAAGCGCAACGTGAAGCCCATCGGCCTCTCGGTCGATCCCGTCGACTCGCACCATCAGTGGGAGGGCGACATCGAGGAGACCCAGGGCCAGGCCGTGAACTTCCCGGTCATCGCTGATCCCGACCGTGCCGTGGCCGATCTCTACGACATGATCCACCCGAACGCCAGCGACACCATGACCGTGCGCTCGGTGTTCATCATCGATCCGACCAACAAGGTGCGCCTCATCCTCACCTACCCGGCGAGCACCGGTCGCAACTTCGATGAACTGCTCCGGGTCATCGACTCACTGCAGCTCACCGACGGCTACAAGGTGGCCACCCCGGCCAACTGGACCGACGGCGGCGACGTCATCGTGGCCCCGGCGCTCTCCGATGAGGAGGCCACCGAGAAGTTCCCGAAGGGCTTCACGAAGCTCAAGCCGTACCTCCGGATCACCCCCCAGCCGAACAAGTGATCCGGGGCGGCCCGGCCGCCAGCAGCACTGCAGGAACCGTCGACGGGACAGGCGATGCCTGTCCCGTTGCGCGCCCGAACCCGTAGGCTCTGCGGCGTGAATGCCACTGAGACCTCTCTTCCGCGCCCCCCGATCACCGATGCCGCTGCTCGCACCGTCGATGCATGCAAGGTCTACGGCGCCGGCGACACCCTCGTGAACGCCCTCGACCATGTCACCGTCGAGTTCGAACGGGGGAAGTTCACCGCCATCATGGGCCCGTCCGGCAGCGGCAAGTCCACGCTGATGCACTGCGTGGCCGGTCTCGACACCCTCACCTCCGGACAGATCTTCATCGGCGATGTCGATCTCAGCTCGCTCAACGAGCGGCAGCTCACCCGGCTGCGTCGCGACACCATCGGGTTCGTCTTCCAGTCGTTCAACCTCGTGCCGACGCTGACCGCATCGGAGAACATCACCCTCCCGATGGACCTCGCCGGCACCACGCCCGACGCAACCTGGATCGAGACCATCGTGTCCACCGTCAACCTCGGCGACCGCCTCAGTCACCGGCCGAGCGAGCTCTCCGGTGGGCAGCAGCAGCGTGTGGCGGTGGCCCGTGCCCTGGCCAGCAAGCCGGCGATCGTGTTCGCCGACGAGCCCACCGGCAACCTCGACTCCCGCAGCGGCGGCGAGATCCTCAAGTTCATGCGCACCGCCGTCGACCAGTTCGAGCAGTCGATCGTGATGGTCACCCACGACCCGGTGGCCGCCAGCTACGCCGACCGGGTGGTGTTCCTCGCCGACGGTCGCATCGTGGACGAGATCCTCGACCCCACCGCCGAGGCCGTGCTCGAACGCCAGCTCCGCTTCGGGGCCTGACATGTTCAAGGTCACCCTGCGAGGTCTGCTCGCGCACAAGGTCAGGCTCATCGCCACGGGCGTCGCCGTCATCCTCGGCGTGGCGTTCATGGCCGGCACCCAGGTGCTCACCTCGAGCATCAGCGCCAGCTTCGACAAGATCTTCTCCGACGTCTACTCCTCGATCGACGTCGTCGTCCGCTCGAACAACGAGGTGCAGACCCCGTTCGGATCGCAGCGCGATCGCATCTCCGACACCGTGGTGCCCACCGTCCAGGAGGTGCCCGGCGTCGATGCCGCCGAGGGTCAGGTGTTCGGCCAGATCCGGGTGCTCGGCAAGGACAACAAGCCGCTCGTGCAGGCCCAGGGCCCGCCGAACTTCCTGCTCAACTGGCTCACCTCGCCGTCTCTCAACGGCTGGAACCTGGTGGACGGCACGGCGCCCGCCGGTGCCGATCAGGTGGTGCTCGACGCCAAGTCCGCCAAGGACGGCGGCTTCGCCGTCGGCGACACCGTCTCGATCCTCGTGACCCAGGGAGTCCAGCAGTTCCGTGTCGTGGGTGTTGCGAAGTTCGGCAAGCTCGACACCTGGGGCGGGGCGCAGGCTGCGCTCTTCGACACCGCCACGGCCCAGACGCTGGTCGGTCAGCCGGGGACCTTCGACTGGATCTCGGTCTCGGGCGACGAAGGCGTCTCGCAGACCACGCTGACCGAACGCGTCGCCGAGGTCATCCCCGCCGACACCGAGGCCATCACCGGCAAGGCGTTCACCTCCGAGAATCAGGACGCCTTCCAGAAGATCATCGGCATCTTCAACACGTTCCTGCTGGTGTTCGCCCTGATCGCCCTGTTCGTCGGATCGTTCATCATCTACAACACGTTCTCGATCATCGTCGCCCAGCGCACCAAGGAACTGGCCCTGCTGCGGGCCCTCGGAGCGAGCCGGCGTCAGGTCCTGACCTCGGTGATGCTCGAGGCGTTCGTCGTCGGTCTGCTGGCCTCGGCCATCGGCGTCGGACTCGGTGTGCTGCTGGCCATCGGCCTCAACGCACTCATGGAGTCGATCGGCTTCTCCGCCCCCGACACGCCGATCGTCGTCCCGATCACGGCGATCTCCTCCTCGATCTTCACCGGCACGATCATCACCCTGCTGTCGGCGATCCTCCCGGCTCGTCGTGCCGCATCGATCGCCCCCATCGCCGCCATGCGCGATGTCGCCGTCGAATCCACCCGGACCTCCCGACGACGCATCGTCCTCGGGGCGCTGCTGCTGCTCGGTGGCGCGGCGTCGCTGTGGTCCGGGCTCTACGGCAGCACCGACGCCGGCCTGCAGCTCGTGGGCTTCGGCGCCTTCCTCGTGTTCATGGGGTTCACCGTTGTCGGTCCGGTCACCGCCGGCCCGATGGCCCGACTGCTCGGATGGCCGATGGCCCGCTTCGGCGGCGTGGCCAGTCGGATCGCCCGGGAGAACGCCATGCGCAACCCCAAGCGCACCGCCACCACGGCGTCGGCACTCATGATCGGGGTCGGCCTCGTCGGGTTCATCTCGGTCACGGCCCAGTCGCTCAAGGTGTCGGTGGTCGACGCCATCGACAACTCGATCACGGCGCAGTACGTCGTCACCACCGACAGCTTCGGTGCCACGGCCCTGCCGCTGACCCTCACCGGACGGATCACCGCCCTCCCCGAGGTGAGGACCGCTGCGGCGGTGAGCGCCAGCTTCGCCAACATCGAGGGCGACGCGAAGGTCATCCTCGGCACCGATCCAGCTGCGCTCGAGCAGGTGGTCGCCATCACCGATGTGGCCGGCTCGTTCGCCGGGCTCACCGACACCGGCGTGGCCATCCCGAAGAAGATGGCCGAGGACAAGAAGCTGTCGGTCGGCGACACGCTGGCGGTGAGCTTCCTGCACGGCGGGCCATCACAGCTCACCGTCGAGTCGATCTACGACACCCGGTTCCCGATCCAGGGTCCCGGCTACTTCATCAACACCCAGCTGTTCACCCAGGTCACGCCGCCCGATCAGCAGACCGCCCAGTCGATCTACGTGGGATTGGACGACACCAGCGATGCGGGCATCGCCGAGGCCCGCGAGCCGCTCGACCAGCTCATCTCCACCGTGCCCGGAGCGAAGCTGCAGAGCATCAAGGAGTTCACGAAGGCCCAGACCGATCAGGCGAACCAGTTCCTGCTCGTCGTCTAC
The DNA here is from genome assembly GCA_947446975.1 of Microthrixaceae bacterium. Taxonomy (GTDB): domain Bacteria; phylum Actinomycetota; class Acidimicrobiia; order Acidimicrobiales; family Acidimicrobilacustridaceae; genus Acidimicrobilacustris. The sequence continues at coordinate 53,049 of CANFHM010000007.1, forward strand.
GTGCTGCTGGCCCTCGCGCTCATCATCGCCATCATCGGGGTGATCAACACGCTGCTGCTGTCGGTCTATGAACGCACCCGTGAACTCGGACTGCTCCGTGCTGTCGGCATGAGCCGTCGACAGGTGCGCTCCAGCATCCGATCCGAATCGGTGATCATCAGCCTCATCGGCACCATCATCGGCCTGGGCATCGGTCTCGTGTTCGGCTGGGCCCTCGTCCAGGCACTCTCCGACCAGGGGATCACCTCCTTCGCCATCCCGTGGTCGCAGCTCATCATCATCGTGATCATCGCCGCCCTCGCCGGCGTGGGCGCAGCCCTCTACCCCGCCCGACGCGCCGCTCGTCTCGACGTGCTCCGCGCCATCTCCTCGGAGTGACCTGATGGCCCACGATCCTGCCGATCTCGCCCCCGAGGTCACCACCTTCGTCACCGAACGTCATCTCGCCACCCTCACCACCATGCGGGCCGACGGCACGCCGCATGTGGTCGCAGTGGGCTTCACCTGGGATCCCGAGGAGCAGCTCGTGCGGGTCATCACCTGGGCCGGAAGCCGCAAGGCCCGCAACGTCGCCCAGGCGCAGGGGAGCCCCGCGGCCGTGTGCCAGGTGGACGGCGGCCGCTGGCTCACCATGGAGGGGCGGGCCACCGTCACCGCTGATCCTGAGCGCGTCGCCATCGCCGTCGAGCGCTACGCCGGGCGCTATCGCCAGCCCAAGGAACGCGACGACCGGGTCGTGATCGAGATCGCCGTCGACCGGGTGCTGGGTCGGGCCTGACACCGGCGAACAACCGGGAGAACAGCCCGGGTCGACCGTCGGCGTCCTCCCGTAGACTCCCGTCCATGGCGCCCCAGACCCAACGTGAATGGCATCCGGCCTTCGAGGAGTACTGCGAGGCCATCTTCGAACTTCGCGAGGACGATGTCGCCGTCATCCAGGCCCGGATCGCCGAACGTCTCGATGTCTCGCGTCCGGCCGTCTCCGAGATGATCAAACGGATGGACAAGGCCGGGATCGTCACGATCGACAACGGCACCATCCGCCTCACCGCCGACGGCCTGTCCCTCGCCGAGACCGTCGTGCGCCGCCATCGTCTCGCCGAGCGGTTCCTCACCGACATGCTCGGGCTGTCCTGGGCCGACGCCCATGTCGAGGCCGGCCGCTGGGAGCACGTCATCTCCCCCACCGTCGAGGCGGCGATGACCCGGGCCCTCGGTGCGCCCACCACCTGTCCGCACGGCAATCCCATCCCGGGCACCGACTACAGCGCCCCCGACACCGTGAGCCTCGACCAGCTCGTGGTCGGTGCCGGTTTCATCGTGTCGCGCATCCCCGAGGAGCTGGAGTTCACCCCGGGCCTGCTCGAGTTCCTCGAACTCTCCTCGCTGCTGCCCGGCCATCGTGGAACGGTCGCCGCCACCACCGGCCCCGCCGGCGCCTCGGGGACCACCGTGGAGATCGACGGACGGCTCGTCGAGATCGACGAGTTCGCCAGCACCCGGATCCTGGTGCGCGCCGTCTAGGGCAGCAACGATGCCGGCAGCGGTGCCTCATGCACCACGGCCAGACGCTTCGTGGCCCGGGTGAGCGCCACGTAGAGCGCCCGATCCCCCTGTGCCTGCTCGGCCACCATCAGCGCCGGTTCCACCACGATGGCGGCGTCGACCTCGAGACCCTTGACGAGTCCGACCTCCACCACGGTGACCCGATGCTCGAGACCGTTGCGGGTGGCCCGGCCGAACGCGATGTCGGCGCGTTCGAGCGACTCGCAGATCTCGTCGATGATCGAGGGCGGACAGATGATCGCCACCTGACCGGGATCCACCTCGGCGCGCTCCACGAGGGTGATCTCGGCCACGGCCCGGGCGAGATTGCCGGGGGTGGCCCGGGAGATCGTGGGCTCGGCGCCGTCCTCGCGCACCGAGCGGGGCGGGAGGAGATCGGGAGCGGCATGACGCAGCACCCGCGCCGCCAGCGCCATGATCGGCGCCGGGAGCCGGTAGCCGAGGGTGAGCTCGGCCCGATGTGGGGGACGGCGGGCCGGGAGACGGTCGAGGATCTCCTGCCATGAGCTGTGTGCCCACTGGCCGGTGGCCTGGGCGATGTCGCCGACGATGGTCATCGATCCGTTGAGGGAGCGGCGCTCGAGCATGCGCAGCTGCATCGGGGAGAGATCCTGGGCCTCATCCACCACGATGTGGCCGTAGGTGCGGATCTCGTCGTCCTCGGCGCTCTCGCCGGGGCGACGCCGACGGGGCTTCGGGCCGAGCAGGGCGCGGGCCTCGTCGAGCAGCGGAGCGTCCTCATGGGTCCAGGGCACCTCGCGCAGCGACTCCGACCAGGGTCGGTGCAGGGCCGACCACTCGGGTTCGGACAGCACCCCGTCTGCGGCATGACGCAGCAGTCCGCGTGCGCCGAGGAGATCGTGGAGGAACTGCTGCGGGGTGAGGATCGGCCACATCCATTCCAGGGCCTCGCGGACGAGCGGATCACGGCGGAGCCGTTCACGCACCTCGGAGGCGGGGATCTCGTCGCGGGAGGAGAGCGCCAGTTCGGCGAAGACCTCGTTCTCGACGAACCGACGGGCGGCGTTGTGGCGACGATGACGACGGCGGGCGTCGCGGATGATCTCGAGGCTGCGGTCGCGGCGCAGCGTGAGACGCTGCAGGCCGTATCCGACGACGAGATCGGTGCGCAGGGGCCGCTCGCGATCCCGAAGGGCGCGTTCGAGGAAGCGCACCATGCGGGGATCGCCCTTGACCCGGGCGGTGGCGCCGGTGTCGTAGGAACGGATGCTCACATCGGGCACGAGGTCGGCCAGCACGGCCAGTTCGACACCGGCCTCGCCCAGCGACGGCAGCACCTGTTCGATGTACCCGAGGAACAGACGGTTGGGGCCGATGACGAGCACACCCTGTCCCTCGAGCGGGAAGCGATGGGTGTAGAGCAGGTAGGCCGCTCGGTGCAGCGCCACGACGGTCTTGCCGGTGCCGGGACCTCCCTGCACCACGAGCACACCGGGGAGCGGGGCGCGGATGATCTCGTCCTGCTCACCCTGGATGGTGGCCACGATGTCGCCAAGTCGGCCGGTGCGGGCTGTCTCGAGCGCACTGAACAGGGCGCCCTGGCCGGCGACCATCGGTGCCTCGTCGCTCGGGGGCATGCCCAGACTGGCCAGGGTGTCACCGAAGAGTTCGTCCTCGATGCCGAGCAGTTGCCGGCCGCGGGTGGCGAAGTGGCGGCGACGGGCGAGACCCATCGGCTGGCGACCGGTGGCCCGGTAGAAGGGTTCGGCGATCGGTGCCCGCCAGTCGACGATGACGGGATCCTGTGCGCTGTTCGAGACGGCGATACGTCCGATGTAGAAGCTCTCGACGCCCGGACCGTCGAGATCAGCAGCAGTGACCGCTTCGGTGCCGGAACCGGCGTCGAGCTCCTTGTCGATCCGACCGAAGCACAGGGCGGCATCGCCGAGCTGCAGCTGGGTGAGGCGGTTCACGACCGTGTCGTAGATGACCTCGCGCTCGTACCGGGCCTGTTCGGTGCCCCCGCGACCGACCTCGACCATCGAGGTGAGACGGCTGGCGGCCAGGCGGGATTCGTCGAGACACGCGTAGGCGTCATCGATGTAGGCCTGCTCGGCGATCAGATCGGGGTGTGGAGCCATGGGCTGCCTCGGGACGGGATGGGACCATCTGGGGCACCACGACGCCGTGTCGTCGACGCTGCGGACCTGCCGATGGGGATCGGCAATGCTACCCGCGGCCGCAACCACCTCCCACGGGCCGACCTCCCGCACCCGGCCCCGAGGGTCGGATTCTCACTCCGGTGGGTCGGTCGGTAGCGTGGCGCCGTGCCCAACCCTCCTGCGCCGACCCCACCTGACTCCCCCGAGCCGCTGCCGGCGTTCCTGCGGGCCTGCCGGGGCATCCCGGGTGGCCCCGGTGATCGGGTGCCGGTGTGGTTCATGCGACAGGCCGGTCGATCACTGCCGGAGTACCGATCGATCCGGGGGTCCGGCAGCATCCTCGAGGCCATCGCCGATCCCGAGCTCTCCGCCGAGATCACGCTGCAGCCGGTGCGTCGCTACGGCGTGGATGCAGCCATCCTCTACTCCGACATCGTCGTCCCCGCCGCCGCCATCGGGTTCGGTGTGGATGTCGCCCCCGGCATCGGCCCTGTGGTCGAGCAGCCCTTCGAACGCACCGCCGATCTCGAGCGCCTCCGCCCGCTGGAACCCGAGCTCGACACGCCCTATGTGCTCGAGACCGTCCGCATCCTCGCCCGTGAGCTCACCGTGCCGCTCATCGGATTCGCCGGCGCCCCCTTCACCGTGGCGAGCTATCTGATCGAGGGACGGCCCTCGCGCACCTACACCCGTACCAAGGCGCTCATGCACGGCGACCCCACCCTGTGGCATGCCCTGATGGAGCGGCTGGCCGAGATGGCGATCGTGTCGCTGCGGTCCCAGATCGCGAACGGTGCGGTCGCACTGCAGATCTTCGATTCCTGGGCCGGTGCGCTCGCCCCGCCCGACTACGAGCGATTCGTGCTCCCGCACAGCCGACGGGTGTTCGAGGGGGTCGCCGATCTCGGCGTCCCGCGCATCCACTTCGGAGTGGGCACCGGCGAGCTGCTCGGGCTCATGGCCGATGCGGGCGCCGATGTCGTGGGTGTCGACTGGCGGGTCCCGATCGATGTGGCCCGCACCCGGGTCCCGGCCGGCATCGCCCTGCAGGGGAACCTCGATCCGGCGCTGTGCTTCGCCCCATGGGAGGTCACCGCCGAGGCCACTCGTGATGTCCTTCGCCGCAACGCCGGACACCCCGGTCATATCTTCAACCTCGGCCATGGCGTCATGCCCGAGACTGATCCCGGCGTGCTCGAACGCGTCGTCGAACTCGTCCACACCGAAGGCCGCTGCGACGGCACCATCGCCCCGGAGGGCAGCACTCCATGACCACGACCGACCAGCGTCTCGGCCTCATCGTGATGGCCTACGGCACGCCCCGCACACCGGCGGAGATCGAGCCCTACTACGTGCATATCCGCAGGGGACGGCCGCCCACCCCCGAGCAGCTCGCTGATCTCATCAGCCGGTACGAGGCCATCGGCGGGATCTCCCCGCTGGCCCAGCGCACCGAGGCCCAGCGGGCCGCGCTCGAAGCCGGGCTCGAGGCCGCCATGCCCGGTCGTTGGCGGGTGGTGCTCGGCCAGAAGCATGCCGCCCCGTTCATCGAGGACGCCGTGGCCGAACTGGCCGCCGAGGGCATCACCGAGGCCGTCGGTCTCGTGCTGGCCCCGCACTTCTCCGGTTTCAGCGTGGGCGAGTACCAGCGCCGGGCGGCCGAGGCCGGCGCCGAGGTCGGGCTCACCGTGCACGGGATCGAGAACTGGCATCTCGAACCCACCTACCTCGACTTCCTCACCGCCGCAGTGGCCGACGCCCGCATCGGACAGCCCGAACGCCATCGGGTGCTGTTCACCGCCCATTCCCTGCCCGAACGCGTGCTCGTGGACGATCCCTATCCCGAGGAGCTCGCCGCCAGCGCCGCCGCCGTGGCCGGCCGCCTCGATCTCCCCGACTGGGGTCTCGCCTGGCAGAGCGCCGGTCGCACCCCGGAACCGTGGCGGGGGCCCGACATCCTCGACGTCATGCGTGAACTGGCCGCCACCGACGCCACCGATGGCGTGGTCGTCTGTGCCCAGGGGTTCACCGCCGACCATCTCGAGGTGCTCTACGACCTCGACATCGAGGCGGCGCAGCTCGCCGACGAACTCGGCCTGGCGTTCTCCCGCACCCGATCGCTCAACGACGAGTCGGCAGTGATGACCGCGCTCGCCCATCGGGTCATCGCCGCCGCCGGTCTGTGACCCCACGCCGATGACCGCACCCGGTGGTGCCCATATCGTCGTGATCGGCGCAGGTGTCGCCGGACTCACCACCGCCCATTCGCTGCTCCCGGACGCCATGAGCGCCGATGGCGCACCGCCCCGTCGTGTCACGGTGCTCGAGGCCGCACCCCGGGTCGGCGGTCGCATCGAGTCGGGGCCGTTCGCCGGTCATGTCGTCGACTGCGGGGCCGACGCCTTCCTGGCGCGGGTGCCCGATGCGGTCGAGCTGTGCCGTGAACTCGGTCTCGACCACCTCCTCACCTCGCCGGCCAGCTCCAGTGCACGGGTCTGGACCGCCGGCGCACTCCGGCCCCTGCCCACCGGACTGGTCCTCGGCGTGCCCGCCGATCTCGACTCCCTCGCCGCGTCGGGGATCATCAGCCCGGCGGGTGTCGCCCGTGCCGCACTCGATCTCGAGCGCACCGACTGGGCCGATGGCGCGCCCGGACCCGATCCCGAGGGGGCCGATGATCAGTCCGTGGGTCGGCTCATCCGCTCCCGCCTCGGCGATGAGGTGTTCGAACGTCTGGTGGCGCCCCTGCTGGCCGGGGTCAACGCCGGTGATGCCGATCAGCTCAGCCTCGCCGCCGGCGCCGCCCAGCTCGCCGCTGCTGCACGCATCCACCCCAGCCTGATCCTCTCGCTGCGCCGACAGCTGGAATCCGCCCGGTCCTCCGGGGCCGACCCCGACGCCCCTGTGTTCAACGGCCTGCCCGGTGGGACGCAGCTGCTCACCGACACCCTGCACGCCCGGATCCTCGAGCGCGGCGGCGAGGTCCGATGCTCCTCACCGGTGTCCGGCCTGCAGCGCACCGACGGCGGATGGCGGGTCATCACCGCCGATGCCACCCTCGATGCCGATGCAGTGGTGATCGCCGCACCGGCGCCCACTGCCGCCGCGCTCCTCGCCCCCTTCGCCCCCGAGGGCGCCGCCGGACTCGCCGCCCTCGAGTACGCATCGGTCGCCATGATCACCGTCGCCGTGCCCCGCCGGGCGATGACCTGCGATCTCGACGGCAGCGGGTTCCTCGTGGCCCTCACCGATCGACTCCCGGCGCTGACCGCCTGCTCCTGGGCCTCGTCGAAATGGGCCCATCTGGCCGATCCGGACACCGCCATCCTGCGTGTGTCGGCCGGTCGCCACGGTGACACCGCCGCCCTCGAACTCGACGACGATGCGCTCGCCGCGGCGATCCACCGGGACCTGCGCACCACCATGGGACTCGACGCCGCCTTCGGCGAGTGCCGCATCACCCGTTGGAACGATGCGCTGCCGCAGTTCCGGGCCGGACATCTGGGTCGGGTGCGGGCGTTGCGGGAGGAACTCGATGCTGGCGCCCCCGGTCTGACTGTGACAGGAGCCGCTCACGAGGGTCTCGGCATCCCGGCATGCATCCGGCAGGCCCGAGCCGCCGCCACACACCTCGCTGAACAGGGCTTTTGACGCGAATCCGGCGAAATCGACCGTCGGATCGGGCTCCCGGACGAGCGTGTGGTCGCGGTCGAACATGACAGGAATGGCGGAAATGTTACGGATCGCGTTGCATCTCCGCGACAGAACTGCAACACTTTCGCAACAATGCGAGCCCATCTGCTGTTCCCACTGCCGAACTGGCCGCACACCCTGATCCGTCGTCGGATGTCTGCGGTGCTGCGTGTGCTCGCCCTCGTCGCCGCCCTCTCCTGCACGCTCGCCGCCGCTCCCGCCGCCAGCGCCCGCTCGGTCACCGGCGAGTACACCCCTGCTGCAGTGCTCACCACCGATGCGCCCGCCGTGCTCATCAGCCCCGAGGCCGGCGCCGGGCCGCGCTCCTCCGAGGCTGAGCCGGTGATCATCGCCCCGCTCATCGAGGCCCCCGCTCCCGCTGCTCCGGAGACCGCAGAGGACGCCGCTCCCGCCGCAGCCGTCGCCGATGTCCCGGCCGCTGCTCCTGCCCCTGCCCCCGGCCCGGATCCGCGCCAGGTCGCCATCGCCACCGCCATCGAGGCCGCCCGCTCGAAGCTCGGCGCCCCCTATGCCTACGGCTCTGCCGGCCCGTACGCCTTCGACTGCTCCGGTTTCACCCGCTGGGTCTACCTCCAGGCCGGCATCGAGCTCCCGCACTTCAGCGGCGCCCAATGGGCCGGCACCGTCCACATCCCGCTCGATGAACTGCAGCCCGGCGATCTCGTCTTCGACTGGGGCTTCGGGGGCGGTGCACCGGATCATGTCGGCCTGTACATCGGCGACGGCATGATGATCCACGCTCCCAACGGCGGCGGATCCGTGCGCTACGACAGCATCTGGTGGTGGACGGGCGCCACTGTCGCCGCCGGCCGTCTCCCCTGATCCGCCGGCCATCCCCCTCGTCCGCCCGACGACCCTCCGGATGTAGGTTCTGGCCGTCATGAGCTCCGCATCCGCCGCCGAACCGCTCGACCTCGTCGTCAGCGGACCCGCCGACGCCGATCGTCTGCTGTTCCTGCTGCCCGGGTTCGACGACCGCCCCGAGCGATTCCTCTCCCGGGCGATGATGTTCGACCCCGAGGGGATCTGGCGCATCGTCTCACCCCGCCCACGGCTGCAGCTCGAGACCGGCATCGCCTGGTACCGGGTGGATGACGAGGGAGCCGACCTCGACGGCGTGGCCGCCAGTGTCGCCGCCGTCGACGCCGCGATGGCCGCCGCCCTCGCCGACAGCGGCCTGACCCCGGATCGACTCGTGCTCGGCGGGTTCTCCCAGGGAGGTGCCCTCGCCCTGTCGGTGGCACTGGATCGCACCGTCACCACGCGCCCCCGCGCCATCGCCGCCATCTCCCCGTACCTGCTCCACCGTGACGAGATCGACGCCGATCGTGTGGCGGGGGTCCCGGCGCTCATCGTCCACGGCCGCCACGACACCCAGGTCGAGCAGACCCGCGGCCGGGCGGCGGCGAAGTTCCTCGAACGATCGGGGGCGGAGGTCACCTGGGTGGATGTGGAGGGCGGCCACCATCTCGGGCCGGTGCTGCTCGAACCGCTCGGCGAGTGGCTCGGCGGACTCGATCTCGGGCCGATCTGACCTCCGACGGGGATCGGGGCAAGGATGCAGGCAGGACACGACCAGCGAGAGATCCCATGACCACACCCGTGCAGCCCGCAGCGTCACCCCAACCCCGCACCGACATCTACTTCCGCATCAGACGGGCGGCTCCGGTGCTCGTGGTGCTGTTCTGTGCCGGCATCCTCGTGACCGTCGCCGTCATCCATCCCTTCACCAAACCACCGGTGTCGATCGAGGTGCGCACCCCGCTGGTGGCCTCCGAGGGCGACCCCACCGCTGCCTACGTCGTGCTGCACAACGGTGGTGGTTCCGATGTGCTGCTGAGCGCATCCACTCCCGCCGCCGCCACCGTGGTGCTGCAGCAGTGGCAGACCTCCCAGCCCGCCGACGGCACCGCCACCGTCGGCCATCCCGTCACCGTCGACCATCTCGACGTCCCCGGGTTCGGTGATCTCCGGATGCAGCCCGGTGGCGATCAGCTCCTGCTGAGCGGCCTCGTCGAGCCGCTGCGGGTCGGACAGACCATCCCGCTCACCCTCGTGTTCCAGCGGTCCGGCACCCGGACCGTGCAGGCCGAGGCCCAGACCTATGACACCATCGCCGACCGACTGCTGCCGCCGCGGCTCAAGGTGTCGAACGGCGGCTGATGATCTCTCGTCGGCGATCCCCGGCACTGGCGATCCTCGCCGGGGCGCTGCTGGCGGCGGCGGTCCCGCCGTTCGGCTGGTGGCCCACCGCGTTCATCGGCGTGGCGATCTGGGATCGGCTCCTCGCCGGGGCGCCACCGCGGGCCCGTTTCCTGCGCTCGTTCCTCATGGCGGTGGCCTGGTTCGCCCCCACCATGCTGTGGATGGTCGATCTGACCGCCATCGGGTATCCGGTCGCCGTCATCGTGTACTCCTCGATGGTGGGCGTGGCCGGGCTCGCCGTTCCCGGGCGGGCTGATCGGAGCTGGATCCGCTGGATCGCCGTGCCCGCCGCATTCACGCTCGCCGAGATCACCCGCTGGACCCTGCCGTTCGGTGGGGTCCCGCTGGCCACCACAGCCATGAGCCAGGCAGCCGCCCCGCTCGGCCAGATCGCCCGGGTGCTGTGCGCCATCGGCGTCGTGTTCGCGGTGGCCGTCGTGGGCGTGGCGCTCTCGGCGGCATGGGAGCGTCGATGGGCCGTCGCGTGCGGGTCACTGGCCGGTGTCGTGGCGCTGCTGGGTTTCGCCATGGTGGCGCCCCGCGGCCATCAGGTGGGTGAGCTCCGCGTCGCCGTGGTGCAGGGCGGTGGCCCCCAGGGCACCCATGCCGCCACCTCCGATGCCCGGGCCGTGTTCCGCCGCCATCTCGACGCCAGTGAGGCGATCCACACCCCGGTCGATCTGGTGGTGTGGCCGGAGAACGTGGTCGACGTGGAGGGGCCCATCGGCGCCAATCCCGAGGGTTCGGCGCTGTCGGCACTGGCCGAGAAGCTCGACACCACGCTCGTGGCCGGGGTCACCGAGGGAGTCGACCCGCGGACCTTCACCAACGTGGCTCAGGTGTACCTCCCCGATGGTTCGGCCGGCGATCGCTACGAGAAGGTCCGCCGGGTGCCGTTCGGTGAGTACGTCCCGATGCGGACGTTCATCGAATGGGCCGCCGGGGCCGACAGCGGATTGCCCGCGCGGGATGCACAGATCGGCACCGGCCCCGCCGTGCTGCACACCCCGGCCGGTCCGCTGGCCGTGGCCATCTCCTGGGAGATCTTCTTCACCAACCGCGGCCGGGACGGCGTCCTGCACGGCGGCGAGCTCCTGCTGAACCCCACCAACGGCTCGAGCTACTGGCTCACCGAGGTGCAGTCGCAGCAGGTGGCCTCCAGCCGGCTGCGGGCCATCGAGAACGACCGCTGGGTGCTGCAGGCCGCCCCGACCGGGTTCAGCGCCATCGTCGACCCCTCCGGCGGCCTGGTGGCCCGCACCGACATCTCCGAGCGGGCCGTGCTCGAGCACACCGTGGGCGAGCGATCCGGTGACACCATCGCCACCAGGATCGGCCCGAACCCCATGGTGGTGGTCTCGATCCTGCTCGTGGTGCTGGCCTGGTGGCTGGCGCTGGGACGCCCGATCCCGGGCCGGCGACGCCCGTCGGGGTCCCGCTCATCTTGACCCATCCGGAGTGGGCGGGGAGACTTGACGACTCATGTCCCCCACCGCAGATGCCCCCCGAACCTCGGGACGCACCGCTGCTGACGGCGATCTTCCGCTGCGCATCGCGTTCCTGACCTACCGCGGCAAGCCCCATGTGGGCGGCCAGGGGGTCTACACCCGCCATCTCACGAAGGCGCTCATGGATCTCGGCCACGAGGTCGAGGTGCTCAGCGGCCAGCCGTACCCGATCGTCGACCCCCGGGTCCCCCTGATCGACCTCCCCAGTCTCGACATCTACAACGACCAGTTCCCGATGCGCCTGCCCGGACCATGGGAGATCAAGAGCCTCGGCGATCTCGTCGAGGTCGGCTCGTTCATGGGCGGGAGCTTCCCGGAGCCGCTGGCCTTCAGCGTGCGGGCGTTCCAGCATCTGCGCCGTCGGGTCAACGAGTTCGATCTCGTCCAGGACAACCAGTGCCTCGGCTACGGACTGCTCGCCATGGAGCGCGTGGGTCTGCCGGTGCTCGCCACGATCCACCATCCCATCACCGTGGATCGTCGCCTCGAGATGGAGCACGCCGAGACCGCCTTCAAGCGGTTCTCGAAGGGTCGCTGGTACGGCTTCACCAAGATGCAGACCCGCGTCGCCTCCCGCATGCCCCGGGTCATCACGGTGTCGCAGAACTCGCTGAAGGACATCCACGCCGATCAGAAGGTGCCGCTGGATCGACTCCATGTCGTGCCGGTGGGCGTGGATCAGGATCTCTTCAAGCCGCAGCCGCATGTGCAGCGCGTGCCGGGTCGTCTCATCACCACCGCCAGCGCCGACGTCACCATGAAGGGCCTGCGCTATCTGCTCGAGGCGGTGGCCAAGCTCCGCACGGAGCGCCATGTCGAACTCGTCGTCATCGGCCGGCTCAAGGAGGGCGGACCCTCGGCCCGCATCATCGACGAGCTCGGCCTGCGTGATGCCGTCACGTTCATCACCGGCGTCCCCGAGGAACGCATCATCGAGCTGTACTCCGAGTCCCAGCTGGCGGTCGTGCCCTCGCTGTATGAGGGCTTCTCGCTGCCGGCCATCGAGGCCATGAGCTGTGGTGTGCCCCTCGTGGCCACCACCGGTGGCGCGCTGCCCGAGGTCGTGGGGGCCGACAACGACACCGCCCTGTGCGTCCCTCCCGGCGACAGCGAGGCGCTGGCCGCCAAGATCGCCATGGCCCTCGACGATGAGGCGCTGCGCGATCGCATCGGCGCTGCCGGCCGTCAGCGAGTGATCGAGCGCTGGACCTGGCGCCACACCGCCGTCGGCACCGTGGAGCACTACCGGGCGCTGCTCGCCGAGACCGCCCATATCCAGGCCCGTCGTCCGGGCGGAGCCGGTGCTGCACCCCGGTACCAGCTCTCCCGCATCCCCACGACCGGGGCCTGAACCATGCTCACCGCCGAGTACGACCGACTCGGACTCCAGGCCGGCGACCGCCTCCTCGATCTCGGCTGCGGGTTCGGCCGCCATGCCTTCGAGGCGCTTCGCCGCGGCGCAACCGTGGTGGCCTGCGACATGGCCTATCCGGAACTCGTGCAGGTGGTGAACACCGCCGACGCCATGCGTGAGGCGGGCGAGATCGCCCCCGGCCTCTCCTGCACCTCGGTCAACGGCGACGGCACGCAGCTGCCGTTCACCGACGCCTCCTTCGATCGCATCATCGCCTCCGAGGTCATGGAGCATGTGCCCGACGACATGGCGGCCCTCGACGAACTCACCAGGGTGCTGCGTCCCGGTGGCACGATCGCCATCACCATCCCGGCCGAACTCCCCGAGAAGATCTGCTGGAAGCTCTCCGACGAGTACCACGCCCCGTTCGTGGTCGGTGGCCATGTGCGCATCTACTCCGAGTCCGAACTGCGCGAGAAGATGCGCACCGCCGGGCTCGTCCCCACCGGTTCGCATCGGGCGCATGCCCTGCACGCCCCGTACTGGTGGCTGCGCTGCGCCGTGGGTCCCACCAACGACACCAACCCGCTCGTCAAGGGCTACACCAAGCTGCTCGAGTGGGACATCATGACCGCACCGGCCATCACCCGCACCACCGAGCGACTGCTCAACCCGGTGCTGGGCAAGTCCCTGGTGGTCTACGCCACCAAGCCGGTCACCGGCACCACCACCCGCCGGAACGCCACCGTGGGAGCATCCGCATGACCACCATCCCCTCCGTCGATGGCATCATCAGCGCCGAGCAGGTCCGTGCGACCGCCGAGGCCATCGCCTCCTGGCAGCTGCCCAACGGCATGATCCAGTGGTTCCCGGGAGGGCACGCCGATCCCTGGAACCATGTCGAGGCGGCCATGGCCCTCGATCTCGCCGGTCTCACCGACGAGGCGCTGCGGGCCTACCAGTGGCTCGTCGACATCCAGCGTCCCGACGGTTCCTGGCACCAGTACTACCTGGCCGATTCCATCGAGCAGGACAAACTCGACGCCAACACCATCGCCTACATCGCCGCAGGCGTGTGGCACCACTGGCTGCTGAGCTGCGACCTCGTCTTCGTCGAGACGATGTGGCCCACCGTCGAGCGGGCCATCGACTTCGTGCTCGATCTGCAGACCCCGCGCGGCGAGATCCTCTGGGCCCGTCATGCCGATGGCACACCGTGGTCGTTCGCCCTGCTCACCGGCTCCTCGAGCATCTGCCACAGCCTGCGCTGTGCGGTCGCCATCGCCAACCTGCTCGGCCATGAGCGCCCCGACTGGGAGCTCAGCGTGTCGCGTCTGGCCCAGATCGTGCGCTCGCACTGCCTCGGTTCGGCCCCCGACGCCTTCGCCCCCAAGGCCCGCTGGGCCATGGACTGGTACTACCCCGTGCTCGGCGGCGTGCTCACCGATGATGAGGGCCGCGAACGGCTCGCCTCGCGCCGCAACACCTTCCTCGTCGAGGACCGCGGCATCCGCTGTGTGAGCGATCGTCCGTGGGTCACCGCCGCCGAGACCTGCGAATGCCTCATGGCCGAGCTCTCGGTGGGCAACCGCGACATCGCCCTGCAGATGTTCGCCTGGGCCCAGAAGCTGCGCGATCACGATGGCCACTACTGGACCGGCATCGTGTTCCCCGATGAGGTCCACTTCCCGGGCGACGAACGCACCACCTACACCGACGCCGCCGTGATCCTCGCCGCCGATGCACTGAGCCGAACCTCGGCCGCCTCGGGCCTGTTCATCGACCACCATGCGCTGCCGCCGCTGGTCGATCTCGACACCGACACCCCGATCGACGATCACGCCGACTGATCCCGCCTCGGGTCAGTCGTGGACCCGACGCAGCACCCGCAACGAGCCGGTGGCCGACACCTCGACGAAGTCACCGGACTCGATGGCCCGGCAGTAGATCTCGAACGGCGGGCGTCCGCCGTCGGCCGGATCGGGGAACACATCGTGGATGGCCAGCAGACCGCCCCGTTCCACCCATGGCGTCCAGAGCTCGAAATCCCGATGGGCCGGCTCAGAACCATGCCCGCCGTCGATGAACAGGAACGACAGCGGGATCTGCCAGTGGCGACCGAGCGTGGGTGAATCGCCGACGACGGCGATGACCGTGCTCTCGAGACCGGCGTCGTGGATCGTGCGACGGAAATGCGGCAGCGTGTCGATGCGACCGACGGACGGGTCGACGAGATCGGGCTCATGCCATTCCCAGCCCGGCTGGTTCTCCTCCGAACCGCGGTGATGGTCGAGGGCGAACAGGACGGTGGCCCGCTCCTGGGCGGCCGCACCGAGGTAGATGCCGGACTTGCCGCAGTAGCTGCCGATCTCGAGCATCGGCGAGCCCCCGACGGGCACCGTGGCGGCGGCATCGTGCAGCGCCAGACCCTCGTCGGGGGGCATGAAGCCACGAGCGGCCTCGGCGGCACGGCGGAGGTTGGGGTTCATCGGGATCCTGTCGGGGTCGGGGTGGGCTCGGGGTGGGCTCGGGCCGGATCGGCGAGCTCAGGCGGGATCAGGGGTGTCGTCCTCGTAGACCTCGACATGGAACAGCTTGTCGAGGACGAAGAACCGCACCACCCACAGGATGCCGAACGCCACCAGCTGCACGAAGCCGACCGCCAGCTTGTCCTGGGTGAAGTGCTTGAGGATCCAGATGGCGAGGCTCGAGAGCGCCAGACCGGCGAGGGTGAATCCCCAGAACGGCGCCACCTCCTTGCGCATATGGCTCTTGCCCGTCTTGCCCCAGACCCACGAACGGTTCATGTAGTACGCCGGGATGGAGGAGATCCCGACGGCCAGCACATTGGCCCACACCGGCCCGAAGGCGCCCTGGAGCGCGAACAGCAGCGCCTGCCCGACCACCACGTTGACGGCGGCCACGAGGCAGTAGCGCAGACCCTTGGTGCGCACGAGGCCGACGATATGACCGATGGTGCCGGTGGGTTCCGGCATCGGGGTGATCACATGCTCGGCGGGAGCGTCGGGACTCATCGGTGCACCTCATCCGTCCGTGTGTCGCATCGACCTCGGCGGTCGACGTCATGCTGCTCGACGGCGCCCGATCACACTACTTCCGGCACCATGGCCGAGCGGTTCGGTCAGGTCACTCGATGAGGGCATTGGCGCGGGCCACCCGGCCCAGCCATTCGCCGCTGGGCTTCACGATGCGTCGCTGGGTACTGCGGTCCACGTCGATGATGCCGAAGCGCGGGCGGTACCCGAAGCACCATTCGAAGTTGTCGAGGAGGCTCCAGTACGTGTAGCCGCGCACGTCGATGCCGTCGGCGAGACAGGCGAGCACCCCTTCGAGCGCCGTGTGCACGTAGCGCCGGCGCTGGTCGTCGTCATGGGTGCCGATGCCGTTCTCGGTGACCAGCAGCGAGATGGCGCCGCCGGTGTACTCCCAGGCCCGTCGGATGCAGGCCTCGAGCGCCTCCGGGTAGTACTCGTAGCCCATCTCGAGGATGTCGTAGCCGGGCTCGCCGCCGATGACACCCTTCGGGCCCACCCGCGTGCGGCTGTAGGTCTGCACCCCGAGGAAGTCGTCGCCGGCGCAGATGTCGAGGTACTGGTCCTCCATGTCGCGGCGCAGCGCGTCGAGCGCCGACAGCGCATCGGGATCATCGGCGGGCACGGCCTGATGGTCTGCCATCGAGAGCGTGAGCCCGACCGGGAAGTCGCCGGGACCGCCGCGCAGGATCGGCACCACCCGCTGATGCGCGGCGATGAAGTTGTCGGTGGCCCGCCGGTACTGATCCAGATCGCTCACACCGGGAGGGAAGAACGCCATCTGGTACCCGATCATCGCCACGATGTTGGGCTCGTTGATCGTGCAGGCCCGGCCGATGAGATCGCCGAGCGCACCCACCGCCACCTCGCTGAAACGCAGGAACCGATCGACGGTGCTGGCCGTGTGCCAGCCGCCCTCGGCCACCACCCAGCGCGGGGTGGTGAAGTGATGGAACGTGACCACCGGTTCGATGCCATGGGCATGACAGGCGGCGCAGACCCGGCGGTAATGGTCGAGTGCCGCTCGTGAGAAGAGTCCGGGCTCGGGTTCGATGCGGGACCACTCGATCGAGAACCGGTAGTTGTCGAAGCCGAGCGCGGCACACAGCGCGATGTCCTGCTCGTAGAGATGCCACTGATCGACGGCGTCGCCGCTGGGTTCCTCGCACGGGGATCCCTCGGTGTGCTCCCACATCCACCAGTCGTTGTTCCAGTTGCCGCCCTCGACCTGATGCGCCGCCGTGGCGGTGCCCCATCGGAATCCTTCGGGGAAGTTCTGTGCCATGCAGCGGACCCTAGTTTCCCGAGTCGCACGGTGACGGAGATCGGTGCGAGGGTGCCCGCCGATGTGGGAGATTGGTCGGGTGACCCAGGCCGCAGTCGACGCACTCCTGAACCTCCTCGATCTCGAGGAGATCGAACTCAACATCTTCCGGGGCAGCAGCCCCCATGCCGATCGCCAGCGGGTGTTCGGTGGCCAGGTGGCCGGGCAGGCGCTCGTGGCCGCCGCTCGCACCGTGGAGGCCGAGACCCGCGTGCATTCGCTGCACGCCTACTTCCTGCGTCCCGGCGATGCCCGCATCCCCATCCTCTACGACGTGCAGCGCATCCGCGACGGCCTGTCGTTCACCACCCGACGGGTCACCGCCATCCAGAACGGTCGGGCCATCTTCAGCCTCTCGGCCTCGTTCCAGGTGCCCGAGGACGGCTTCGACCATTCGGCCACCATCCCCGATGTCCCGGCACCCGAAGGGCTGCCCGACATCAAGGAGCGCTGGGCCGAGGTCGCCGCCGAGCACGGCGACCACCGCTTCGAACTGGATCTCCCCTTCGATCTGCGCAACTGCGACTGGGGGCCGTCCGATCGCGAGCGTGGACTCCCGCCCTACCAGCGGATCTGGCTCAAGGCCACCGGCACCCTGCCCGACGATCCCGTGCTGCACGCGTGCGCGCTCACCTACGCCTCGGACATGACCCTGCTCGACACGGCACTGCTGCCGCATGGACTCGGCCCCGTCGACAACGTGTTCATGGCCAGCCTCGACCACGCCATGTGGTTCCATCGCCCCTTCCGTGCCGATGAGTGGCTGCTCTACGCGCAGGACACGCCATCGGCCTCCGGCGGACGCGGCTTCGCCCGCGGCGAGGTCTTCACCGCGGACGGCAAGCTGGCCGTCACCGTGGTGCAGGAGGGCCTGATCCGACCACCCCGCTGATCAGGTAGCTGCTGATCAGAACCAGGCGGGCAGGAGCTGGCTGAGGGTCTCCGAGGCGAGCACGGCGAACACCAGCAGCGGCGGCACGGTGAGCAGATAGGCCACCCGTGCGCTGGAGCGGCGGTACAGCAGCACCGCGCCGACGATCGCAGCACCGAGGCACAGGGCCGCGAGCAGCGCCATGGGCCAGCGGGAGGTGTCGCTGGAGGTCCCGGTCTGGCTCGCCGTGCGACCGTTCTGCGGGGTCGGCGGATACGGCTTGCCCTGGAGCGTGGCGATGACCACCCGGGCCTGCGCCGAGTTGAACGGGAAGGCGCTGTCGGAGGTGACAAGCGTGAGCCGGTCATCGCTCGACGGACCATAGAGCGTGTCGATCGGGACACTGTCGGACCCGAGCAGCTCGCCCGCGGCGGATGATGCCGCAGATGCCGCCGAGGACACCGCGGAGGCCGATGCACCTCCGCCGCTCTTCGGCGTGGTGAGACGCACGGAGCCCGCCTCGGTGACCTTGTAGACCACCTGTCCCTGGGTGGTGGTGACGGCGATGAGGTCGTCGGTGGCGAGCGTGCCGAGATCGGCGAAGGGAGCACCGAAGAGCGTCGAGCGCCCGACGATCACGCTGTTGCCGGGCTGACCGGGTGCCGCAGTGCCGGGCACATGGCCGGGACCGTTCTGCATGATCGGCGCCGAGGCGCCCTCGACCACCACCTGCTGGAGACGCATGGGGCCGATCTCGAGGATGCCGACCGGGGAGCCGAACTCGGGCGCGGTGCGGGGGGTCTCGACGCCACCGAGACCAGTGGCCTGGTTGGCGGACTTCTGGATGCTCGATCGGTAGGAGTCGAGCAGGAGCCCCTGCTCGCGCTGCTGGAACATGGGCTCCACGGCGATCAGCACCACGGCGACGACGATCACCAGCACGACCACCCACAGGGCGATGAGTCGTCCCGAGGGTGTGCCGGGCCGATGCATCGGCGCCGCCTCGGGCCGCGGGGCGAACTCACGATGCCGGGGAAGGACCTCGAGGGATCCGACCACCGAGACCTGTTCGTCGATGGTCATCGTCCGGTGCCTCCGAATCGTCGTCGCAGCGAATCGATCGACGGGAGCCGACCGGTGGTGGCCATGGCCATGATGGTGAGGAGCCCGAACACCAGCACCATCCCGCCGAAGGCGGCCACGTTGCTCGAGACGGTGCGGCCGAGGAACTCCGGCACCTCGGCGATGACGTCATCGGTGGCAGCTGATCCTGTGGTGTCGATGGCGTCACCGGCGGCGGCGACGGCCTGCACGGACGGACGCACACCGGAGGAACCGCCGCCCGCGGTGGGAGCGGATCCGACGGCCGGCGGCGGGGTGATGGGATCGCCCTCCACGTAGCAGGCCGGGGTCTCGGAGCCGACGGCGGCGATGGCGGTGGCGGCCGTCGCTCGCAGCTCATCGGTGAGCGGGACATTGCCGTCGGGGAGCTTGGTCTGCCCGTCGCCGGTGGCGTAGCCGAGCCACGTGTTCAGTAGTGCCTGCGAGGCGGTGCGCCCCTTGCAGTTCTTGTCCACGAGCTTCGAGGTCGGGGCGATGGCGTAGTCGACGAACGTGAGCGGGTACGGCTGCACGGCGTCCTTGTCGACGGTGGC
>CANFHM010000008.1 GCA_947446975.1 Microthrixaceae bacterium
CTCCATGCCCGTGAGGTCGCACACCATCGTCTGGAAGGTGAGGAGCACCTCGAGCCGCCCCTGGGAGATCTCGGGCTGGTACGGGGTGTAGGCGGTGTACCACGCCGGGTTCTCGAGCACGTTGCGGCGCAGGACCGGGGGCGTGATCGCCCCGTAGTACCCCTTCCCGATCATCGAGGTGCGCACGGTGTTGCGGTCGGCGAGTTCCGACAGTGCGGTGAGCACCGCCCGCTCGTCGCGGGGTTCGGGCAGGGCGAGTCGGGCTCGTTCCCTGATGCTGGGCGGCACGACGGTGTCCACGAGCTCGTCGACCGACTGGAAGCCGACAGCGGCGAGCATCGTGTCGATCTCACTCGTGGCCGGACCGATATGGCGGCCGATGAAGGAGTCGGGGGCAGGGGAGTAGGGGTCGGGGGTCATCGAGGTCCTCCGTGGATCCGGCTCTCGCCGGTGCGCATTGCGCGTCGGATACGGACCCCGATCTGTCGTTGGACCTGAGAGTTTCATCCACGCCCGGTGGGGGCATCCCCGGGAACCCGTCCCGATGCGGCCACCGCAGAGCATCGATTTTCCCCGTCGGTGAGATCCGCCACAGGTGGGGGATCTGCTCTCCAGAGTCGCCTACATCTGCGGTACTGGTGCCTGAGAGTTTCCCGGGGGGTTGCTCCTTCGGCGCCGACGCGGGCCGGACTCTCCCGCAGATGATGCTTGGCTTCAGTTGTGGGGCGAACCTAGTCCAGAAGGTCCGGTTCGTCGCGCAGGATCACACTGTGCAGCGGCTGGAACGAGAACCAGCCGGCGAAGTGGCTCCCGACCTGGGAGTGGGTGAGCCGGGCCGCCTCGGGATCGATGAGGATCGGATCGCCCGCGGCCATGGCCAGCAGCTGGGCCTGACAGGTGCGCTCCATGGTGATGAACCACCATGCGGCTTCGTCGACGCTGTGACCCACGGTGAGCAGTCCGTGGTTGCGGAGGATGGCGGCCTTCCGGTCGCCGAGACCCTCGGCGATCCGACGACCCTCGGAGGTGTCGAGCACCACCCCGGTGAAGTCATCGAACAGGACGTGGTCGTCGTAGAACGCGCAGGCGTCCTGGGTGATCGGATCGAGGAGTCGTCCGAGTGAGGAGAAGGCCTTCCCGTTGACCGAATGGGTATGGGCGGCGGCGACCACGTCGGGGCGGGCGGCATGCACCTGCGAGTGGATGGCGAAGGCTGCCTGGTTGATGGCGTAGTCGCCGACGACGATGGTGCCGTCATGGTCGACGCACACGAGATCGGAGGTGCGGATGAGGCGGAAGTCGACGCCGAACGGGTTCAGCCAGAACCGATCGGGGAACTCCGGATCGCGCACCGTGATGTGCCCGGCGACCCCCTCGCCGAATCCGAACCGGCCGAACAGACGGAACGCCGCAGCGAGGCGCTGCTTACGATGCAGGCGCTCGGCCTCGACATCGGCGAACTCGGGGAAGTCGTAGGGGATGGGCTTGCTCCGCCCTGCCACGAGTGCTGAGTCCGGTTCCTGCATGAGTTCGGGCATGGTGTCCGCATCCTTCCGATCGGGGCGTGTGCGAGGAGTCTACGAGGCGGTGCTTGTGCTTCGGGGCGACGCATGATTCACTGCTCATTGCAATCAGAGGCGTCAGGTGAGGGGAAGTCCGGTGCGAATCCGGCGCTGTCCCGCAACCGTGTGTCAGAGGCTGTGGACGGGGAGACCCGGCCGGGGCTGCTGGCGAGTCGGATCACCGAACCTGTCGCTCAGACTCAACCACCATCACCGTGGAACGTGATGCCGAGTCCGAGAAGATGTCGCCCCGGGACCACGTTCCGGCGTTGCAGCGTTCGGTCGGTGTCACCGATGCGGGGAAGCCGAGGATCCATGTCCGCAGTGTCCAGCGCCATCCGAACCGATGCCACACGCCAGCGACACCGCTGGCGTTCCCGAGCCGTCATCGCCGGTGTCGTCGCCATGCTCATCTCGTTGATCCCGAGCACCGGGGTCACGTCTGCGACCGCCGCCACCTCCACCGCCTCGTGGCTCGCGTCGCAGGTCGGTGTCGATGGCTCGGTGATCGATCCCTATGGCACCGAACCCTCGGTGGACTGGACGGTGAACGTGGCGCTGTCACTTCTGGCCACCGCTGATCAGCCCGAGGCGCTCGACCGGGCGGTCGGCTATGTCGAGGCCAACGCCGACACGTACGTCACCGACGGCACCTCCGATCAGGCGGGTCATCTCAGCTGGCTGATCCTGCTGGCGACGTTCACCGGGCACGACCCGCGCTCCTTCGGCGCCGGTTCGCTCGATCTCGTGAGCCTGCTGCAGGACCGGCTCGGCGTCGCCGAGGACGGCCTCTTCGGTGTCGTGGATGACTACACGCCCGTCACCAACCAGTCGCTGGCGATCATCGCACTCACCGCTGCTGGAGTCCCTGTGCCCGCCATGGCAGTGACCTGGTTGCGTGCCCAGCAGTGTGATGCACCCGCGGAGCAGGCCGGCGGCTGGCAGGGTCATCGCTCGGAACTCTCTCCCGGGGTGCTCGAGCCCTGTGAGCCGGTGAGCTCTGCTGCCTACACACGGGCGGACGCCGCCAGCACCTCGTTCGCGCTGCAGGCCCTCGCCGCCATCGGCAGTGTCGACGACCCCGCGATCCTGTCGGGCCTCGCATGGTTGCACCGTCTGCAGTCGGCGGCGACGCCAGCACCGGGCGGATTCGGCCAGTACATCGGTGACCCGTCCGACCCCAACTCGACGGCACTGGTGATCCAGGCCCTGCGGGCGACCGACTCTCTCGACAGCGGTTGGATCCTCGGCGGGGGAGATCCTGCCTCCTCGCTCGCCTCGTGGGTGATCGATTCCGGGCTCGATGCCGGGGCGATGGCCTCGCCGTACAGCTCGGGCGCCGCTGATCTCTTCGCCACCTATCAGGGCATCTGGGGGATCGAGCAGCGAGCGCTGCCGACGCACCTGTTCGTGCCCGCCACCGGGCCGACCATCGAGGATCCGTCCGTGGTGGGGGACCCCGGCGCGGTGCAGACACCGAGCTTCACCGGCTGAGGCCAAGGCGGTCGGTGCCGGCACGCGCACCGGGCGTGTGTCGGCCCCTCCGGGTCGGGGCGGACCGGGCGCCATCGACGGGCCGAGTCGCTCATCGCCCTAGTATCGTCACGTGACGAAACCACAGGGGAGTGACGGTGGCGGCGGTGGAGAGCCACCGGAGCGGTCAGGACCAACGGAGCATCGAACGGTCGATGATCCACGTGCCCGGCGGTGCGCCTGGTGTGGTCGTGCGCTGGCGGCCGAGGGCGGTGTCGGTCGGCCACGGAGGTTCTGTCGATCCGGTTGCCGACAGCAGGCCTACATGGCCCGCAAGCTGGCGGCGGCCCACGGGCTCGGCGATGACGACCTGATCATCTCGCGCGAGCAGCTCGAGGAGTTCCAGAGTCGGCTGTACTGCCTGCAGGCCGCGCTCGAGGACGTCGCCAGGGATCTCGAGCGTTCATCGGAACCGGAGGATGTCGCCGAGGCGTTCGACTGGTTGCGCACCAATGCAGAACCGGTGGCCGAGTGCTGGATCGAACCCCGAACCGTGTCCTGAGCTCCTGGTCGATGCCCGCCCCGGTGTGGGTTCATCACTTTACATAACGAGGATTATCGGCACCCGAGGTGCGGACGGATCGGACGGATCCCGAACCGACCATCCGGCCCGGCCGGTCAGGTCGGCGCCTCTGCCCCGCCGGTGAACGCCGGATCGAGATGGTTCGTGTCGTTGAACCGGCGGACGATCCATCGGTCACCGTGGATGATCAACTGACTGATCGACGCGTTGTCGGCCGAGGCGAACGCCAGGGACCGGGCGCCGGTCGCCTCGGCGAGGATGGCGCCGATCGCTCCCCCATGGCTCACGACCACGACGCGCTGGCCACCATGGGCCCCGTGGATCCGTTCGATCGCCCGTCGAACGCGTGTGCGGAGCTGCTCGGAGCTCTCTGCGCCGGGCACCGCGCCCCAGTCCTGGGTGGCGTTCATCTCGGCGAATGCCGGATGCCGCTCCGCTGCCATCCGGCGATAGAGGCCTCCCTCCCACTCCCCGAGGTGCACCTCTCGCAGATCCGGTTCGACGATCGGAGTGATGCCGATCGAGGTGGCCAGTGGATCGATCGTCTGGCTGGTGCGCTGCAACGTGGTGACGTAGATGGCATCGATGGGGACCGGACCGAGTCGACGGGCGACAAGCCGGGCCTGTGCGTGACCGTGGTCCGACAGCGGCGGATCCCCCTGTCCGTCGACGAGCGCGAAGGGCTGTCCATCCAGATACGACGCGGACTGGCCGTGGCGCACGAGCAGGATCTCGGTGGCATCGGGCGGCGGCTCATAGGGGCGCTGACCGAAGTCGGCTGCGGTGGGTCTGCTCATGTTCCTCGTCGGCCTCCGTGATCGAGACTGCGACGGTGGGATCCGGGCATCGGGTGCTGGATCCGGCGCCGCATGTCGGGCGAACGTACCAGTCGCAGTCCGTGCAGAGGGTGCGTTCGCCCCGACCCCGTGCGGCGATTAGCGTTGCACGCCTATGTCTCGTCGCATCGAAATCGAACTCACCAGCTCACGCCCCGATGGATCCTGGACCTGGCGTGCAGCCGGCGCCAAGCTCCCGAAGGGCGACCTCGACGGCTCGCTCCTCTTCGACGGGGCGAAGGCCGGCGACGTCGTGCGTGCCGACGCCGATTTCATGCTCGACGGCATCGTCATCCTGTCCGTGCTCCCTCCGAAGGGCGCCCGGAAGGAACCCGAACGTATCGAGGTGGTCGGCACACCCCGCAAGGACGACGACCAGCTCGTCACCACCACGCTCGCCCCCAAGCAGAAGCGTGAGGGTCGCGGCGATCGCGGCCCCCGACGCGACGGCGATGGCGATCGTCCCCGACGCGACGGTGCCGGTCGCGATGGTGGAGCACGTCCGCCCCGTGAGCGTCGACCGCGTCCCGAGGGCGAAACCGCGGGCGCCGAGCGTCGCGAGCGCAAGCCCCGACCGCCGCGCGCCGAGCGTCCGGCGCCCGAGCCGAAGCCGAAGCCGAAGCGTCTCCGTGCCGAGCGGACCCATCGCGATGCGGTGCTCGCCGGTCTGCCCGAGGAGCAGAAGCCGATCGCCGAGCAACTGCTGCGTGGGGGCATCCCCGCCGTGCGCACGGCGGTCGACAAGCAGAACGAGGCCAACCGGGCGGAGGGTCGCCCCGAGATCAGCCCCGCTCCCCTGCTCTCCCTCGCCGAGCAGCTCATGCCGGCCCTTCGGGTTGCCGAGTGGCGCGACAAGGCCGAGGCCGCACTCGCCGGTGCCGCTGAGATCGATCTCCGTGATCTCCGTTCCGTCGTGGTCGCTGCCGACGACGCTGCTCGTGATGAGGAGACCCGCGAACTCGCGGCGGCACTGCGCACGGCGCTCTCCGACCGTGTGGAGGCGGAACACACCGCCTGGATCGAGGAGGTCCGCGAGACCCTCGCCGCCGGTCGCACCGTCCGTGCACTGCGGGTGAGCTCGCGTCCGCCGAAGGCCGGCTCCCCGTTCCCGGCCGAACTCGGCGCGGCGCTGGCTGCAGCAGCATCGGCGTCGCTCACCGCCGAGACCGCCCCCGATCGCTACGCTACGGTGCTCGATGCCCTGGCGTACTCACCGGTCCGCTCGCAGGTCACGCCGCTGGGGATCCCCGCCGAACCGGGCGAGGCCCTCGTCGCCGCAGTCACCAAGCTCTCGTCCCGCATCCCCACCATCGCCGCCCTGTTCGGCATCGAGGCCACTGCACCGTCGAAGGGTGGCCGTGGTCGGACCCGAGCCGGTGCCGGTGCCGGCGCCCCGAAGCCGCTCCCGCCGAAGCCTCCGGTCGCCCCGTCCCCACAGCAGAGCGCCACGGACTCCCCCGCCCCAGCAGCTGCTGACGAGCCTGTCGTCGATGCTGTGGTCGTCGAGGAGGTCGATGTCGAGATCATCGAGACCATCGACATCGTCACCGATGGTGAGACCACCGTCGTCGTGGATGTCACCGATGTCGAGATCATCGAGACCACTGAGGTCATCACTGCGGACGCCGATGTGATCGTCGTCGACGTCACCGAGATCGAGGTCACCGAGACCACGATCATCGAGGCCGACGGCACCGAGACCACCATCACCGAGACGGCCGTCGTGGAATCCGAGACGGTCGCCGTCATCGAGTCCGCCGATCCGGATGATGCGTCGGAGACGACGGAGCAGGAACCCGCGTCCTGACAGCTGCCTCAGCGACCCAGGATCTCGAGGAGGTCCTGCGGTCGTTCGAGCACGATGTCGCCGGTGCGCGGCACGGCCCGGGGGTTCCATCCGGCCAGAGCGAAGGTCACGCCGGCCTCGCTCGCGCATGCCCGGTCATGGTCGGTGTCGCCGAGGAACACTGCGTCTGAGGGCTGCAGCGAGAGCTCCTCGAGCATCGGTCCGAGGCGCTTGGGGCCGTCGAAGGCGTCTGCGAACATGGAGCGACGCGGGGTCCAACCGAGCCGCTCGAGTTCCGCCCGACCGGACACGACATGCTTGTTCGAGCAGATCGCCCACCGGTCGAGGGACTCGATGAGTTCGACAACGCCCGGGAACGGCTGCGCCGCTGCGGTGTCGTAGGCGTCGATGTACGCATCGAGCGAGATGCCCAGACGCTCGCACTCCTCGGCGATCACATGGCCGAAACTGATCGAGGATCGCGGGACACCGAGGGTGATGAACGCCTCGACGAGCGCCGCGTCGGAATCGATGAGGGTTCCGTCGAGATCACAGATTGCGAAGCGTCCGGTGGACATCGGCGCACGGTACCAGTCGCTGTCGCAGACGGACCGCACGCCGCAGTGGGAGTCAGCTGTCCGACCCGCGATGGCTAAGGTTTCGGAATGGTTGAATACGAAGTCAAAGGCCATGTGGCCGTTCTCACACTGAACCGTCCCGAAGCACGCAACGCCATCAACGGCGAGGTGGCGCAGGCGATGGAAGCCGCACTCGACCGGATGGAGGCCGACCCGGAGGTCTGGGTCGGCGTCCTCGCCGCCAACGGTCCGGTGTTCTGCGCCGGCGCCGATCTCAAGGCGATCAACTCCGGCCGCGCCGGGGAGCTCGCCACGGCGAAGGGCGGCTTCGGTGGGTTCACCACCTATCAGCGCCGCAAGCCGGTCATCGCCGCGATCGACGGACTGGCCACCGCCGGTGGCTGCGAGATCGCCCTCGCCTGCGACATGATCGTCGCCTCGAGTCAGGCGGCGTTCGGACTCGCCGAGGTGAAGCGCAACCTCGTGGCTGCGGCCGGCGGTCTCTACCGTCTTCCGAAGCTCATCGGCAAGAACGTTGCACTCGAGGTGGCGCTCACCGGTGAGCCGCTCTCGGCGGAGCGGGCCCTCGGTCTCGGTCTCGTCAACAGCGTGGTGGAGCCCGGTCAGGCCCTCGCCGCTGCGATGGAACTCGCCGAGAAGATCGCCGCCAACGCCCCGCTCGCCGTGTGGGAGAGCCGTGCGCTCATCGTCGCCGCCGATTGGGAGGACGAGGCCACATTGCAGCGGATCACGGGAGAGGCCTTCGGACGGGTCCTCGCCTCGGAGGACACCGGTGAGGGCCTCACCGCGTTCATCGAGAAGCGTGCTCCCCAGTGGAAGGGTCGCTGACCCACCGGTCGTTCAGAGGGAGAGGCTCACCGTCAGTGCCCTGGCGGTGAGCCCGAACCCCTCGAAGAAGTTCTTGGCATCGCGGGTGCCGGGCAGCACCGCAGCATCGATGGCGATCGCCCCCTGCTCGCGTGCCCAGGCGACGCAGGCGTCCATCATGGCCTCACCGACGCCCACATGACGGGCCTCGGGGAGGGTGAAGAGGTCGGTGACCCGCACGAGGCGCCGACCGTCCGTGGTGGGGCGGAGCTTGGCGACGGCGTACCCGACCGGTACCTCGTCGATCACCCCGCACAGCACGACGGCCTCCGCTGATGAGAGATCATCGCCGAAGGTGTCCTCGATCGGTTCGACCCTCGCATCGGTGACCGACCACACCGCTCCCCCGCGCTGGCCCCTGAGGTCCTCGATGCAGGCCCGGGCGAGCATGGAGAGGTCCTCGACATCGGCGGAGCTCGCCGGTCGGGCGCTGCAGTTCGTCATGGACGCGGATCGGCTCCGAGCTGCTCGATCCTGTTGAGGATCGTGCGTCGACTGCGGTTCGCGGATTCGTGAACGGCGATCGCAGCCCGCTGGGCGGGATCGAGCGCGGCCAGCATCGGGACGATCTCGGCCGCTCTGAGGTCGTCGTAGTCGGCGATGGGAAGCCCGGTGGCGACAGGAGCAGCAGCGGGTTCGGACTCGCTCGGTGCGGTGTCGCCGACGGATGCGTCCTTCGAGGCTGGCGACGACGCCGCTGCGCCTCCACCGAGCCGGGAGCCGGCGAGCTCGAGCAGGGACCGCAGCACGGTCTCGAGCTGCTTCTGGGCGTCGCCGGCGGTGCCCTGGAGCTTCTGGGAACCGGCCCGCACGGCGAACTCGCCGATGGTGCGGGCCATCACGGCCTGGGAGCGACCCCGCTCGACGAGCCCGGGGAGGAGTTCATCGAGCTGGGTGACCAACCCGAGTGGCGCATACACGAGCAGATCGAGGAGTGACTCGATGGGATCGGTCTGCTCCTGTTCGTGCTCGCCAGTCATCTCAGGCCTTCTTCCTCGGGGCGGTCTTCCTGGCCGGGGTCTTCGCCGGTGCTGCCTTCTTCGCAGGAGCCTTCTTGGCAGCAGCCTTCGTTGCTGTCTTCGCTGCTGTCTTCGTAGCGGGCGATTTCGTCGATGCGGTCGGGGCCGCCTCGAGCTGTTCGATCGCCGGGCACACAGCTTCGCCGACCGGGCACTGCATCGCCCCATCGGGCCCGAACTGTCCGCGGTTCACCAGCAGGAAGCAGCCGGTGCAGGTGAACTCGTTGGCCTTCTTGGGAGTGACTCCCTCGGCGACATCGGTGGCGGAGCGGGTCTCGGGGACGACGTCCTCGTCCTCATCATCCTCGTCGTCCGCGGCGGCGATGCGGTCCTTGAGGATGGCGTCGAGATCGGCCTCGACGTCATCGGGGTCGACCTCGTCCTCGTCGTCGTCCTCGTCCTCTCGCTTCGGACGGGCCGGGAGGGTCGGATCCTCGTCCTCGGCGTCGTCGTCGATGGCATCGCCCTCGAGGGCATCGTCGACGAGCACGTCGTCGAGGCCCTCCTCGAGCACGTCGTCATCGCCATCGAGGTCGAGATCGATCTCGACCTCGACCTCGATGTCACCTTCGATCTCTCCGTCGAAGTCCTCGTCGTCGGTCGGTTTGTCAGCCATGGGTTCCTTGCGGGTGGTACGAGTTCGGTCGAACATCGCAGTGCCGATGTCGTGGGCGGATCATAGGCACGGATGAGGGAGTGCTTTCTACCGCCTCCCGGGTGAGTTCGCGCGTATGGTCGCGCGAACTTCAGGAGCCGAGTCGGCGGCTCTCCGCCCGCCGTTCTGCCTGCAGCCGCTCGAGCTCGGGCTCGGAGCTGTGATCCACGAACCGCATCATCTCGGCGATGGCCGTGTGTCCTGCCTGCTCGGCGATGAGTCGGTGCATCTCCTGACCGACGATGCGATAGGCCGGGTGCCCCTGGGGCGTGGTGCGGAGCTCGATGAGATGCATGGCCTCACGGGCGTTCATGTCCATCGAGAACCGTACCCGGTACGCGAGCGACACGGCATAGGAGGCCTGGGCCGGGAAATCAGCGAGCATCGCATCGTGCAGCGACGCCGAGCGGGCCATGGCGTCGTCGAAGCGGGCACCCACACCGGCTTCGTCCACCGCCTCGGGCCGGGTGTACCCGTGGATCGGTGAGAGTCGCTGCCAGTCGATGGTGAGCATGCGGTGGCGCTGGAGATCGCGGAAGGCGCCGTAATCGGCGAGCACATCGAACCGATACCCGGGCCGCTCGAGGGCGCGTCCGGGCTTGTGCCGGCGATTGGCCCGGTCGCCCTCGTAGGCCCGCAGGACGGCGAGACGCTCCTCGGTGGTCATCCGTCTCACCTGCTCCTCGATCTGCACTTCGGGCAGGGCGAGATGCGGATAGAGCGCACTGGCGACCAGCTTCACCTCGGCATCGGGGTCGAAGTCCACGAGCGTGACGACCGGCGCCGGATCGATGGGGGTGCCCGCCGGGAAGAGACGGCCGGCGAGATCCTCCATGGCGTTGCGACTGTCCTCGAAGTAGCCGCTCCAGGCCACACCGCGCTGTTCCAGATCGACCCGCTTGAGGAACGAGGGGATGACCTTGCGCAGTTCGGAGAGCATGAGGTCGGCGTACGAGCGTGCTTCGGGGAGCGGATGTGAACGCATGCGCAGGAGCAGTTGCTCGTACCCCTGCCCGGTGCCGTAGATGCCGACATTGGAAAGCGACGCTGCGGGGAGCAGTCCACGGATGGAGTCGAAGGCCTTCGCCCGGATGGCCTGGCGATAGACGAAATCGCTGTCACCGGGATCCTTGGGGATGGTCTCCCGGAAGTGATCGACGACGATGGGCAGGAGCTCGGCATAGGTGTCGAACATGCGGTCCATATCGCCGACGTAGCGGGTGCCGAGGGCGGACTGGAGCACCTCGGGCGGGCGATGGAAGCGGTACCGACCGCCGATGCGGGCGTCGTAGGCGATGTAGCGGGTCGACTGCTCGAGGTACGCCATGAGACGGCCCCACTCGAGGACCTTCGTCAGCACGTTCGACGCCTGCTCACAGGCGAGATGGACACCACCGAGCTGGGCGACCGAATCGTCGCCGTACTCGAAGAAGACCTTGTCGTAGAGCTCCTCAGCGCGGCGCAGACCGATGGTGGCGTCGATCCCGGCGTCGCCGGAGATGTCGAGTTCTCCGACGAATTCATCGAGGAAGAGGCGCCTGAGGCTCTTGGAGGAGCGGGAGTAGCGGGCGAACAGGGCACCCTTCACGACCTCGGGCAGGTTCACGAGGGCGAACACCGGCCCGTAGAGGTTGGTGAAATACCTCCGGAGGATGTCGGCCTCTTCGGCGTTGAACTCCTCAGCCACGTACACACTCACGAGGTGCGAGCGTACGGGCATGATGATCGAACCTCGCGGATAGTCGCCCGGAGCTCGGAGATGGACGAGCCGGGCAGGGCTGCGGCCGGGCTGCGGCCGGGGAGGAGCCGCGTGTCAGCGGGCCCGGAAGGCCTCCACCGCCTCGTCGAGCGCACCCTCGGTGGCCCAGAGATCCGCGATGGTCATCGCCATGGCCTTCGCTCCATCGATCACGGCGAGATCACCGGCTGCGGACCCTGCATGGCGTTCGAACTCCGGGGTGTGGATGCCGATCCCGGTTGGGGCCACAGCGATCATCGGATGGATGCTCGGGACGACATGGCTCACGTTGCCCATGTCGGTGGAGCCGATCACGGCGTTGTCGCCGTCCGGGGGGACCACGGAGCGGCCGAGACGGCGGGCGTTGTCGACATAGAGGCGGGTCATCGGGTCGCTGTCGACGAGATCGGCATAGACGGGGTCTCGCCAGGTGATCTCCACCGTGCATCCCGCCGCCGCCGCACCGGCCTCCAGTGCGGCCACCACACGGGGCTTGAGCCGTTCGAGCGAGGCGACATCGGCAGCTCGCACGTACCAGTTCATCGCCGCGCGTGCCGGCACGATGTTCGGGCGCTCCCCACCATCGGTGAAGATCCCGTGGATCCGCTCGGTGGGTGCGATGTGCTGACGGAGCGCGGCGATGTTCATGTACCCGAGCACGGCGGCGTCGAGCGCGTTCCTGCCCTGCCACGGGTGGGCCGCCGCATGCGCCGCCTCGCCGGTGTAGACGGCGTCGAGCCCGTGGTAGGCGATGGCGTTCATCGTGGTGAGATCCGCATCGGCAGGATGGATCATCATCGCCGCATCGACACCTTCGAGGGCGCCCCGGTCGATCATGAACACCTTGCCTCCCCCACCCTCCTCTGCGGGGGATCCGAGCATCGTGACCCGTCCACCGGCCGTGGGCGCGAATGCGGCCGCAGCCAGTCCGGCACCGAGACCCGCTGCGGCGATGATGTTGTGGCCGCACGCATGACCGAGTCCCGGGAGGGCGTCGTACTCCAGCAGCACGGCGATATCGGGACCGGTGGAACCGATCCGGGCCCGGAAGGCGGTCGGCAGATCGAACGCATGGCGCTCGACGGTGAGCCCCGTCTGCTCGATCAGATCGCATAGACGATCGTGGGCATGATGCTCCTCGAACTTCTCCTCGGGGTGCGCATGGAGATCATGTGAGATCTCGATGAGCTCCGCACTGATCGAGTCGATGTGCGCACACATCGCGTCCTTGAGGGTCGGGGCGTCCATGTCCGAACGCTACCGGTCACTCCGACCAGCGGGCGGCGGCAGCTCCGATTCCGCCGGACCGGCAGCAGCCGGGTACCTGGACGGAACAGAAGGGCCCGGATCAGAGATGGGCGATGAAGGCGGCGGGTTCCACGCTGAGGGTCGCCGTGGCGAGGGAGAGTCGCCTGCGTCCGTCGATGAAGGCCGACACCGGGCGTTCGAGCGCCACCGTGTGCTCCGGGCTGCGCCGGGTCCGGAGCTGGGGATGCGGGAGATGGGTGCCCGAACGGGCCCTGTTCCGGGCGACCAGGCGCTGACGCAGCGGGAGGCTCCCCTCGGTGATGTCGAGGAGACCGTCAGCGGGGTGCGAACGCGGGCCGAGGTCGAGGGGGCCGCACCACTGGGCGTTCATCGCCACCACGAACGGCCCCGACCACAGTGGTGAGCGGAGCACCGTGTGCGCCACGAACAGCCATTCCTCATCGTCGGTCAGCAGCACGCCGAGATCGACGGGGACCCGCAGCCGCAGCGGTGATGCCGCGGTGGCGTCGGCTCGCACCGCAGCGCCACCGCCGAGTGTGCGATGGAGATCGCCGCCTCGCAGAAGCAGGGTCGGCAGCGGCTGACCCTCCCGACGGGCGATCGCCAGTGCTCGGCTGGCCTCGGCATCGGAGCTGACCTCGACGGCATCGCTCGGGGGGTCCGCCCGTTCGCCGTAGGGATCTCCCGGTCGGATCATGATCCGAGGTCTCCCCAGCTGCCCCCCTCAGCCATGGACACGGAGTGCTCGCCGCCGAACGGGTCCGACGGATCGGCGACGATGTCGTCCGCTGAGGAAGCGCCGATCGTGGCCGGAGCAGAGGCCGAGACCACTCCGCGGAAGAGCGAGTCAGCGGCGATCCGAGCGGCTGCCGCTGTGGCATCGACGGGGGCGGCATCGCCCATCTGTCGGAGGAGATCGATGAGCTGCTTGATGGTGCGCACGAAGTCGCCACCGGAGAGATCGTCGTCGTCGAGGATGCGATCGAACGACTCTCCGCTCGACCAGGCATGGGCCAGGGGGAAGAACGTGGCGTCCGGTTGGCGGGTGGTGGGCAGGCCGAGCCTGCGCTCGGTGCCGTTGATGGCGGTCGCGAGATCCGTGATCTCGTCGGCGCGGGCGGCCACGTCCCGGCTCGGGAACCACCGGCCGATCTCCGGTGCCGAGTTCCGATGCTCGTAGATGAAGCTCGAGGCGAGGCCCGCCACGGTCGGGGCGTCCACGTCATCGAAGAGCCCTGCCACGAGCGCTTCGGCGATGAGCAGATCGCACTCGTGGAAGATCCGGACCAGTTGCTCGCCCTTCTCGCTCAGTGCCCATCCGTCGAGATGACCCCATTCCTCGAGGACCTGCAGCACACGATCGAAGACCTCGGCGAGGGAATCGGCCCGGTTCCTGATGCGGTCCTCGGTGGTGCGCAGCTCATCGGCGATCCTGGTGGCCCGACGCAGGGCCCGCAGATGGGCATCACGCTGTGGGCAGCTGTGGACGGGGTGGGTGTCGATCCCGTTGGGGGCACGGGTGCCGCCATCGGCGCTGCGCTTCCGGGGTCGTCCCGAACTCACCCGGCTGAGGCCGGCCACGACCTGCTTCTGGAACGAGGTCTTCGACGGGGCGTACGGGACGGGAAGGGGGATGGAGCCCACGATGTCGGGCGCTTCAGCGAGATCGGCGGACCCGATCGTGAGGAGCCGTCGACGCGCGGTGATGGCCCGGAGCCGGGTTCCTCCACCTCGTCGCTGCGAGACGGAGAGCACCGCCACATGCTCCTCGAGATGATCGACCACGAGCACATCGCCGGGCTTCACCCGCCGCAGCGCCTGCTCGATGCTGCCGTCGGAGGAGGATCCCGCTCCCCCGCCACCCTTCATGCCGCGACCCCGGTCGAGCAGTCTGCGGTACTCGATGACATCGCCCCGCTCGCATCGGGACTCGTCCCTCAGCGCGTCGAGGGTCTCGCGGCGGGCGGTGAGGTGCGCTTCGAGTCGGACGATGTCGGCGTCGGCCTGGTACTGGGCGAAGCTCATCGACAGCAATCGGTGGGCCTCCTCTGCGGAGTAGCGGCGCACGAGATTGGCGGCGATGTTGTACGTGGGTCGGAAGGAACTCGTGAGTCGGAAGCTGCGACTGGCGACGAGCCTCGCCGAGTCCTGGAACGACACGAATGGCGACCACAGGACGATCGCATGGCCGTGATCATCGATGCCGCGCCGCCCTGCCCGACCGGTCAACTGCGTGAACTGGGCCGCAGTGAGGAAATCGTGTCCGTCGCCGGTGTATTTGGTGAGTTTCTCGATCACCACGGAGCGGGCGGGCATGTTGATCCCGAGTGCGAGGGTCTCGGTGGCGAACACCACCCTGACCAGCCCGGCGATGAAGCATTTCTCGACCGCCTCCTTGAAGGGAGGGACCATGCCGGCATGGTGCGCCGCCACCCCGGACTCGAGGGCGGCCAGCCAGTGGTCGTACTCGAGGACCCGCAGGTCCTCGTCGGTGAGGTTGGCGACATGGTGCTCGGCGATCTCGCGGATGCGGTCGCGCTCCTCGGGTGTGGTGAACGAGAGCCCCATCCGCATGCAGGACCGGACGGCGTCATCGCATGCCGCCCGGCTGAAGATGAAATAGAGAGCCGGGAGCATGTCTCGGGCGGCGAGCAGCTCGATCACCCCGGTGCGGCCCGGGGTCGCCCAGCGTCGTTGCGGACGGCCGCCACGGGTGTTGCGCGGTACATCGCGCTGGTCGCTGTCGAAGCGATGCCCATCGGGATTCGGCTCGCCGTCGATGAGGGTCTCGATCATGACGAGCTCACCGGTCTGGCGATCATCGGCGAGGAACCAGTTGTCGAGGGTGACGGGTCGTCGGGTCTCCACGACGACATCGGTGGGACCGCGCACCGCCTCGATCCAGGCCGCCAGCTCCGGCGCGTTGGACACCGTGGCCGACAGACACACCAGTCGCACCGATCGCGGCAGATGGATGATGATCTCCTCCCACACGGAACCCCGGTAGGCGTCCTGCAGGTAGTGCACCTCGTCGAGGACCACCCAGCTGAGACCGTGGAGTCCGCTCGATCGGGTGTGGATCATGTTGCGGAGCACCTCGGTGGTCATCACCACGACCGGCGCATCGCCGTTGATCGAGGTGTCGCCGGTGAGGAGACCGACCCTGCCGGCGCCGTGGATCTCCACGAGGTCGTGGAACTTCTGGTTGGAGAGCGCCTTGATCGGGGTGGTGTAGAACGCCCGGGTCGACGAGGCGAGCGCCACCTCGACGGCATGCTCGGCGACGATCGTCTTGCCCGATCCGGTCGGAGCGCTCACCAGCACCGAGCGTCCCCGGTCGACCGACGCGATCGCCTCCCGCTGGAAATCGTCGAGTTCGAAGGATCGGGGCTCGCTGCTCACACGATGAGGCTAGGGCGCCATGTCAGGACACGGTGCCGGATCCTCACGCCGCAGCAGCGGAGCGACGCCGGCGTCGGCGACGCAGGGCGAGCAGGATGGCGCCGACCCCGGCGGAGAGGAAGTACAGCACGAGCATCGGAACGGCGAGGGCGATCATCGAGATCGGATCGCCACTCGGAGTGATGACCGCCGCGATGATCGCGATGAGCACGATGGCCATGCGCCACCACTGCATCAGCCGTCGCGGCGTGAGCACGTTGGTGAGCTGCAGTGCGACGAGGATCACCGGGAACTCGAACCCCACGCCGAAGGCCAGCATCATCCAGACGATCAGCGTGACGTAGCTCTCGGCCGTGTAGAAGGGCGTGATGTCCGATCCGCCGATGCTGGTGAGGAACTCGAGGGTCGGGTTGAGGGAGAAGTAGGCGACCGAGGCTCCCATCGCGAACAGTGTGAGTGCGCTCACCATGAACGGGATGGCGTACTTCTTCTCATGTGCGTAGAGGCCGGGTGTCACGAAGCGCCACACCTGCCAGAGGATCACCGGCATGGCCACTGCGATACCGATGTAGGCGCTCATCTTGATGCGCAGACCGAAGGCCTGGAGCGGCTCGGTGGCGATGAACTGGCAGGTCGGCTGCACCTGGCAGAACGGATGCTGCAGGAAGTTCAGGACGTACGGGTACAGGAACCACCCGGCGACCGCTCCGACCACGACGGCGATGATCACCCGCAGGAGCCTCGTGCGCAGCTCGCCGATGTGCTCCCAGATGGTCATGTGACCACCGAGGGTGGGCGGGGCCTCGGTGTCGCTCACGGTCATGCGGAGGGCTCGTCGGGGCGCGGGGTGCGCGGCTCGGACAGATCAGCGACGAAGGCCCGCTTCGCCGCCGGGGTCGAGGTGGGAGTGGGCTCCGCTGACGAAGGAGCGGCGACCGCCGGGCTGCCCGTCGGGGCGGGACCGACGAGTTCGGGGCCCGTGGTGGTGCGATGGATGGCGTCGTCGGCCGTGGAGATGCCGCTGCTGCCGAGGCCGAGGCTGTCGATGTCCATCGCCTTCCTGACCTCCTGTTCGAAGCCGGAGGTCATCCGACGGATCTCGTGGAGGAAGCGGCCGACCTTCTTGGCCGTGGACGGCAGCTTGTCCGGGCCGAGGACGAGGAGGGCGAGCAGGAGGATGACGATGATCTCTCCACCTCCGACATTGAACATGCCGAGATGCTATCCGTCCGATCCCCCGTCGCCCTGTCGGCGGGCGCGCCCGATGCGTCCGCCGCATGGGGTTCGCCGCAGTGTGGATGGGTGCGCAATGCTTCCCCGGTGACCCGACTGCCCTCCGCCCGTCCTCCCATCGGATTCGCCCATCGGGGGGCCAGATCTCTGGCGCCGGACAACACGATGGAGTCGTTCCGGCTGGCGCTGCGTCTCGGTGCCGCTGGGCTCGAGAGCGACGTCTGGATCACCTCGGACGGTGTCGCCGTGCTCGATCACGACGGTGTCGTCGGTGGTCGTCTCCGCCGTCGACCGATCTCGGAGACCCTCCGCACCGATCTCCCCGAGCACATCCCCCCCCTCGCCGAACTGTTCTCGGTCATCGGCACCGACGTCGATCTCTCCCTCGACATCAAGGATCCGGCTGCGGCCGCCGAGGTCGTCGCCTGTGCCCGTGACGTCGGTGCGGAGCATCGTCTGTGGATGTGCCACCCCGATCGGGAGCTCGTCACCTCATGGCGCGAACTCTCGGCTGCGATCCACCTCGTGGAGTCGACCCGGGTGACCCGCTTCGACGGGAGCTTCGAGCGTCATGTCGCGGCGTCGGCGGCGATGGGCGTCGAGGTCATCAACCTTCATCACAGCGAATGGACCGGTGGCCAGATCGCGCTGGTCCACCGGTTCGACATGCTGGCGTTCGGCTGGGACGCCCAGTTCGATCGGGTTCTCGACGGCCTGCTCGATGCTGGGATCGATGGCGTCTTCAGCGATCACGTCGATCGCATGACATCGGCGCTCGACAGGATCCGGTGACTCCCTAGAGCCAGGCGATCCGATCCAGCGGCCACACCACGACGAAGGCCCGACCCACGATGGTCCTCTGCTCGATGGGTCCGAAATAGCGGCTGTCCTTGGAGTCGTTGCGGTTGTCCCCCATGACCCAGACGTCGCCGGGTGGGACGAGACAGGGCGCCTCGACGGTGCACCGGTTCGGAGCGAACTCTGCAGTGGTGGTGACGCCGG
The DNA here is from genome assembly GCA_947446975.1 of Microthrixaceae bacterium. Lineage (GTDB taxonomy): Bacteria > Actinomycetota > Acidimicrobiia > Acidimicrobiales > Acidimicrobilacustridaceae > Acidimicrobilacustris. The sequence continues at coordinate 18,025 of CANFHM010000008.1, forward strand.
CGGGGAGATACGGCTCGGCGAGCTGCTCGCCGTTGACGAACACATGCCCGTTCTGGAAGGTGATGGAATCACCGGGCAGTCCGATGACCCGCTTGATGAGATCGGGGATCGTCGACGCCTCCTCGGAGGGGGGTCGTTCGAACACGACGACGTCGCCACGGTTGACGTCGTGGAGGTGATAGCTCAGCTTGTTGACGAGCACCCGGTCGCCGACCTTGAGCGTCGGGTACATCGAGGGTGACGGGATGTAGAACGCCTGGAGCAGGAACACCTTGACGATCAGGGCCAGCACGATTGCACCGGCGATCACGCTGGCCCACTCCACGATCGTGGCCCCGGTGGGTCCGAACAGCCGCTCGAGTCGACCCTGCTTCTTCGGGGCCGCCGGGGGGATGATGCTGCTCAGATCGAGCGAGAAGTCATCTGCCGATGCTGGGGACTCGGGATCTTCGGAGATCGATGAGGTCATGAGGTCTCGCTGAGGGTGTGCACTGCGCGGCAGGCTACCGCAGGTACCGATGCAGCACTCTGCGCGCGGCGTCGGCCCGGGCGCCGACGAGCGAAGGGTCGGCGGACACGATGGTGGCGTCGTCGCCGAGGCGCAGCAGCAGACGCTCGAGCCAGGGGCCGGCCGTGATGGCGAGGGTGACCCGGGTCGTTCCATCCTCCAGGAGCCGGTGATCCTCCACCGGGTACTGGGTGGCGACCCATGCCCCCGCCGGCGTGAGGTCGAGGGTGATCGTGGGGAGCTCCGCGCCCTCCGGGAACACAGCGAGGGGCGCCAGCTCGGTGGGCGGCTCGAAGGTGGTGGAGAGGATGCTGATGTTGCGGATCCGATCGACCCGGAACACCCGTAGGTCCGAGGCTGTGTGGCAGTGAGCCTCGAGATACCAGTTGCCGTCGAGCGACTGCACCCGCAGCGGATCGACCGTGCGCGTGCTCCAGACATCACGTGCGAACGAGTAGTACTCGATCTCGATCTGCTGATGGTCGGCGACAGCTCGCTGGATGGTGGTGAGGATCTCGGTCGGTGCCGTGTCGATATCGATGGCGACGGCGGATCCGGCCCCGCTCATGTCGATGAGCTTGCCGAGCGCACGGGCGAGCGGCCCCTCGGTGTCGGCACCGGGCACTGACAGCAGCGCCCGACCGGCGGCGATGAGCCCGAAGGTCTGGGTCGGCGTGAGGCGGAGAGGACGCCGGAAGTACTCGGGGAGTCGGACCCGCACATGGTCATGTTCGACGAACGCCTCGAGGAGTTCGTCGGGGGTGTAGGGGTACACCCCGACCATCGAGACGGTGGCGAGACAGCTGCCCAGCTGATCGACGTCGAGATCGAAGCGGCGACAGACCTCCCCGACCGAGGCGTAGCCGCCCTGGGATGCGATCCACGGCACGATGGCGAGGGCTCGCTCGAGTGTCTCGCTCGCGGTGAGCTTCCGGCTCATGCTGCACCCTCCTGCGCATATCCCTGCAGCCAGCGCACCAGATCGGCCCGCAGCTCGGCCGGTTCGAGGAGCTCGGCGTGATCGAGGAATCCGAGGAGGAAGGAGCGGAACGGTGCCCAGGAGGTGACGGGGACCTCGAACAGATGTGAACCGTCGGGCTCGACCGACCGGAGCGTCGATGCACCGAGGGCGTCGAGGGCCCAACCGGACTGCTCCTCGTCGAAGCGGACGAGCGCCAGGATCTGCTCGGGACCGCCATCGTCCCAGGGGCGGTACTCGGAGTCATCGATCTCCGGCGCAGGGCCGCGGAAGGTGTCGGGCTCATCGAGTTCCACCGCGTCGCCCATCCGATCGAGCCGGAACTGGCGCGAGGCGTCGCGGTCCTGATCGAAACCGGTGAGGTACCAGTGTCCGCGCTGGTATCCGACCCGCCAGGGTTCGACGACCCGTTCCGCCGACGCTCCACCACTGCTGTAGGTGAATCGGCAGACACGACGCTCGAGCACCGCTCGGAAGAGCTGGCTGTGACGGGCATCGACCGGGATGGCGGCGAGTCGATCCGCCTCCCCCGCCGCGGCACCGTCGGCCACACCCCCGAGCCGCCAGAGCGCGGCAGCGTCGGCACCGCCTCCGGCGCTCGGGCCGCCCACGCTGACCGCCTGCATGGCGAGGTGCAGTGCAGCGACCTCGTCGGCATCGAGGTCGAGGTCCGGGAGCTCATAGGTGCGTCGGTCGACGATGTAGCCCTCGAGCTCGGGAAAGGTTCCCGGGATGGTTCCGACGCGGATCGGGACACCGAGACTGCGAAGCTCGTCCTTGTCGCGCTCGAAGGTGCGGCGGAAGGCCTCCTTCTCCGATGCGTAGCCTGCGACCCGCTGCTGGATCTGCTCGGCCGAGATCGGCCGCTCGGCATCGAGGAGGGCGGCGAGCAGGTTCATCATGCGTTCGAACTTGTCAGCAGTGGCAGCCATTGGTCCTAGAGGGAGGCGATGAGGTTCTCGACGCGCTCGTCGTGAGAACGGAACGGGTCCTTGCACAGCACGGTCCGCTGGGCCTGATCATTGAGCTTCAGATGCACCCAGTCGACGGTGTAGTCACGCTTTCGCTCCTTGGCGACCCGGATGAACTCGCCGCGCAGGCGGGCACGGGTGGTCTGCGGAGGAGTCTCCATCGCCTCGTCGATCTCCCGGTCGTCGCACATCCGCTCGACCATGCCACGGTCCTGCAGTTTGTAGAAGATCCCGCGGTCCCGTCGGATGTCGTGGTACTGCAGATCGAGGAGGGCGATGCGGGGATCGGTCAGCGCGAGGTCGTGCCGTGCGCGGTAGGACTCGACGAGGTTGTGCTTGATCACCCAGTCGGCCTCGCGGTCCTGACCGAGGGGATCGATCTCGATCTGCGTGAGCGCCCGCTCCCACATCATCAGGGCCTGCTTCTCCAACGGTGAGAGGTCGCGACGCTCGGCGTAGCGCAGCGCCCGCGTGAGGTACTCGGACTGGATCTCGAGCGCAGTGGCCTCGCGCCCGTTGGCGAGTCGGACCTTGCGGGTGCAGGTGATGTCGTGGCTGATCTCACGGATGGCCCGGATCGGATTCTCGAGCGACATGTCGCGCAGCACGACGTTGGGCTCCTCGAGCATCCGCAGCAGGATCGAGGTTGCTCCGACCTTGAGGAACGTGGCGTACTCGCTCATGTTCGAGTCGCCGACGATCACATGGAGTCGGCGATAGGTGTCGGCGTCGGCATGGGGTTCGTCGCGGGTGTTGATGATGGGTCGGCTCCGCGTGGTGGCGGAGGAGACGCCCTCCCAGATGTGCTCGGCGCGCTGACTGATGCAGAACTTGGCGCCACGAGCGGTCTGCAGCACCTTGCCCGACCCGGCGTAGATCTGCCTGGTGACGAGGAACGGGATGAGTGCGTCGGCGTAGTACGAGAACTCGTCGATCCGAGATGTCAGGTAGTTCTCATGGCATCCGTAGGAGTTCCCGGCCGAGTCAGTGTTGTTCTTGAACAGGTAGATATCGCCGTTGATGCCCTCCTCGGCGAGCCGCTCCTCAGCGCCCGTCAGGAGCGATTCGAGGATCCGCTCCCCCGCCTTGTCGTGCACGACGAGTTCATGGATGGAGTCGCATTCGGCGGTGGCGTATTCGGGATGCGAGCCGACGTCGAGATACAGGCGAGAGCCATTGGCGAGGAAGACGTTGGAGCTTCGACCCCATGACACGACCCGACGGAACAGATACCGGGCGACTTCATCGGGGCTGAGCCGACGCTGCCCGCGGAGCGTGCAGGTGACGCCGTACTCGTTCTCGAGGCCGTAGATCCGTCGCTCCATGGGGCAACGCTATCGGGCGGTCGGATGCTGGACCGGCCCGGGGGCCGATCGGTCCGGTTCAGTCACCGTCGGAGAGCAGGGCGGGGAGATCGGCCCGATCGAGACGGCGGAAGGCCCGACGTTCGGCCGTGCGCTCGAGGACCGCGACCTCGAGGTCGACGCCGTCGAGACGTCGTTCGTCGCCGGCGAGGGCAGCGACCGCCACTCGCAGTGCAGTGGCCAGATCCATGTCCGGTGAATAGGCCACTGAGAGTCGGGCCGAGATGGCCTCGGCCTCGCCGCCGAGGACGGAGAACCGTTCCTCGTCCATCACGGTGCCGTCGTAGAGGATGTGGAACAACTGATCGTCGGCGGCGGTGGCCGTGACCTCGGCGACCAGGATCTCCACCTCCATCGGCTTCATCTCGTGGGTGAAGACCTGACCCAGGATCTGGGCGTAGTTGTTGGCGAGACTCCGCGCGTCGACGTCCTCACGGCTGTAGGTGTACCCCTTGAGGTCGGCGGCGCGGACGCCGGCGATGCGCATCTGGTCGAACTCGTTGTACTTGCCGACACCGGCGAAGGCGATCCGGTCGTAGATCTCACTGATCTTGCGGAGCGTGGCCGAGGGGTTCTCGGCGCACAGCAGGATGCCATCGGCGTAGATGAGCGCCACCAGCGAACGACCACGGGCGATCCCCTTGCGGGCGTAATCGGCCCGGTCCTTCATGACCTGTTCCGGAGCGACGTAGAACGGCATGCTCATCGCTGTGCACCTCCCGTCTCGGTACTGGTCTCAGGCACCCGTGCGGAACCCGACTCCCGCCCGGTGAGCACGCTCACCAGACCGGCGAACCGCTCGGCGATCTCGTCATCGCCCACCCGCTGGAAGCCCGATGCGGTGATGGTGGCCACCACGGGATAGATGCCACGGATGAGATCGGGGCCGCCGGTTGCGGAATCGTCATCAGCGGCGTGGAAGAGTGCGCTGATGGCGAGGTCGATCGCCGCATCTCGAGCGAGACCGTCGCGGTAGCCCTGCTTGATCACGCTGGCGGCCAGCGACCCACCGGATCCGCTGGTGGTGAAATGGGACTCCTCGTAGCGCCCGCCGGTGGCGTCGTACTGGAAGAGCCTGCCCGTGCCCCGCCGGGTGTCGTAGCCGGCGAAGATCGGCACGACCATGAGACCCTGCATGGCGGCCGGGAGGTTGGAACGGACCATCTGCGCCAGCTGGTTGGCCTTGCCCTCGAGCGAGAGCGGGGCGCCCTCCACCTTCTCGTAGTGCTCGAGCTGCAGCTGGAACAGCTTCACCATCTCCATGGCCGGACCGGCGGCGCCGGCGATGGCGACACCGGAATGACGGTCGGCGGCGAAGACCTTCTCGATGGCGCGGTGGGCGATGATGTTGCCGGAGGTGGCCCGACGATCGCCGGCCATGATCACCCCATCGGCGTGTCGGATGGCGACCACGGTGGTGGCATGGGTGACGGGCACCCGACCCTCGAGGGCCGAGGAGGGCACGACGGGGTCGAGGCCGAGGCGGCGGACGAGGGCGGCGAAATCCGGACCCGGATCATCGCTCGGTGAGAAGAAGGGCATGGACACAGAGCGTGAGGCTACCGGTTGTGGTCCCCGGCTCCGCTGTCGATCCGCGCTACTCCCCGCCCTTCTGGACGAAGCTGCGCACGAAATCCTCGGCGTTGGTCTCGAGGACCTCATCGATCTCGTCGAGCAGATCGTCGAGTTCGGCCTTGAGACGATCGCCGGCAGCGGTGCTCCCCGCCTTCGTCTCGGTGTCCTCGGTCTCGTCGGTCGTCCTGTCAGTGGCTGGACGGCGCAGATGCTCCTGTTCCGGCATGGTCCCTCGTTTCGTGTCAGGGTGCGTCGGGCGGTCGTGACCGTGGGTCTGTCTCAGGTCGTCGGAGAACCACCGAGTCGCTCGAGCAGCTCCGAGGCGTTCTCCGAGGATTCGATGATCGGACCGACGAGGTCGACCGTACCGCGCAGTGGCTCCATCATGGGGACACGGCGCAGGGATTCCTCGCCGATGTCGAACACGAGCGAGTCCCAGTTCGCCGCGATGATCTCCTCGCCGAACCTACGCAGGCAGGTCCCCCGGAAGTAGGCCCGGGTGTCGGGCGGTGGGGTGTCGATCCCCCGGGTGATCTCCTCGTCCGAGCAGAACGTCCGCAGGCCGACCCGCGGTGCCAGGCCCCGCTCGGGCCGCAGGTCGTGGTACTGGAGATCGAGGGCGGCGAGCCGGGCGTCGGTCCAGCGCAGACCATGTCGCTCGCGGTACCCGTCGATCAGGCGATGCTTGGCGATCCAGTCGATCCGATCGGCGAGGGATCCGGGGTCGCGTTCGAGCCCGACGAGGACCTCGTGCCAGTCATGCAGGATCTGCACACCGACCGCGGCGCCGACGCATTCGAGTCCATGTGTCTCCGCATACGCCACCGCGTCCTCGTACAGCGACCACTGGACGTCGAGCGCCGAGGCGGTCGAGCCGTCGTCGAGGAGGTGCACCGCCGTGAGTGAGAGATCGTGGCTGACGGCTCGCAGCGTGGCCACCGGCGAGCTGAACCGGAAGGTCCGGGAGATCCGGTGGTCCTCGAGCATGGCGAGGATGATCGCCGTGGTACCGACCTTCAGGAATGTGGCGGTCTCGCTCATGTTGGCGTCCCCGATGATCACATGGAGACGTCGATATTTCAGTGGATCGGCATGGGGTTCATCGCGGGTGTTGATGATCGGACGCTTCAGGGTGGTCTCGAGCCCGACCTCCTCCTCGAAGAAGTCGGCCCGCTGGCTGATCTGGAAGTCGACGGGACCGCTGTGCCGGCTGGTCTCGCTGCCGACCTTCCCGGCGCCGCAGTAGATCTGACGGGTGATGAAGTGCGGAGTGATCCCGTGGACGATCTCGCCGAACGGGAGTGCGCGATCGACGAGGTAGTTCTCATGGCAGCCGTAGGAGTTGCCCTTGCCATCAGAATTGTTCTTGTAGATCACGAGTTCCTGGCCCGGCGGCAGCAGCCGATTCGCAGCCAGCATCGACAGCTGCAGCACACGCTCGGCGGACCGGTCGAACACGACGACATCCCGGGCGTTGGTGCATTCCGGCGTGCTCATCTCGGGATGGGCGTGATCGACGTAGTAGCGCGCGCCGTTCGTGAGCACGGCGTTGACGAGATGCGACTCGACCTCCGGGGGGAGTGCTCCGAGCGGCGCATACCCACGGGCGTCGGTGCCGGGCTGCTCCCCTTCGAAGTCCCACTCGAACCTGAGCCCCGATCCGGGGCGCCCGGCTCCTTCGGCCAGGGCAGAGACATAACTGTTGATCAGGATCGAGGATGCCGCGATCGGATCGGGATCCTCGATCCCCCGCCAGACGATGCCGTACTCGGTCTCGATCCCACAGATCTTCGCGATGGCCACAGCGGCACGTTAGCGATGCCGGTGCGTCGGGCACCGATCAGGATCAGAGGTACTGGCCGGTTCCGACGCGTTCGATGGCCCGACCGCCCCGTGGGTCGGCATCGGGGGTCTTGACGAGCGTTCTGATGTACACGATGCGCTCCCCCTTCTTGCCGGAGATCTTCGCCCAGTCATCGGGGTTGGTCGTGTTCGGGAGATCCTCGTGCTCCTTGTACTCCTGATGGATGGAGTCGATGAGGTCCGCGGTGCGGATCCCGCCCACGCCGGTGGCGATCAGGCGCTTGATCGCCAGCTTCTTCGCCCGACGGACCACGTTCTCGATCATCGCCCCCGAGGAGAAGTCCTTGAAGTACATGATCTCCTTGTCGCCGTTCTGGTAGGTGACCTCGAGGAACTGGTTGTCCTCGTCCTCCCGGTACATCTCGGCGACGGTCGACTCGATCATCATCCGCACGGCCTTCTCGGGGTCACCGCCACCGACGGTCTGCACCTCGTCAGCATCGAGGGGCAGATCAGCGGTGAGGTAGCGGCCGAAGATCTGCGCAGCGGCGTCCTCGTCGGGACGCTCGATCTTGATCTTCACGTCGAGGCGACCCGGGCGGAGGATCGCCGGGTCGATGAGATCCTCACGGTTGGAGGCCCCGATGACGATCACGTTCTTGAGCGTCTCGACACCGTCGATCTCGGCGAGCAGCTGGGGCACGATCGTGGACTCCATGTCGGAGCTGATGCCGGTGCCGCGGGTGCGGAACAGGGAATCCATCTCGTCGAAGAACACGATGACCGGCCATCCCTCCTCGCTCTTCTCTCGTGCCCGCTCGAACACGAGTCGGATCTGGCGTTCCGTCTCGCCGACGTACTTGTTGAGCAGCTCCGGTCCCTTGATGTTGAGGAAGTAGCTCCGGGCCTGCTTGTCGCCGGAGACCTCGGCCACCTTCTTGGCCAAGGAGTTGGCGACGGCCTTGGCGATGAGGGTCTTGCCGCAGCCGGGAGGTCCGTAGAGCAGGATCCCCTTCGGGGCCGGCAGCCGGTACTCGGCGAAGAGTGCCTGGTGCACGAACGGGAGCTCGACGGCGTCCATGATCTGTTCGATCTGGGAGTCCAGACCGCCGACATCGGTGTAGGAGATGTCGGGCACCTCCTCGAGCACGAGCTCCTCGACCTCCGGTCGCGGCAGCTTCTCGATGAGCAGTGACGCCCGGGGATCGAGCAGCACGGAATCACCCGAACGCAGGCGCTCGCCCAACAGGGAGTCGCCGAGCTCGACCACGAGTTCCTCATCGGCCCGGCCGATGATCATGGCGCGACGGCCGTCATCGAGCAGTTCCTTGAAGGTGACGATCTCGCCCGTGCGCTCCGGGGAACGAGCCAGCACCACGTTGAGCGATTCGTTGAGGACGACCTCGGATCCTCGCTCGAGCACGGTCGAGTCGAGATCGGGATGCAGCGAGACGCGGATCTTGCGGCCGCTCGAAAAGACGTCGACAGTGCCGTCGTCGTTCCTGCCGGCGAAGGTCCCGTACGCCGAAGGCGGCTGGGAGAGCTTCTCGACCTCATCACGGAGCGCAGCGATGTGGTCACGGGCCTCACGCAGCGTGTAGGTGAGCTTCTCGTTCTGGGTCACGGCCTGTGTGAGCTGGCCCTTGGTCTCGAGCAGGCGCTCCTCGAGGAGACGGACCCGCTTGGGCACATCCTGGAGCCGGCGACGCAACGAGGCGATCTCCTCCTCGAGGAAGGCGATCTGGGCATGCAGTTCCGGAACCGTCGCCTCGGGACCCTCTGGATCGACGTCTGGTGCCATGTTCGGATCGGACTCCTCGCGATGATGCTGCCCGGGCGGATGCGTCGGACCCTATCGCCGCGGTCCACCGTCGTCGCACCGGACGAGGCCCTCGCCCCCCGAGCCGCCGACGCTACCGACTCCTACCTCGACGCTCCGTCGGGATCCCGAAGCGCACCTCTCGGCACCGGTTCTGGCGAACGAGTCCGCCGGAGTGGGGATGCATGCGTCCACCGCACTACAGTCTCAACGTCGCCGATTCCCCGGAACGGTCGGCACTTCCGAAACCATCCCCCTCACGAAGAGGTTTTTCAACGTATGAAGGTCTGGATCGATCAGGATCTCTGCACGGGCGACGGACTCTGTGAGGAGATCGCCCCCGACGTGTTCACGCTGCTCGACGATGGCCTCGCCTACGTCAAGGAGGGCGACAAGGTGTTCTCCGACCCGGGTGGCGCCGCCGGTCTCGCCAACTTCCCCGAGAGCCAGCTCGAGGGTGTCATCGAATCCGCTGAGGAATGCCCCGGCGAATGCATCTTCATCGAGGTCGAGTAACACCTCATCCTCCGATCATCACGAAGGCCCCGATGCTCATCGAGCTCGGGGCCTTCGTCGTTCCCGGGTGATCCTTCGTCCACAGCCGGGTCATGGATGGAGCTTCATCGTTGCCACGGAACCCGGTGTGAGGTCGGTCGGCGGGCCGTGTCACAGACACGTGCCGGTGCCGACAGCGTTCCTCCCCGCGGCGGCGAGCACGGCACGCACCTCTGAGGGATCGAGCGCATAGGCGACATCAGCCCGATCCCGGGCCACGGCGAACGCCACCCCGACGACCCGACCGCCCCCGTCCACCAGCGCTGAGCCCGAATCACCGGGCCGCAGTCCGGCTCCGAGCTCGAGGACCCGCCGGGTGGTGGCGGTGCTCCCGTAGATGTCGAGCCCCCGGGCGTCGAGGGTGCGGGAGATCTCGAAGGGGGCGATCCGCAGTGGCTCGCCGCCTGGATGGCCGAACACCCCACCGGTCGTCCCGACGCGGGTGGCGTCGGGTCCGAGTACGAGGGCGGGCCGGTCGAAGCCCCCGACCACGAGCACGGCGAGATCCCGTGCCGGGTCGAAGGCGACGACCTCAGCGGGGAACCGACGTCCGTCATCCCTGATCACGGTCGCATCACGCTCCCCCGCGATGACATGGGCGTCGGTGATCACCGTGTCCGGGGCGATGACGAAACCCGAGCCATCCTGGATGCGCCGACAGGACCGACCCTCGATCTTGACCACGCTGCGAGCGACCGCAGCCGAGAGGTCCGCACCCAGTCCCGTCGATGCCGGCGGCGGCTGGACCGATGGGGTCGGGCGGAGTGCGGCGAACACGTCCGGATAGGCATCGGTGGCGAGTGCATCGCGTATGGCGAACAGCGCATCTGGTGCCGTGGGCATCAGATCGTCGAGCCGTCGGGTGATGGTCGAGGATGTCGCGACGCTGCTGAGGGTCCCCGGGGCCGCCACCATCGCCGGGGTGCACAGCCAGAGCAGGGCGAGCACGCCGACGACTGCCAGTGCCGCACCCAGGACCCGGTCGACCACCCGCAGACCCGGCAGTGGCGGTAGCGGCAGGAGCCTGCCGATGGCATGGCCGATCATCTGCCCGGCGATCCCGCAGGATGCGATCGTCCCGATGGTGAGCACCAGCAGCAGCGACTGGCTCTGGGTCGTGAGATGAGCGAGAACGAGCCGGAGCAGCTGGATCCCCGCCCACAGACCGGCGGCGAGTCCCAGCCATGTGAGCACCCGCGCGATGAAGCCCAGCCGGTACCCGGCGACCGCAGCGAGCGCCGCCACCACCACGATGAGCAGATCGAGCGCGTTCACGATGGGCGCAGCTCGGGGTGGTTCGTGGGGTTCAACCCCCGAGGAGCCGGGCGTGGGTGAGGAAACCGGTGTGCGCGACCATGCGATGGTCGGGGCGGACGGCCTGACCCTCCACATGCCAGGTGCGGTTGAGCACCTCCATGGTCTCGGGCATGTCGAACGCGCTCGTCTCGAAGGCCTCCCGCAGCTGCATCGCCTGGACGATGCTCGGCGTGTAGGCGAGGAGGATGCCGCCGGGATGCAGCGCCTTCTCGGCGTGCTTCACAACCTGCCAGGGTTCGGGCAGATCGAGGATCACCCGATCCAGATCGGTCTCGTCGATGCCGTCGTAGCAGTCGCGCAGCTCCACCCGGTACCGGCTCAGCGCCTCCTCGCCGAGGAAGGACTCCACGTTCTCCTTGGCCCGATCGGCGAAATCCTCCCGCAGCTCGTAGCCGACGATGTCGGCGCCGGCTCGGAGCATGGCCATCGAGAGCGCGCCCGACCCCACACCCGATTCCAGCACGCGAGCGCCGGGGAAGATGTCGGCGAGCATGAGGATCGGACCGAGATCCTTCGGGTAGATCACCTGGGCGCCGCGGGGCATCTTGAGGACGAAATCCGAGAGGGTCGGCTTGACGGCGAGATAGGCCTGGTTCCTGGTGGAACGGACGGTCGTGCCCTCCGAGTTGCCGATCATGGTGTCGTGCGGGACGAACCCGGCGTGCGAATGGAACTCGCCACCCTCCTTGAGGGTGATGAGGTAGCGGCGCTTCTTGGAATCGATGAGGAGAACCCTGTCTCCGACGGCGAACTGGCGACTCACGGGGTGGACCTCGTTCTGGTCGACCCGAGCTCCACCGGCACGGGTTCTGGTTGATGGCCACCGGCTCGTTCGACGAGGCGGCAGAAGGCACAGATCTCCGAAGGCGTGGGAGCTCCGCAGGTCAGGCAGGGCTGGAGTCCCTCGCGATCGTCCTCGGCCTCGGGGGCGAACAGGTTCGACGCCCGGTCGAGGAATCCGAAGTAGAAGGAATGCTTCGCTCCGGGAGACTTGACCTCGATGTCGTTGAGCGCCTCCTTGTAGGAGAGATGACGGTTGCCCGCCGCCATCGGACACTCGTCGACGAGATAGTCGATGCCTCGCAGCAGGCAGTAGGCGGCGGTCTCGCGTTCGGTGAGGCGGACGAGCGGCTTCACCTTCTTCGGGAAGCCGTCACGGGCCGGGAGGACCGGGAGCTGACGACCGAGGTACTCGGTGTGCCAGTGGAGGGTGTTGCCGAACAGGACGGCCGCCTCATCATCGAGGTTGTGGCCGGTGACGAGGACGTCGTAGCCGCCCTCGAGTGCCGCCGCATCGAAGAGATGTCGCTTCGAGAGACCGCACGCCGAGCAGGGGGCCCGGCGGGCGGCGCGGGAGCCCGTCGGGATGTCGTAGCCGTACGTGCCCGGGAGATCGACGGTGCGCAGTGTGAGCCCACGGGACTCGGCGAAGGCGGCCGCGTGGGTGTGGGAGACCTCGCTGTACTCGCCGATGCCGAGTCCCACATAGAGACCGTCAGCCTGATACCCGAGCTCGACCAGGAGATCCCAGATGGCGAGGGAGTCCTTGCCCCCGGACACGGCGACGAGCACACGGTCCGAGCGCGCGATCATCTTCCATTCATCGATGGCCTTGGTGACCTGACGGCGACACTGCTCGAAGAAATGCTCGACGCAGTAGTTGGCGTTCTGCCGCCGGATGTCGATGACCGCCGGACCCCGGCAGGTGACGCACTTCATCGTTCGCCGCCAGAGATCACCGGACGGACCTCGATGACATCGCTGTCGTCGAGTGCGGCGTCACCGGGGATGAGCTCACCGTCGCGCATCACGAGATGGGCCTCACGATTGAGGTCCAGCGTCGCCAGCAGATTGATGACCGTGCGGGGGCCGGAGATGTCGAGCTCCCGACGTGGATTGCGCAGAATGACCTTCATGGCAGAATGTTCGCAGGGTTCGGGGTGTGGTCCGACATTCAGTGCTGCCTGCGCTCGCGTCGAGCCGCACGGCGGCGGCGGCGACGGCTCGGCAGCGGCGGGAGCTGGGTGATCGTGATGGACTCCCCCTCGGCGAGATCGCCGCTGAAGACCCGGATGGGCGCCGGCTTCCACGCCCAGCGGAGCGCCTTGATGCTCCAGGCGGCGACACCGAGCACGAGCCACAGCCGGCTGTTGCCGAGCAGTCCCCGTTCGATCCCGTAGCGACGGGCAGTGGCGAGCGGATCCATCAGGAGCGTCGGACCTCGACGATGGTGCGTCGCTTGCGTCCCCGACGGGAACCGAGCGCGAACGCCAGCACGACGATGACGGCTCCGGCCACGACCACGACCGCAGCGAGGGATGACCGGGCCTCATCCTCGACCGCCACGACCTCGCCCTGGATCTCTCGGAAACGGGACTCGATGTCGTCCCGGGTGATTCGGGGAGCAGGAGTCGGGGTCATCGGGGGTCCTGACCTTCGTGGGAGTGGGCTTCGCGACTGATGCGGGAGACGACGAACGCGACGACGGCGCTGAGGATCACGATGACGACGAGATAGGGCACCCAGGACCAGAAACCGGCGAAGAGGTCGCCGGTCATCGACTGCATGGCCCGCAGGACGCTCATGGCGAGGAGGAACACACCGAGGGTGATCAGGGACATCCCGGCCAGACCGAAGCCGAGATACCGCCCGAGCGTGCGCAGGGGGTCGATGGTCTCCTGCTTGGTGTAGGACACCAGCAGACGCCAGAGATCGCGAACGGTGTCCTGGATCGAGCTGAAGGAAGGAAGCATCGGTGACCTCGTCGACACCGGCCGATGCCGACGTCGGGAGAACCCTACCAATCCGGTGGTTGCTGACCCATCGCCAGTTCTGCTCCGAACAGGACCCGCTGGTCGAGGAGTCGTTGCTCGAGCAGGTCGAGTCGGGTGATCGCATCAGGGGCGCAGAGGAGGTCGTAGCGATCCGATTCACCGAGCGGACAGGTGGCCACCAGCCGTTGCACGAGTTCCAGCTCGGAGAGTGCGTCGAGCTGGTTGGGACCGATGGGTCGGTATCCGAGTGAACCTGCCATCGCCGCCACCTCCCTGCGGAGCTGCTCGACCTCGAGGCAGCGCTCGCGTTCGGGGAGGAGATCGTTCTCGTCCGGCCAGAGCTCGATCTGGGCGATCGGATGGGGATCGTCGTCGAGCCAGCGCAGGACACGGAAGCGATCGGTGCCCCGGGCCAGCACCGCCCATCGGCCATCGTCGTGCTCGATCGCCTCCTCGACCATCGCCAGCACACCCACAGCCGTGCGGAGGTCGCCCCCGCCGACCTCGTGGCCCTGTGCGATGAGGGTGACACCGAACCCGGTCGGTCGTTCGAGGCAGGTGCGGATGAGCGTCCGGTAGCGGTCCTCGAAGATGTGCAGGGGCAGCGGCGCTGATGGGAGCAGCACTGATCCGAGCGGGAACATCGGGATCGGGGTCATCGGTTCGGGAGGGGGCCGAGCGCGTCGAGCGAGGGGCCGTCGCCGAACATGACCACGCGCTCGGCGAAACCATCGGTGACCCCCGTGCCACGCGGATCGGTCCCGTTCTCGATCATGGAGAAGACGAGTCGGGGCCCGGACTTCGGCTCGGCGAAGCCGACGAGTGCGTTGACCGTGTTGAGCGTGCCGGTCTTGGCCCTGACCTTCCCGGCGGCCGCCGTGTTGAGCAATCGCTTGCGAAGCGTGCCGGTGCGACCGGCGACGGCGAGACTCCTGATGATCGGGTTGTCCTCGGGGAGCCGCTCGAGCGCCGCGAGCAGGAGCGGACAGGTGACCCGGTCGGCGGGGTCGAGACCGGAGCCGTCGTTGATCGTGAACCCATCGAGCGGGAGTCCGAGGCGTTCGAGGACGGAGCGGATGGCGGCGGTGCCGGCCACTGATGTCGGGCTTCCCGATGCCTCCCGACCGATCTCACGGGTGAGGAGCTCTGCGGTGGTGTTGTCGGAATCGGTGATCATCTCGCCGACGATCTCGGCGACCGTGGCCGAGTCGATGCCGGCGATCTCGTCGGATCCGGCCGGTGCGGTGCCCGATCCGGTGGATCCGCCCACCCTGATCCCCTTCCGCTCGAGCAGGGTCTTGAGCGTGGCCGCCGCGAGCGCCGGAGGGTCTCCCGCCCGGCGATCAGGGTTGGCCCGATCCGGCTGCTCGACGAACCCGCTCTGTCCGTCGTTGACCATCAGGGCCGACAACGGGCCGACGACGCCGCCGATCTGGTATCGAGTGGGCCAGGCCGGGAGCCATCGGGTGCGGTCATGGCGGGAGTCATCTCCGAGGATGCTGCCGCGGATCTCGCGGACCCCTGACCGTTCGATGGCGTCTGCGAGGGTGGCGAAGTCGGTGGTCAGCTGATCAGGATCCTCGAGACTCTGGCGATAGCCGCCGGTGACCAGCAGCGGGTCCCCTCCCCCGACGACGTAGACATCGCCCTGGACCACGCCATCGCGGACGTCTGCCGACGAGACGACGCTGGTGCGGAGTCGGGTGTCGGCACCGAGCACCACGAGCGCAGCTGTGGCGGTGAGCACCTTGATGGTCGAGGCAGGGGCCAGTGACTGGTCCGTGTTCCTCGAGTAGATGACCCGACCATTCTCCGTGACGAGCGTGCAGGTCGTCCCGGCAGCACGGTCGAGATACGGGCCGAGGGACGCGATGAACTTCGGGTCGGCGACGGCGCCGAACATCACCTCGGGGAGCCTCCGGGCCGACAGCATCGGTGTCTGGAGCTCGACAGGACTCTTCGACGGTGAGTCCGCCGACGCAGACTGCACCGCAGCAGTGGCGAGCGTTCCGGAGAGGCTGAGCACGGCGACGGCGAGGGCCGACCGTCGGCGGAGGCTGGATCTCGTCGGAGCGGAGATCACGGAGCGAACGGCGGGAGTCCGCGTCTATCGCGCCAGGCACGGAGCCGGTGGAGGCGATCGAGGGCGACGACCGCTCGATCGGCCGACGGGTAGCAGAAGCGCCCGGCGTCGTGCATCGCGGACACGGCGGCATTGTCGGGATCGGCGATGGCGAGCTCGGTGGCGATGAGCACCGGTTTGTCGAACTCGGCCGAGAGCTCGATCGCGGTCTCGACGTAGCGTCGATCCTGGCGATCGTGGAAGGCGACGATCCGCTCGAGACCGTGTTCGGGATAGAAGGGGCCGTTGCGTTCCAGCGATCCCTGGTTCGACTGGATGCCGACCCCGAGCATGATCACGGCGTCGATCCCGGGATGGGCGACGACTGATCGCAGCACCTCGGGGACGGTGTCCTTGGTCTCGCCACCGGCCATGTCGATCGGGTTGTTCCGGCTCCAGCGGGGCGGGAGCAGCGTGTCGAGGTGATCCCGGAGATCGGCGGGCAGCTCGACGAGTTCGAGTCCGGTGTGACTGAGGGCGTCGGCGGTGACCACGCCCCAGCCTCCCACCGTGGTGACCACAGCGGTGCGCGGGCCGCTGGGCAGCGGCTGGCTGACGAGGGTGGCGGCGCAGTCGAAGGCCTCGGTGAGGGTGGCGGCCCGCACGATCCCGTACTGGGCGCACATCCCGTCGAAGACCCTGTCGTCGGTGGCGAGCGAACCGGTGTGACTGGCGGCGGCCTGGGCGCCGGATGCGGTGGTTCCGCCCTTGAGCACCACCACGGGCATCCTGCGGGCCACGGCGCCGAGCCGCTCGGCGAACTCGCGACCGTCGGGGATCCCTTCGACATAGATCAGCCCGACGGAGGTGTGCGGATCATCGGCGAAGAACTCGAGGGCATCGAGAACGCCCACCTGGGCGGCGTTGCCGACAGACACCGCCCTGCTCACGCCGACACCGGACTGGCGCGACAGGTTCATGAACGAGGAGACGAAGTTCCCCGACTGACTGGCGATGCCGATGCTGCCGGCTGGTGGGTAGGGAGCGACGATCTGCGCGCACAGCGACGACGGCGTGGACACCAGACCCTGCCCGTTGGGACCGACGATGAGCATGCCGAGCTCATCGGCCAGCTCGACGAGCTCGTCCTGACGTCGTCGTCCTTCGTCGTCGCTCTCGCCGTAGCCCGCCGAAGCGATAAACGCCGCTCGCACACCCTTGGCCGCAGCCTCCCTGAGGAGATCTCCGTTGGTGGACGCCGGGGTGCAGACGAACATGAGATCCGCGGCACCCTCCGGCACCTCGTCGATCGAGCGCAGCGTCTGGTGACCGAGCACCTCGGCGCCATCGCGATTGGTGGCGAAGATCTCGCCCCGGTACCCGCAGGTCACGATGTTGTGCAGTACGACAAAGCCGAACTTCCCGGGGTGGGTCGATGCTCCGGCGACGATGATGCCACGGGGGTCGAAGAGGGCGGAGAACTGCTCGTTGCGGAGAGTCATCGTTCGGCCACCTCGACGAGGGCGTCGACGGCGACGGGTCGACCGTCGACGATCATCAGCGGGTTGAGATCGATCGAGACGATCGTGGAGGTCGATGTGATTGCTTCGGACAGGCCGAACAGCACCCTGCAGAGAACCTCGGTGTCCACCGCCGGCTCGCCACGGAACGGGCCGAGGAGGGTCTGACTGCTCATCGATTCGATCATCTCCATGGCATCGACGGCGGTGAGCGGAGCGAGTCGGACGACGACATCGGAGATCGCCTCGGCGAGGATCCCGCCCACACCGAGCAGCACGGTGGGACCGAACTGCGGATCGAGCACGGCCCCGGCGATGAGCTCACGCGATGCGGAGACCATCGGGGCGATGAGGACCTGGACAGCACCATCGGCCGGAGTGGCGGCGGCGAGGAGCTGCTCGGCGGCGTCGGCGACATCGGCGCTCGTGCGGAGCCCGAGCTTCACGAGACCACGTTCTGTCTTGTGGGCGATCGCATCGCCGCAGAGCTTGGCGACGACCGGCAACCCGAGCTCCGTGGCTGCGTCGGAGGCCTCATGCGGGTTGTCGACGAGGCGCTCGGACAGGAACGGGAGCCCGAATGGTTCGAGGAGCAGCTTGGACTGCGCCTCCGAGAGCGTGGTTGTCACAGTTGGAGTGCCGCCCGGAAGAAGGATCGGAGGTGTTCGAGTCGATCGTCGAGCGCTCTGTCGGTGAGCGGATCGCGATCGAGAAGACCCTCGATGAACGGAAGATCGGAGAAGTAGCTGAGGAGGGCACCGTACCCAGTGAGCAGGAGCTGCTCGGCATCGAACCGGCGGAAGTGCCCGAGCTCCATCTCCGACTCGAAGTAGGTCACGGCACGACGGAACAGGGGTCGCAGGGATACACCGAGATCGATCCCGAGACGCTGACCGCCGTCGAGGGCCTCCCGGCGCACGATGCGCACGAACTCGGGGTTCTCCTTGAAGAAGTCGAAGCCTGCGGTGAGGACGTGGTCGACCTTGCCCCATCCCTCCATTGGATCGAAGGTGGCGGCGTCGACACGCTCGATCCACCGCACGAGCGCCAGTTCGAACACCTCGCGGTAGATCGCGTCCTTGCTCGGGAAGTGGTGCAGCACACTGGAGCGACGGATGCCCACGGCCTCGGCGATGTCGTTGAGGGAGGTCCCGTCGAAGCCGTTCGCGGCGAAGCAGCGTTCCGCCTCGTTGAGGATGGCCTCACGTGTCGGCGTCCCCGCTTCGCTCACAGCCACCCGCAGAGGGTACCGGTCGGAGGTGGGCCGAACGGTGGACTCCCACTACGTTGCCGCCATGGACATCATCTCCGCCCTCTTCATCGAGAACATCGAACTGCGTCAGGTCGAGGGACCCTCGACCCGGATCGACCTCTCCGGGGTCCAGTTCTCCATGGCCTCGCCGCAACCGGTCCCCCACACGATCGAGCCCCATCTCTGCGTGATCGTGCACTGCCCGATCGGAGCGAAGGGTGCCGGAGCGCTCGAGGTCGTGTATTTCCGCGGTGAGGAGCAGATCGCCAGGAATGTGCAGCCCCTCCAGGTCGAGCCCGGGAAGTTCAACTACCGCCTCGTCCGGGCCGAACTCAGCTTCGAGGAGTACGGCTCGATCGAGGCGCGGTGCCGAATCGATCTCGGCCCGATCACGGTCGTCCCCTTCACCCTGCTCCCGCCGGTGGGTTGAACCACTTCGTGCCGTGCGGCGGGTGATCGCCCGCCGTCCGGAGCAGCACGCCGGTGCGCGTGGCCACCACTAGTGTCGGGCCCGTGACCGACAGAGACATCCAAGAGCGCACCATCAACGTCATCCGAGGCTTCTCGATGGATGCCCCGCAGCGGGCCAACTCCGGCCATCCCGGCACGGCGATGGCGCTGGCACCGCTCGCCTACACGCTCTTCACCCGCATCATGCGGTACGACGCATCGGCCCCCACCTGGCCGAACCGTGATCGCTTCGTGCTCAGTGGTGGTCACGCCTCGATCCTGCAGTACGCGCTTCTCCATCTGTGCGGCTTCGGCCTCGAACGCTCCGATCTCGAGGACTTCCGTCAGTGGGGATCGCTCACCCCGGGTCATCCCGAGCTCCATCACACCCCGGGGGTCGAGGTCACCACCGGTCCGCTCGGACAGGGCTTCGCCAACGCCGTCGGCATGGCACTCGCCGAGCATTCGCTCCGGGCCACCTTCGGCAGCCAGCTGTTCGACCATCACACCTTCGTGATCTGCGGCGATGGCGACCTCGAGGAGGGGCTCAGCCATGAGGCGGCCTCGCTCGCCGGCCATCTCGGTCTCGGCAAGCTGGTCGCGATCTACGACGACAACCACATCTCGATCGACGGGCCCACCGAGCTGGCGCTGTCCGATGACGCCGCCGCTCGGTTCCGGGCCTGCGGCTGGAACGTCGTCGAGGCGGGCGAGATCGCCGAGGACGTCGACGCTCTCGAGGCGGTGATCCGTTCCGTCCTCGCAGTCGAGGACAAGCCGTCGCTCATCATCCTGCGGAGCCACATCGGCTATCCGTCGCCGAAGTACACCGACACCGCACACGCTCACGGCAATCCGCTCGGTGCCGAGGAGATCAGCGCCACCAAGGCCCTGCTCGGCATGCCCGATGAGTCGTTCTGGGAGCCCGACGACGTCGTCGCGCACATGCGTGCCGCCGGACTGCGCGGCTCCGATGCGCGCGTCCGCTGGGAGGTACTGCGAGAGGGATGGTCCGAGAACCGCGAGGCCCTCGACGCCGCGCTCGCCGGCACGGGTCTTCCCGGCTGGCAGGACGCCCTCCCCCGGTTCGAGGTCGGGCAGAGCATCGCCACCCGGAACGCCGGCAAGAAGATCCTCAACGCGCTGCTCCCCTTCGTCCCCTCCCTCATCGGCGGAGGCGCAGATCTCACAGGCAACTGCGGCGTGGAGATCGATGGCACCGGTCCGTTCTCGCTCACTGATCGCACGTCGCGCCAGATCCACTTCGGGATCCGCGAGCATGCGATGGGCTCCGTCATGAACGGCATGGCGGCCCATGGCGGTGTGCTCCCGTTCGGCGGCACCTTCTTCATCTTCTCCGACTACATGCGTCCTGCGGTCCGGCTCGCCGCACTCAGCGATCTCCACGTCATCTACTCGTGGACCCACGATTCGGTGGGTGTCGGTGAGGACGGACCCACGCATCAGCCCATCGAGCAGCTCGCCTCACTGCGGGCGATGCCGAAGCTCCGGATCATCCGCCCCGCCGACGCCAACGAGACCGTCGACGCCTGGCGCATCGCCATCGAACGCGGCGGTCCCACGGCGCTCATCCTGAGTCGACAGAACCTCCCCGTGCTCGAGGGCACCGGCCGAGTCGGCGATGTCGATCGAGGGGCGTACGTCCTGCGGGCCACCGACGGCGAGCCCGACGTCGTGCTCATCGGCACCGGTTCGGAGGTGCAGCTGTGCATGCAGGCGGCACAGGAACTGGCGGAGAGTGGAGTCGCCGCCCGGGTCGTCTCCATGCCCAGCTGGGACCTCTTCCTCGAGCAGGACGACGACTACCAGCTGTCCGTGCTCGGCGAGGAGATCCCGCGTGTGTCGGTGGAGGCTGGATCCACCTTCGGCTGGTCGCTGTGGGCCGAGGCGAACGTCGGCATCGATCATTTCGGCGCCAGTGCCCCCGGTGCCGAGCTCATGGAGAAGTTCGGGATGAACGTGGCCAACGTCCTCGAACACGTCCGAGCCGTCCTCGAAGACTGAACCCCACAGATCCGGAGAATCAGATGAGTCGTCTCCACGACCTCCACACCCAGTTCGATCAGAGCCCCTGGCTCGACAACGTCCGACGTGACTGGATCCGCAGTGGCGAGATGGAACGTTGGCGCGAGCGCGGCGTGCGTGGGGTCACCTCCAACCCCACCATCTTCCAGAAGGCGATCTCCGGCGGCGTCGACTACGACGAGCAGCTCGGTTCGCTGCTGGCGTCGGGGACCAGCATCGTCGACTGCTACTGGGACATGGTCGTGGCCGATATCCGCGACACCCTGGCGATCTTCCGCCCGGTCTTCGAAGCCAGCGACGGGCTGGACGGCTTCGTCTCGGTCGAAGTCTCTCCCCTGCTCGCCCGCGACACGGAGGGCACCATCGACGCCGCACGGGTCCTCGACGAGCGGATCGACGAACCGAACCTGTACATCAAGATCCCGGGCACTGCGGAGGGGCTTCCGGCCATCACGCAGGTGATCGCCGAGGGTCGCAGCGTCAACGTCACCCTGCTGTTCTCCCTCGAGCGCTACCGCGAGGTCATGGAGGCGTACATCAGCGGTCTCGAACGCTGCGAGGGCGACCTCTCCGGGGTGTCATCGGTGGCGTCGTTCTTCATCAGCCGGGTCGACAGCGAGGCCGATGCCCGCCTCGAGAGCATCGGCACCCCTGAGGCCCTTGCGCTGCGGGGCAGGGTCGCGGTCGCCAACGCCCGGCTCGCCTACGAGGCCTTCCTCGAGACCTTCTCCGGTCCTCGATGGGACGCCCTCGTCGCCCGTGGCGCCCGGGTCCAGCGACCGTTGTGGGCCTCGACCTCCACCAAGAATCCGGCGTACCCCGACACGCTCTACGTGGACAGCCTCATCGGTCCGCGCAGCGTCAACACGATCCCCGACTCGACCCTCGCCGATTTCGAGGACCACGGCACCCTCGCCCGCACGATCGACGCCGACCTCGCCGACGCCCATGCGGTGATCGACGGTCTCGCCGCCGTGGGCGTGGATCTCGTGGATGTCACCACGAAGCTCGAGGTCGAGGGCGTGGCGTCGTTCTCGGCATCGTTCGACGACCTCCTCGCCACCCTGGCCGAGAAGGCAGCCTCGCTTCGATGACACCGTCGTCATGAACGGCGAACTCGTCGTCGTCGACGATGTCGCAGCCGCGTTCTGCGACCTCATCCTCGAACACCTGGCCGTCGAAGGATCCTCGCGGGTCATCGCACTCTCGGGTGGCGGCACCGCCCGCCGGTGCTACGAGCAGCTCGCATCCCGCACCGATCCCACACTCTGGTCATCGGTCGATGTGGTGTGGGGCGACGAACGCTGCGTGCCGCTCGACGATCCCGATTCGAATCATGCCCTCGCCGCCGAGGCGCTCGGTGAATCGCTGGCGGCGGCCCGGTCCGTCCACCCGATGCGATGCGACCGGGGCGCAGCGGCCTATGCCGGGATCCTCGACTCGCTCGGCGGGCCCGGGATCATCCATCTCGGGCTCGGACCCGATGGACACACCGCGTCACTGTTCCCCGGGGCGGAGTCGCTCCGGGCCACCGAGGATGTCGTCCTCACCGCCGATCCCCTCGGCCTCAACCCGCACCCGCGCATGAGCCTCACGTTCCCCGCGATCGCCCGCGCTGAACTCGTGATCGTCACCGTGGAGGGCGCAGCCAAGCTCGACGCCATGCGCCGAGTGCTCGATGGCGACCCCTCGGCGCCGGCGTCGTTGCTCTCTGCGCGCCGTCTCGTGTGGCTCGTCGATCAGGCTGCACTCGGCCGCTCGTCACCCCGATAGGGTTCGTCCATGTCGCGTTTCGACGTCCCGCTCGAGGACCTCATGGCCGAAGCCCGTGCGATCCGTGACACACGGTTCGGCACACGGGTCACCTACTCGCCGAAGGTGTTCATCCCGCTCACGATGCTGTGTCGCGATCGCTGCGGTTACTGCACGTTCGCCCAGCCACCGGCCCGCCTCGATGCCCCGTTCCTCACTGCGGCGCAGGTGCGCGCCCTGGCCACGTCCGGCGCCCGGGTCGGCTGTCATGAGGCGCTGTTCACGCTCGGTGAGGCACCCGAGGAGCGCTATCCGGTGGCCGCCCAGTGGCTCGAGGAGCACGGTTTCGGATCCACCGTCGACTACCTCGTCGCCATGAGCCGCCTCGTCATCGACGAGACCGGTCTGCTCCCCCATGCCAATGCCGGAGCTCTCTCCCGAGAGGACCTCGCCCGTCTCCGCACGGTGTCGCCATCGCAGGGGATGATGATCGAGTCGCTGCGTGCCGACCTCCCCTGCCATCGAGGCGCCCCGGACAAGACCCCCGAGCGCCGCCTGGCCACCCTCGAATGGGCCGGTGAGCTCCAGGTCCCCTTCACCACTGGGATCCTCGTGGGCATCGGCGAGGATCGACAGGATCGGATCGACGCCCTGGAGGCCATCGCCGCATCGCATCGTCGACATGGTCATGTGCAGGAGGTGATCGTCCAGAACTTCCTGCCCAAGGAGGGCACGGCGATGCACGCCGAACCGGCCTGTCCCGCAGATGTGTACCTCGAGGCGATCGCCCTCGCCCGGCTCATCCTTCCGCCCGACGTGCATCTGCAGGCCCCGCCGAACCTCTCGGATGACTTCGGCGTCCTGCTCGATGCCGGTATCGACGACTGGGGCGGCGTCTCACCTGTCACCGCGGATCATGTGAATCCCGAACGCCCGTGGCCCGATCTCGATCTGCTGCGCAGCGTGAGCGAGGCCCGTGGATTCGTGCTGGCGCCCCGTCTCACCATCCACCCGGAATTCGCCCTGGACCCCGATCGTTGGATCGATGAGTCGCTGCGATTCCCCGTGCTCGATCGGAGCGATGCCGAGGGTCTCGGGCGGGACGATCCCGGCTCGGTCCTGCCGCAGAAGCTCTCTCCGCCCAGCCCCGAACAGGTCGATGGTGGGATCGAGATCCTGCAGGTGGGTGCCCGGTCCACCGCGTGGTACTCGGGTGCCAATGTGGCGCCGCCGACGCTCGTGCCCTCAGTCGGCTCGGCCCGCGGCCGGATCGCCGAGATCCTCGCAGGCAGTGCGCTCGGGCAGACCCTCGGGGTCGAGGAGATCGTGGCGCTCTTCGGGGCGCGTGGTCCCGAACTCGCCGCCGTGGCCGCGCATGCCGATGAGCTCCGGCGCTCGGTGGTCGGCGATGTCGTCACCTGGGTGCACAACCGCAACATCAACTACACGAACGTCTGCACGTTCAAGTGCCGGTTCTGCGGCTTCAGCAAGGGTCCGCTCTCACTCAACCTGCGAGGCACCCCGTATCTGCTCACCCTCGAGGACCTCGCCGAACGTACCGCGGAAGCTGCGGCGCTCGGGGCCACCGAGGTGTGCCTGCAGGGCGGTATCCATCCCGACTTCGACGGCGAGTACTACATCGAGGTCACCCGGGCGGTGAAGGCAGCTGTGCCGAACATCCATGTGCACGGGTTCACCGCGCTCGAGGTCACCGAGGGAGCCAAGCGTCTCGGTGAACCGCTGTCGGAGTACCTGGTCCGCCTCATGGACGCCGGACTCCGGACCCTCCCGGGCACCGCTGCGGAGATCCTCGATGACGAGATCCGGGCGATCATCTGCCCCGACAAGATCGACACCGAGGAATGGCTCGACGCGCACCGCACCGCGCATTCGGTCGGGCTCCGGTCCAACATCACGATCATGTTCGGTTCGGTCGAGCAGCCGATCCACTGGGCCCGCCACATCGTCCGGACCCGCGACCTCCAGGCGGAGACCGGCGGGTTCACGGAGTTCGTCCCGCTGCCGTTCGTGCACATGGCCACACCGCTGTACCTGCAGCGACGGGCCCGGCGCGGCCCGACCTTCCGTGAAGCGGTGCTGATGCATGCTGTTCCCCGCATCGCCTACCACGGCTACATCGACAACATCCAGGCCTCCTGGGTGAAGCTCGGTGCCGGCGGAGCCCGCCAGATGCTCCAGGCCGGAGCGAATGATCTCGGCGGCACGCTCATGGACGAGAACATCAGTCGGGCCGCAGGTGCCGACCATGGTCAGGGCATGGAACCCCGGGACTTCGCCGACCTCGTCGCCCCGCTCGGTCGCACCCTCGAGCAGCGCACCACGCTCTACGGACGTCTCGCCACCGCGTGAGCCACCCGCTCGACGAGAGTGCCCTCAGTGCGGGTCGAGATCGTCGGGTTCGCGCAGGATGCTGATGGCCTTCTCGACGGCCCGACGGGCCCGGGTGAGACGCTTCTCGTCGATCGGGTACTCGGTGCCACCGGCATCGATGGACTCGAGGAGTCGGGAGATGGCGAGATCGGCGAGCTCCTCGGCGATCGTCTCGAGTCGGGCGCGTATGTGGTCGAACTCCCCTGCCATCGGGCCATCATGACGCACCGGGTGTGACAGCGCGTACCGGTAAGGTTCCGAGGTCCCCCGACTCGAAGGCCGTGATGTCCCGTCCAGTCCGTTCCCAGATCACCGACGACGATGTCCACGAGTGGATCTCCTTCGATCACCGCGGTGAGACCTACACCTGCGACCTCACCTGGTTGCTGAGCCCCTGGAACTGCATCTACGGGAACGGCTGTCTCGGGATCGGCACCGCACCGGCCCCCGAGCAGCACCTCGGATGCTGCTCCTTCGGCGCCCATTTCGTCGACAAGGCCGACCGGGTCAAGGTCCGGGCTGCGGCTGCCCGGCTGCGGCCCGACGAATGGCAGTTCCAGTCGGTCGCCGAGGAACTCGGCGGGCCGATCCACAAGGTCGACGGCGATTGGATGACCCGGGTCCACGAGGGTGCATGCATCTTCCTCAACCGACCGGACCATCCTGCTGGTCCCGGCTGTGCGTTCCACACCGCCGCCATCGATCGGGGTGAGTCCTATCTCGACTGGAAGCCGTCGGTGTGCTGGCAGGTGCCGATCCGTCTCGACTTCCACACCGACGACAACGACCACACCACCAACATCCTCCGGGAGTGGAAGCGCCGCGACTGGGGCGAGGGCGGCGAGGAGTTCCACTGGTGGTGCACCGAGGACCCTCGGGCGTTCACTGCGGCGGAGCCCGTCTACATCGGCTCCCGCAGCGAGATCATCGCCCTGATCGGCGAGGGTCCCTACGAGCGTCTTGTTGAACTCATCGGTGCACGCAGCAGTGAGGTGCTCCTGCCGCACCCCTCGCTGCGCCGGCGGCCAGCCAGCGACTGACTCAGTTCTTGCTGGCCCTGCGGCGGTCGGATTCCTTGAGGATCCGCTTGCGCAGTCGCAGCGAGGATGGGGTCACCTCGACCAGTTCATCGTCGGCGATGAACTCGATGGCGGTCTCGAGCGTGATGTCGCGGGGCGGCACCAGCTTGATCGCCTCGTCGGCGGAGTGGGTCCGGATGTTGGTCTTCTGCTTCTCGCGCACGACGTTGACATGCATGTCATCAGCACGGGCGTTCTCACCGACGACCATGCCCTCATAGACCTTCTCGCCGGGCCCGACGAAGAGCTCGCCGCGCTGCTGCAGGTTGTCGAGTGCGTAGCCGGTGGTGACGCCCTCACGATCGGAGATCATCGCACCGCCCTTGCGGGTGGGGAGCTCCCCGACCCATGGGGTCCAGCCGGCGTGATGCTGATGCATGAGCGCCGTGCCACGGGTTGCGGTGAGCAGCTGTGACCGGAAGCCGATGAGACCGCGGGCGGGTGCCTCGATGGTGACCACGGTGCGCCCGATGTCGCCCGGGCGGAGATCGGTGACCTTGCCCTTGCGGGGAGCGAGTGCCTGGGTGACGGTGCCGACATGCTCGTCGGGGACGTCGATCACGGCTCGTTCCAGCGGCTCATGACGCTTGCCGTCGATATCGCGAACGATGACCTCGGGTCGGGACACCTGGAGCTCATAGCCCTCACGGCGCATCGTCTCGATGAGGACCGCCAACTGGAGCTCGCCGCGACCGGCGACCTCGATGATGTCGGGCGAGGCCGTGGGCTCGACCCTGATCGACACGTTGCCGAGGATCTCACGGTCGAGGCGCTCACGGAGGTGGCGGGAGGTGAGGAACGACCCCTCCTTGCCGGCGATCGGCGAGGTGTTGACGCCGAAGGTCATTCGCAGCACCGGCTCGTCGAC
Organism: Microthrixaceae bacterium; assembly: GCA_947446975.1. Classification (GTDB taxonomy): domain Bacteria; phylum Actinomycetota; class Acidimicrobiia; order Acidimicrobiales; family Acidimicrobilacustridaceae; genus Acidimicrobilacustris. The sequence goes on from CANFHM010000008.1 coordinate 45,110, forward strand.
GGTGAGGCGGGGAAGGGCCACCGGATTGGCGGGGTCGGCGAGGGTGTCGCCGATCTCGACCTCGGGGAACCCGGCCACCACGAAGAGGTCGCCCGCCTCGATGGTGTCGGCCTCCTCACGGGTGATGCCCTGGAAGGTCATCAGCTGACTGAGCTTGCGCTTGAGCGGGGCCTGACCCTCGTCCTCCTCGATGAGGGCGATCTGCTCGTTGCGACGCAGTGTCCCCTCCATGACCCGCCCGATGGCGAGGCGACCGAGGTAGTCCGATGCGTCGAGGTTGGTGACGATCGCCTGCACCGGGGCGGCGGGATCACCCTTGGGTGCCGGCACCGTGGCGACGATCGCCTCGAACAGCGGGGTGAGGTCATCGTCGTCGCCGGGCATTCCGATCCCGGAGACTGCCCTGCCGTCGCGGGCGATGGCCGAGATGACCGGGAACTCGATCATCGATTCATCCGCGTCGAGGTCGAGGAAGAGTTGGTAGATCTCGTCGAGGACCTCTTCGGGACGTGCGTCGCCCCGATCGACCTTGTTGAGCACCACCACGGCGGGGAGCCCGGCGGCCAGTGCCTTCGAGAGCACGTAGCGGGTCTGGGGCAGGGGGCCCTCGGCGGCGTCGACGAGCAGCACCACACCGTCGACCATCGTGAGCGCCCGCTCCACCTCACCGCCGAAGTCGGAGTGACCCGGGGTGTCGACGAGATTGATCCGGATGCCGTTCCAGGTGACCGAGGCGGCCTTGGCGAGGATGGTGATGCCGCGCTCGCGCTCCTGGTCGTTGGAGTCCATCACCCGGTCGACGACCGCCTGATGGTCACCGAAGGTGCCCGTGGCGCGCAGCAGCGCATCGACGAGTGTGGTCTTTCCGTGATCGACGTGGGCCACGAGGGCCACACTGCGAAGGTTTCTTCCTGTGGAATCGGCGGGGGGCAAGATTCTCAGATCCTCTCGGTGGGTTCCCACCCGACCGATGGATCGGGAGGGGTCTAGTTGTTCCAGGCGGACTCATCCGCGTCGTTGTCGTACATGCACCAGCTGGAGTGGTCGTGGCCGGGATCGGCTCCACACTCCGGACAGGGCTCGGCATCCTTCGCATCGAGGATGGCGTCGAGATTGTCATTGGTGCGTTTGAGTGCTCGGGCTTCTTCGAAGCGCCGATGTCGCCCCTTTTTCACGGGTTAGCTCCCGTCGGTGAGATGTCGTCAGAGTGGAAGGGCGGTCCCGGCTGCTCGGCCATCCGCGCCCGAGGAGCGAAGCTAGCAGCCGCAGCGCCGTGGTTCGCGGTTCTCACCAGTGACCACCGCCACTGCTGGGGGTTCAGGCCGATGGGGTCGCTCCGGATCCCCCGACCACGGGACGATGGCTGCGTTCCTCGATCACCAGTTCCCCATCCCCGGCGAAGGCCACTGCGACGTCGCCGCTCACGAGTCGCCGGATCGGGTCGCCGACGAGCTCGGCGCGCCATCCCTCCCGCAGGCGGGCACCGGGGGCATCGCCGAGGAGTGCCTCGAGATCGCCGCGGGTGGCGAGCAGGGTGGCATCGATCTGGAGGTCGCGGGCCATCTGGCTGACCCACGCCGAGATGAGTGCCACCGCCGGACGCAGATCGCGATCGAGCGGTGCGGTGACCACGACCTCCGAGGGTTCCGGGGTGGGATCGTCGAGCGCTCTGCGCACGACATCGAGGATCTGGGCGACGACGTCATCGCGCAGGCCCCGGTCGAAGCCACGGATCTTCTCGAGATCGCGTCGGTGCTGCGGGGGTCGCTGGGCGATGCCGAGCACGGCGATGTCGGAGATGACATAACGGACGGGGATGTCGAGCTCGGCGGCGCGACGTTCCCTCCATGCTGCGACGGCCCGGGCGACGGCCCGTGTGCGACCCCGCAGCTGGCGCGCCTCCTTGATCCGTCGATACGCCTCCTCGGGATCCCGCTGTCCCCGGCTCCGGAGACGTTGGTTCTCGCACTCGTCGAGCGCCCAGCGGAGGCGGCCGCGGCTCTCGAGATCCTGTGTGAGCATCGAATGGATCTCGAGGAGATGGACCACATCGGTGGCGGCGTAGTTCAGCTGGTCGGCGGTGAGCGGGCGCTGGAGCCAGTCGGTGAGACGGTCGCCCTTGCCGACCCTCACCCCGAGGAAGCGTTCGTAGAGCGTGGCCAGCGACGGCGTGCTCATCCCGATGAAGCCGGCGGCGATCTGGGTGTCGAACAGCATCGTGGGAAGGGCACCGCACGCAAGCAGCAGCACCTCGAGATCCTGGTCGGCGGCGTGGATCACTGCGGTGGCGTCGCTCTCGAGCACCGCCCGGAAGGGAGTGAGATCCACCGCGAGCGGATCGACCAGGACGAGATCGTCGTCCCAGGCCAGCTGCATGAGCGCCAGCTTCGGGAAGTAGGTCTTCTCCCTGTGGAACTCCGTGTCGAGGGCGTACGCCGGCTGATCGATCAGGGCGGCGATGACATCGTCGAGCTCAGCTGCGGTGCTGACGTATCGATGCTCGGTGGGGGTCAAGTGGGATCAGGCCGGTTCGGGGCCGGTGACATGGACGGCACCGGAGTTGATCCAGGCGCCCGTTCCCCCGGCGATGTTGACGGCGTCGATCCCGTTGGCCCGCAGGAACTCGACTGCTCGTGCGCTCCTGCCGCCGGCGGCGCAGATGACATGGACCGTGCGGTCGGTCGGGAGATCACCGACGGCGTCGGGGATGGTGGCCAGGGGGATGAGGATCGCGCCCGGGACATGGGCCTCGATGTACTCATCGGGCTCACGGACGTCGATGAGATGGACGTCCTCGAGGATGGCGGCGAGCTGCACCACGTCGATCTCCGGTACTTCTGCCATCAGAACTCCCCTGTCTTGCGGTCTCGGGCGAGATGAGCGTAGCGGTGGACATCCGTCGGGTTGTCGAGGTCGATGAGCGCGTCAGGATCGGCGCAGGAGATCGTGGCGATCGGGAGGCTGTTGAGCAGCCGGCGAGGCGCTCGTTCCCCGTTCGCGAACGCGGTGTCGAGAGCGTCGAGAGCGAGAGAGCATCGCCAGATCGCGGTGAGCGGCTGCGCACGCCCGTCCAGTTCGATGAGCACCCCGGCAACCTGCGGCGAGGATCTGGCCTCACTGATGAGACCGGAGATCGGATCGGCGGTGAGGAACGGCATATCGCACGCGATCACGACGACCAGATCATGGGGCGACCACCGCAGCGCCGTGATGATCCCGCCCAACGGTCCCTCATCGGGATGCTCGTCGGGCACCGCCTCGGTGGACGGGGGCAGTGTTCGTGTCGGGTCGGCGCCGACTGCAGCGACACGGGTCACTCCGGCGCCGTGCAACGCGCGGACTGCGATCCCGAGCATCGTGCCCTGACCGAACGGGTCGAGCGCAGCCTTGTCGTTCCCCATCCTCGAGGAACGACCGCCGACGAGGACTGCCGCAGCGACCTCCTCGATCACTGCGTCCGGAGATCGGCCGGCGGCCAGCTCGGATCGCACTGCCGAAGGAACAGTTCGCATCGTTCGGCCTCATCGTGCTCGCCGATCTCGGCTGCCCGGCGGGCCAGCCCGGCGAGTGCACGCAGGAAGCCCCGGTTGGAGTCGTCGATCCAGCGCACATAGCCAGAACCGCGCCAGCCGTTGGCGCGCAGCGAGTCGAGACCACGGTGGTAGCCGACCCGGTAATAGGCGTAGGACTCGATCGGTTCCTCGGTGCAGTCGCCGAGGGCGGCCCAGGCACCGCACCAGCGCGGCTGGGCCGCGACGATCAACCGCAGGGCATCGCGGCGGTCATCGCCCTCGAGGCCCAGCGCCAGTTCGAGCGCCCGACGCACCGGTTCGGATTCTGCGGGCAGCTCCGTGGAGGGAGGGCCGCTGGTGGTCAGGTTCACTGGCTTCGAGTCGCTCACACCGTGAGGCTAGGCGACCCGGATCATCCACCCACCGCGTCGGCCAGCGTGCGTACCGCACGGGCGAAGGCGTCGGGGTCGGCGACATGTGCGTTGTGGGGCGCACCGGGCAGTTCGACACGGATCGAGCCGGGAAGCGCAGCGAGCTGGGTCTCTGTCGATCGGAGCCGCGTCCCGACGAGTCCGGATCCACCGGCGACGACGGCAGGCATCGTGAGTCGATCCCATCGCATGGGCCCATGGCGACGCGCCGTGTGCAGTTCCGCCTCCAGCACCGGACCCTCCGCCCGACGGCGGGCTCTCGTCCCCTCGGGGAGTTCCTCCCATGCATCGTCGCCGATCAATCGCCGGATGAACGACTCCCCGGCATTCTGCGAGCGAGGGTCGGCACGGCTGTTCGGTTCCTCGGCGGGCCACCACGGCTCCCAGAGCAGCGGCGACTCGAAGGTCATGAGCCCCGCCGCTGCGTCCGGGTCGCGCTCGCATGCCCTCATCGCGATCGAACCACCGAGACTGTGGCCCACCAGCAGTGGCACCGTTCCGTGGCGATGCCGAGCCACGGCGCAGAGATCCAACAGATCGACGACATGCTGCTCGAAGCCCACGGCATCAGAACCCTCGGGCAGGACGGAACGTCCGTATCCCCGCCGGTCATGCGCGAGCACCGGATGCTCGTCGAGGATCCGCATCACCCGAAGGAACGCCGCCGAGCGATCCATCGCGCCATGGACGAACACGACGGGACGACGAACACCGGTGCTGCGCTGTCTGACGAGGAGTCCGTCGCGGACGAACGTCCCGCCCATCGGGCTCAGGGGACCCGGATGATCCGGACGTTGTCGGTGACTCGACCGTCGTAGAGGCTGGATCCGCCTGCGAAGACGACGAGGTCGCCCGAGGCGATCTCACCGTGCTCCTTGGCGCATTCGATGGCGCGGCGGGCGTTCTCGGCCTCATCGCCACGGGTGGTCTCGAGGAGGTAGGGCGTGGTGCCCCAGCTCATCGTGAGCTGGTTGATGGTCCGCTGATTGGGTGAGAACCCGATGATCCGCGCCCGGGGGCGGAACCGGGCGATCGAGCGGACGCTGAAGCCGCTGGACGAGATGCAAAGGATCGCCGCAGCACCGATCTCGTTGGCGGCGCGCTGCGCCGCCGAGGTGATGGCGTTGGTGATGGAGGCCTCCTGCGTGATGTTCGGCTGCTGGTTCATCGCAGTGAGCCACTCAGGCCAGGCGTCGTAGTCGAATGCGGCGTCGGCGCGCTCGGCGATATCGGACATGACTGACACGACGTTCGCAGGGTCGCGCCCCACTGCGGTCTCTCCGGAGAGCATCACGGCGGAGGTTCCGTCGAACACTGCGTTCGCGACATCGGAGGCCTCGGCTCGCGTCGGTGACGGCGCGTGGATCATCGACTCGAGCATCTGGGTGGCGGTGATGACGGGACGGCCGACGGCGATGCACCGCCGGATGATCTGCTTCTGGAGGTGCGGCAGTTCCGAGATCGGGAATTCGGCGCCGAGATCGCCGCGGGCCACCATCACCGCTCCGGAGGCCTTGACGATCTCGTCGAGATTCTCGACGGCAGCCCTGGTCTCGATCTTGGCGACGATCTGGGGACCCGTCGGGTTCGGTTCGAGAGTGATCGCGCCGGCCAGCGAGGGCTCCGACTCGAGGCGACGGAGGTCATCGGCCGAGCGCACGAAGGACAGGGCGACCATGTCGACACCGACCTCGACGAACGCCGCGAGGATCCGCAGATCCTCCGTCGTGGGAGTGTGGAGCTTCGTGTGGTCCGATGGGATGTGGATCCCGGGCCGACCGGTGAGCCGACCACCATGCACGACCTCCACCTCGACCACATCGCCGCGCACACCGAGGGAACGGACCTGCACCGCGCCGTCGCCGAAGGTGAGGAGATCTCCGTCGCGGACGTCCTCGAGCAGCGTCGCATGATCGACCTGGATGATCCCGGCCGAACTCGGGTCGTTCCCCGGGACGAGGCTGAGGCGGGTGCCCTCCGACATGGTGATGCCGTCCTCGGGGATCTGCCCGACCCTGATCTTCGGACCGGGGAGGTCGACGAGGATCCCGACCGAACGGCCGCGCTCTGCCGCCACGCGGCGGATCCGATGGAAACGCTCGAGCCCGTGCTCGAGAGTTCCGTGCGAGAGATTGATCCGTGCGATATCCATGCCCGCATCGATGAGCGACGCCAGACCCGACTCGCTCTCGGAGGCGGGACCGATGGTTGCGATGATCTTCGTTCTGCGGGGCATGGACCCCAACGCTACCGGCCGTCGTCAGTTCATCCGGGAGCGCATGCGGTCACGGGCGCTCAACAGCGTGGCTGCGGTCTCGGGATCAGCGAGCGACGCCAGGCATTCGAAGATCTCGGCGGCAGCATCGAACTGACCGCTGTTGGCGAGCACCATGGCGACATCCGCCCTGTGCGACAGCGTGGCCTGCGGGAGATGCGCGCGCAGTCGCGACACCCACAGCTGGGACCGGAGATCGCCGTCCGACCGGAAGATAGTCAGGAGGTTGTTGAGCATCCGCTCGATGATCAACAGGGGTCCGACCGGGGCGAGCATCGATGGATCGAACCGGACGCTGCTCCCGTGGAGCTGATGGAAGAGGGCGACGCAATCAGCTGTCGAGAGCAGCGCACCGGCGTCGAACGGGTCGAGGTAGGTGTCGGGCTGATCGGTGAGCGCGACGAGGAAGTGACCCGGCATGCCGACGCCCTCCACGGCGATCGCGGATCGCCGCGCCACGGCCATCGTCAGGACGCTCAGCGTGATCGGGATCCCCCGCCGACGGCTGAGCACGCGGTCGAGATAGGAGTTGTCGGGGTCGTAGTACGTGCAGGTGTCGCCGCCGAAACCGAGCTGGTCGAACAGCACCGATCGGAGGGACTCGACACGACCCGGCTCGACGGAGCTGGCCATCTCGTCGATCGAAGCGAGCGCCGCGGCGACATCGAGATCGTGGTGCGCATGGGCGGCGATGAGCATCGCCGCCTCCTCGAGGATGAGGTCCTGTGAGGGTCCGGTGACACAGGCGATGAATCGATCGGTCGCACTCACCGGCCGAAGGGTACCGAAACCTCGGGACGGTTCAACCCTGTGAGGGGAGGCGTCTACGCTCGCGCCGTGGGCACGGAGACGCATCCCTTCCTCGACAACGGCGGACCCATCGCCTTCGCCCATCGCGGCGGGGCGAGCGACGAACCCGAGAACACGATGCCGGCCTTCGCCCGTGCGGTCGAACTCGGGTACCGGTACGTCGAGACCGATGCGCATCTCACCGCCGATGGGAAGGTCCTGGCGTTCCATGACGACCGACTCGACCGTGTCACCGATGGCACCGGCGTCATCGAGGACCTGCCATGGGAGCAGGTGCGCACCGCCCGTGTCGACGGTCGCGAACCCATCCCGCTGCTCGCCGAACTGCTCACCACATGGCCCGACCTCCGTGTGAACATCGATCCCAAGCACGACGCCGTCGTCGAACCGCTCGCCGCACTGCTCCGAGAGCTCGACGCAGTTGATCGTGTCTGTGTCGGCTCGTTCTCCGACCGGCGCATCGATCGGATGTCGGAACTGCTCGGCCCGGAGCTCTGCACGTCACTGGGCCCGAAGGGTGTGGCGAAGCTGAGGGCCTCGAGTTTCGGTCTGGGACGACGCCACCCCGGTGGGCGTTGCGTGCAGGTCCCCGTCACGACCGCCGGTGTCACCCTCGTGGATCGCCGATTCATCGAACGTGCGCATGCCTGTTCGCTCGATGTGCATGTCTGGACCATCGACGACCCCGACGAGATGCATCGGCTCCTCGAACTCGGCGTCGACGGGATCATGACCGATCGTCCTGCGGTGCTCCGCGACGTGATGATCGAACGCGGGTGCTGGTCGTGAGATCCCCCTGTCGCCGCCCGCTCCAGCGCCGCGCGCCCGCGGTGTCGCTGCAGTTGTTGACAGTGGCCCTGCCATTGCCTAGCTTTCGCCCTGCTGTGGCGCCGGTCACACAGTCCTTGGGGGGAGTGACCAGCAAGCGCCTGCACCGGAGTGGTGTCGTCCGTCGGGGGGCGGTCGACACCACTCCGCGCTTCACCGTTCCGAGCATCACGCCCATGCAACAACCACCCGACCAGACCGAGCTCCATCCAAGGGAACACGCATGAGATTCGTCCGCAAGAAGCTTGTGCAGCTGGTCGTCGTGGTGCTGTGCGTCACCTTCTTCTCGTTCCTGCTCCTCGAGCTGCTCCCCGGCGACACCGCCACGACCCTGTGCGCCGGCGCCGGCGGCACCGAGTGCATCGCCCAGAAGACCGCCGAGTTCCATCTCGACGATCCGATGCCGGTGCGCTACGTGCGCTGGCTCGGTGGCGTGGTCAGCGGTGATTTCGGGAGCTCCGCTCGCAACGCCCAGCCGGTGTCGGAGGCCCTGAAGCAGCGGCTCCCGGTCACCATCGAGCTTCTGCTGTACTCGCAGTTCCTGGCGCTCATCATCGCCGTGCCCATCGGCCTCATCGCCGCCCAGCGTGCCGGTGGCCTCTTCGATCGCGGCTCCACCGGTGTGCTGTTCCTGTTCCTCGCCATCCCCAACTTCATGCTGGCGCTGGTGCTGATCCTGATCTTCCCTGTGAAGCTGAAGTTGTTGAACGCAGTTGGCTACACGCCCTTCAGCGAGAACCCCTTCAAGAGCCTCGGGAGCCTGCTGCTGCCGGCAGTCACGCTGGCGGCGGCCGAGATGGCCACCTACATGCGTCTGCTGCGCACCGATCTCATCGCCACGATGCAGGAGGACTACATCACGATGGCGAAGGCGAAGGGCATGTCTCCTCGCCACATCCTGCTGCGTCATGCGTTCAAGCCCTCGAGCTTCTCGCTCATCACCGTCATCGGACTCAACTTCGGACGCCTCATCGGCGGCACGCTGCTCGTCGAGGTCATCTTCAGCATCAACGGACTCGGCAAGTACACCGTCGACGGCATCCTCGGCCGCGACTACATCCCCGTGCAGGGGGCGATCGTCGTCATCGCCCTCGGCTACGTCCTCGTCAACTTCGCCGTCGACATGATCTACGCCGCTCTCGATCCAAGGATCCGTCATGCCCGCTCACTCGCCTGACACGCCCGGCGTCATGCCCTCGAAATCCTCGATCTTCGCCGGCAGCGGCGATCTCGCCACCGAGATCTCCCGCATCGCCGATGGCTCTGCCCACGAGCACGACATCCTCGGTGCCGTGGACTCCGACGAGGACGGTCGCAGCGCCAAGAAGCGCCTCGGTCCGATCTTCTGGATCGCCGCCGGATGGTTCATCCTGGTGGCCCTCGCCGCCCTGCTCGCCCCCGTGCTCCCGCTCAAGTCGTACACCGCTCCGTCGGCGTACATCCGCAAGCCTCCGAGCGCCCAGTTCTGGTTCGGCACTGACACCATCGGTCGTGACATCTTCAGTCGTGTCGTCTGGGGTGGTCGGGTCTCGCTCGCCGTGGCGTTCGCCTCGATCTCCTTCGGCGTGGTGGTCGGCGGGACGATCGGCATCGTCTCGGGATACTTCAGGGGTCGGATCGAGACCCTGCTCATGGGGTTCTGCGACGTCCTGCTCTCGTTCCCGGCGCTGCTGCTCGCCCTCTCGATCGTCGCCTTCCGAGGTGATCAGCGCGATCTGCTCACCATCTCTCTGGCCATCGGTGTGGTGTCGATCGCACCGGTCGCCCGTCTCGTCCGGGCCAACACGCTCGTCTACGCCCAGCGCGAGTTCGTCACCGCCGCTCGATCCCTCGGCGCCCGTCGGGCCCGCATCATCCTGCGAGAGATCCTCCCCAACGTGATCTTCCCGGTGCTGTCGTTCTCGATCATCGCCATCGGTCTCGCCATCGTCGCCGAGGGCGGCCTCGCCTTCCTCGGCCAGTCCGTGCAGCCGCCCACTCCCACCTGGGGCGGCATGATCTCCGACGGTCGGAACTATCTCGCCACGGCGCCGTGGATCAGCCTCATGCCATGTCTGATCCTGTTCCTGACGGTTCTCGCGCTGAACCTCGCCGGAGATCGCATCCGTGAGTACTTCGACATCAAGGACAACGACTGATGACCGCCACCGAGACCGACACCAACCTGTCCGTCGGCCAACGTGCGACCCTGCTCGAGGTCACTGATCTCTCGACCTCCTTCCGCACCGAACGCGGCATCGTCCACGCTGTCGATGGCGTCACCTTCACCCTCGACCGCGGTCGGACCCTCGGCGTCGTCGGTGAGTCGGGGTCCGGCAAGACCGTGCTCTCCCGTTCGGTCATGGGCCTGCTCACCGGCAAGCATGTGATCCGCGAGGGCAGCGTCAAGTACGAGGGCACCGAGATCATCGGCTACTCGGCCAAGCAGATGAGCAACGTCTGGGGCGCCGAGATGAGCATGGTGTTCCAGGATCCGATGACCTCGCTCAACCCGGTGATGAAGATCGGGAAGCAGATCACCGAATCGCTGCGCCGCCATCTCGGTGTCGACAAGGACGAGGCCGACAAGACGGCGATCGCCCTGCTCAAGTCGGTCGGCATCCCGGCCCCCGAGCAACGACTCGGCGAGTACCCCCACCAGCTCTCCGGTGGTATGCGTCAGCGGGTCACCATCGCGATCGCACTGGCCTGCGGGCCCAAGATCCTCTTCGCCGATGAGCCCACCACTGCACTCGATGTCACGGTGCAGGCCCAGATCCTCGATCTGCTCGACGATCAGCAGCGCGAGCGTCATATGGCAATGATCCTCGTCACCCATGACCTCGGCGTGGTGCGCACCCGCGCTGACGAGATCATCGTGATGTACGGCGGCAAGGTCGTCGAGCAGGCACCCACCAGCACCCTGTTCGCCTCGATGCGGATGCCCTACACCGAGGCGCTGCTGCGTTCCATCCCCCGCCTCGACATGCCGAGCCACACCCGCCTCGACGCCATCCCCGGACGCCCGCCGGATCTCATCGCACCTCCCGCCGGCTGCAACTTCGCCGCCCGCTGCCGGTACGTCCAGCCCCGATGCCTCGAGGAGCGTCCGCCCCTCGTGGCCGCCGCCGATCCCGGCCACTTCTACCGCTGCTTCTTCCCGGTGGGGACCCCCGAGGGCGCAGCTGCGCTCGAGGCCAATCTCGCAGCGGGAACGGCCGTCGCCGATCCCGCCCCCCGACGCACGACCACGACCGAGGAGTCCTGATGGCCGGCAGCGGCACCGCTCACCTGCGCGACCCGGAGACCACCCTCCTGCGAGCCGAACATCTCGTGGTGGAGTTCCCGGTCGGCAACACCGGGCTCAAGGTCCACGCCGTGTCCGACGTCTCCCTCGACATCCTCCCCGGCGAGACCCTCGGTCTCGTCGGTGAATCCGGCTCCGGCAAGTCGACCACGGGCCGGGCGCTGATGCAGATGCCGAGCCCCCGTTCCGGCAGCGTCACTCTGGACGGTCGCGAGCTCACCGGGCTGAAGTCGAACGAGCTGCGCGAACTCCGTCCGCAGATGCAGATGATCTTCCAGGATCCGATCTCCTCGCTCAACCCCCGTCGTCGGGTCGGCGACATCGTGGGCGAACCCCTTCGGATCTGGAAGCGCGGCACCGCCGCCGAGCAGGACGCCATGATCGATGCGACGCTCGAAGCCGTCGGTATCGATCCGGCGGCGGCTCGGAATCGCCGCCCGCACGAGTTCTCCGGTGGTCAGTGCCAGCGGATCTGCGTCGCCCGTGCGCTCATGCTCGATCCCAAGATCATCATCTGCGATGAGCCGGTGTCGGCCCTCGATGTCTCGGTGCAGGCCCAGATCCTCAACCTCCTGCAGGACATGAAGGAGCGCTACGGACTCACCATGCTCTTCATCGCCCACGATCTCGCCGTGGTCAAGAACGTGAGTGACAGGGTCGCAGTGATGTATCTCGGGAAGCTCTGCGAGGTGGGAAGTCCCGACGACATCTACGCCCGCCCGGCGCATCCCTACACGCAGGCGCTCATCGATTCGATCCCGTCGGCCGACGTGGAATCCGACACCCATGGCGGTGTCCGACTCACCGGCGAGATCCCCTCCCCCGTCGCCCCGCCGAGCGGCTGCCGCTTCCGCACCCGCTGTCCCGCCGCCCAGGAGCTCTGCGCCCAGGTCGAGCCGGTGATGCGCGAGGTGGCTCCGGCCCAGTTCGTCGCCTGCCACTTCCCGTTGCACGACGAGAGCGGCACAAGCACTGCGGCGGCCAGCCCCGCCTGATCCCAGCAGGTCGGCCCTCGATCAGCTCGAGGTCAGATCCGGATCATCGGTGACCCGCCAGCAGTACCAGGCGACGATGCTGCGGTGCGGACGGAAGCGTTCCCCATGGCTGAGGAGCTCAGTCGGAGTCGGCACCGCGCCGAGCCCGAACGCCCGGGCGAATCCGACTCGGACCCCGAGGTCACCGGTGGGCCAGACATCCAGCCGACCCAGTTCGTTCATCAGGAACATCTGGGCGGTCCAGGGCCCGATCCCTCGGACCGCCACGAGCTGTTCGATGACCTGCTCGTCGTGCAGACGACCGAGTCGATCCAGCTGGAGCCGCCCGTCAGCCACATGTTCGGCGAGATCCAGCACTGCGGCGGTCTTCGCCCCCGAGAGCCCGGCGGAACGCAGCAGCGCGGGATCGAGCGACAGCACCGCATGGGGCTCGAACGGGCCCTCGATCAGTGCTTCGACCCGGGACCAGATGGTGGCGGCGGCCCGTCCGGCGAGCTGCTGGTATGCGATCGTCTGGGCCAGCATCTCGAACCGACGGGCCACGGGCACGCCACGACCGACGCGCATCGGGCCGTAACGTTCGAACATCGATGCGACCACCGGGTCCTTCTCGGCGAGGAGACGGCTGGCATCGCGATGGGCGGCGCTCATGGGTGTGAGCGTAGGTGGTCCCGTGTGCCACGATTGTCGGATGGCTTCCCCACATGCAATGGAAATCGATCTCGGCACGATCTACACCGTCACGATCAGCACCGACAAGGGTGACATCGTCATGGATCTCGATCCCCGCCTCGCTCCGAAGACGGTCAACAACTTCGTGATCCTCGCCCGTCAGGGCTTCTACGACGGTCTCACGTTCCACCGTGTCGTGCCCGGGTTCGTCATCCAGGGCGGTTGCCCCCATGGCACCGGCACCGGTGGCCCGGGCTACAAGTTCGAGGATGAGCCCGTGCAGGGCAACTACCGCGACGGCGCCGTGGCGATGGCCAACTCCGGGCCCGACACGAACGGCTCGCAGTTCTTCATCTGCCTCGGTGACCAGCTGGGCCTTCCCAAGCAGTACAGCCTCTTCGGCCACACCGTCGCCGGTCTCGACGTCGTGGGGAAGATCAGTGTCGGCGATGTCATGAACAGCGTCACCGTGGCCGAGCGCCCGATCGACGCCTGATCCTCTCCCGGCTGCACCACACCTGCCGACCGGTTCGTCGGCTGGTCGACCACCCGACGTCCATCAGTCCTTGGTGGCCACCGCGTTGGGTGTGACGTTCATCTTCGGCTCGTACGCAGCCGCCTCGACCTCTCGGGCCGCGCTCCCCTGCGTGGCCCGGAGCTCGGTGGTGCATGCCGCGCACGGACCGTAGAACCGTCCCTCGACCTCCGATCCACATCGGGGGCAGGTGAAGATCAGCGGCTCATCCATGGATTCCTCTCCAGATCACGGGACGTACGCGCCCATCCAGGCCATCGAGGCGAGGGCGACGAAGCCGCCGGCGAGCGCCACCCGGACCATGTCGCCGATCTCGCGGCGATGGCAGATGATGGCCAGCGCCACCACGATCGGGAAGGCGTTGAGCCCGTAGCGCTCCAGCGAGTTGAGATTCTCGGTGGCCAATGAGGTGAGAAGCACGCACGCGGTGAAGACTCCGTAGGAGATGGGCAGCCGTCGGAGAACCACCACGAGCAGCCCGAGGAACGCGAGCGCGAACGGGATGTGCAGACCATCACCGAGACGTTCCGGGCCCAACAGCTGGGAGAACCCCTCCCACAGGCGCGAGAACGGGTCGATGCCGGACCCGCGGAGCGTCCCCTGTACCGAGAACGGCAGCCATGCATCGCCGAACGCACCCCGCACCCACAGCATGTAGGCGCCGGTGCCGAGGATCGGGCTGACGACGGCGAGAACGCCGGTCGAGCGCTCCCGGGTGTCGATGCGGCGCCAGTTCCTGATGAGCTCGATGGCCACCGGGATGGCGAGCACGACACCGAGCGGACGGCTGAGACCGGCGACGAATCCTGCGAGGGCTGCCCACAACCATCGCCGGGATCGGATGGTGAGGAAGAGCGACACCGCGGCGAGGAGCCAGAGGGCCTCGGCGTAGGCCCACGCCAGCACGAACGCCCCCGGGAACAGCACCAGGAACCAGATCGCCCGCTCGATCGTGTGCTCGTCGAACCGCTCGTGACGCAGCAGCCGGCGCAGCACGACGAGGAGTGCGACCGAGCAGAGGTTGGCGATGATGATCAGGGCGAGGTCGCTCCGGCCGAGCAGGAGCACCCCGAGTCCACGCCCGAGCATCGGGAACAGCGGGAAGAATCGGAGGCCCTCCTGCGGCAGCGACCGGTACCCGTGGACGGCGATATCGCGGTACCAGGTGCCGTCCCATGCGATGAGTCCCTCGGTGAGGGCGGTGGGCCGAGCGCCGGGCAGCACACGATCAGCGATGGCCAGACACGACACGTAGGCGGTGAGCAGCAGCACCCGGGCGGTGACCCACGGAACGGCGACAGCTCGGAGATCCGACCGCACTCCTCCGGCGCTGTCGGTCATCGTGGGCGGTACCGGATGAGACTGGCGTGCTCGAACGCCGAGGAGCTGGACTGCACGAGTTCGGTGCCGTCCATGGTCGAGCCGAGGACCGACGCGATGGCCTCACAGTCACCGTCGAACGTGCGGTACTCACCGTTCCACACGAAGTACACGGTGCGACCCTGACCGGCGGCGGCCATCTTCGCGACCTCCGTGGCGAAGGCGGCCGGATCGGCGGCGTCGTTGCGCTGCTGGTAGTCAACCCAGTCGACGAAGTGGATGTCGCCGCGGGCGGGATAGGAGAACGCGTCGATGGCCGGACCTGATCCGCGCCGATCGAGCTCGCGACTGATCGAGGGTCCGAGCTGATCGGGGCACACGACGAGGATGTCTCCCGCACCCCCGCCAGCGGCGCGCTCGACTGCCGAACCCTGATCGGCGGTGATGGCCTCCACGATCTGACTCGACTGCGAGCGGGTCTCACGGGCCGAGAGCACACTTCCGCCGAGCATCGGGAGCAGGACCACGAGCGCGACGAGGAGGCGGATCCGGGGGGCGAGGAACCGGGTGATGCCGGCGGCCACGATCACCGCCACCATCGGGAAGTACACCGCCGAGTACCGAGGGGCGAATCCGGCGCCGGCGAGGACGGACGTGACCGTCGAGATCACGATCACTGCAACGATGATGAGGCCTTCGACGGCGAACTGGGCCCGGGGGCGGAACCGGAGCTCGATGGACTCACGGGTGCGTCCGTACCCGAAGAGCGCCAGGGCGATCATCGAGAACAGCACTGCTGCGAACAGTGCGGCGTCGGCGTAATCGCCGAAGGCGAACGAGCACAGTGTCCATGCGACCATCGCTGTGGGACGCATGGCGCTCGCCCACGGGGTGCCGGTGTGCGCCGACTGGTACAGCATCGTCGGGATCCACGGGAGGAACAGGACCAGACCGGCGAGAAGGCAGAGGATGACCCGGCGAGCGGCGGACCGCAGGCCGGGATCAGAGGCCCGGAAGGCCACGAACAGCGTGAGGAGTCCCACGGCGGCACACAGCCACAGCGCCCAGTACTGGGTGTACAGCAGCGCTGCGGTGGTGGCGATCAGGGCGAGATGGCGAAGGATGCCGGCCCGACGCAGTCGCAGGAGATCGTCGAGCAGCAGCCAGCCGACGAACACCAGCAGCATCACCAGCGAGTACATCCGGGCCTCGTCGGAGTACCGCACAGCGAAGGGCGACACGGCGACGACGGCGACGGCGAGCCAGCCGAGCAGGGAGCCGCCGCGGCGGCGACCGATGATGAACGCCAGCGGGAGACACAGCAGTCCGAACAGTCCCGACAGCGATCGGATGGCGATGTTCGAGGTGCCGAAGAGGTCCATCCAGCCGTGCAGCAGGACGTAGTAGAGCGGTGGGTGCCCATCGTGACGAAGTGCCCCGAGGATGGTGGAGGCGCCGTCGTCGCCTCCACCGGAACTGGTCCCGAAGATGGGCAGCCGGGCGATGTTCACCGAGAGGGCCTCATCGAGCCACATCGGTGAACGCGAGGCCACCCGCAGTGCTGCTCCGAGCACGATGGCGACCACGGCGATCGCCCGGATCGAGGGTGACGCGACCTCGGCTGGATCGCCCGATGCAGGGGTCTCGTCGGGAGCGGCCATGGCGGGGAACACTAACCGGACGACCACGTCGGACTGCGGAGCCACATCGCCGATCCCACGGGGCCGTCTCACTACACTCGTGAGGTTCTCAGCAGAAAGCAGACCCATGTCGTCCTCATCCGAGCAACCGATCGACACCAGCTCCGAGTCCGGTCTCCGGGACGGCGCTGATCCCGCCGGAATCGTCGTCATCGGCGCCGGTCCCGCCGGTCTCACGGCGGCCTATGAACTCTCGAAGCTCGGTCGCACCGCCACGGTGCTCGAAGCCACCGACATGGTGGGCGGCATCTCCCGCACCGTCGAACGCGACGGCTGGCGGTTCGATCTCGGGGGCCACCGGTTCTTCACGAAGGTGCAGCCGGTCACCGACCTCTGGCACGAGATCCTCCCCGAGGAGGACTTCCTGCTGCGCCCCCGCATGAGTCGCATCTACTACGACGGCAAATACTTCGACTATCCGCTCAAGGCCTCCAACGCCCTCGGGAACCTCGGGCTGATCGAGGCATTCCGGTGCGTCCTGTCGTACTTCTACGCCCAGGCCGATGGTTCGATCCGGCGCCTCCTCGGCCGCCCGAAGACCGACGACAGCCTCGAGGACTGGATCACTGCCCGGTTCGGCAAGCGGCTCTACAAGCACTTCTTCAAGACCTACAACGAGAAGGTCTGGGGTGTTCCAGCGAGTGAGATCCAGGCGGACTGGGCGGCCCAGCGCATCAAGAACATGTCGCTGTGGAACGCCGGCATCAACGCCATCGTCGATTCACTGCCGAAGAGCCTCTCGTTCCTCAATCGGGCGAAGGCCACCGATGTCACCTCGCTCATCGAGGAGTTCGAGTACCCGAAGTTCGGGCCGGGCATGATGTGGGAGGTCTGCACCGACAAGGTGCGCGCCGCCGGTTCAACGGTCGAACTCGAGACGAAGGTCGTGAAGATCAACCACGCCGATGGCGCTGCTGTCTCGGTCGTCACCGAGCACGATGGCGTGCGGACCACCATCCCGTGCACCGACGTCATCTCCTCGATGCCCATGTCGCGTCTCCTGCAGGCCATGGATCCTCCTCCGCCGGCTGATGTGCTCCACGCCGCCGGAGATCTCCGGTACCGCGACTTCCTCACCGTGGCACTCGTGGTCCCCGAGCGCGACGGCTTCCCCGACAACTGGATCTACATCCACTCCCCCGAGGTGAAGGTCGGCCGCATCCAGAACTTCGGCTCATGGTCGCCGTTCATGGTCAAGCCCGGGCTCACCTGCCTCGGTCTCGAGTACTTCGTGTTCGAGGGCGATGAGGTCTGGAGCTCCTCCGACGAGGATCTCGTGGAGCTCGCCAAGCGGGAGCTCGTGAAGATCGGCCTCTCGAAGGTCTCGGAGATCGAAGCCGGGTATGTCGTCCGCGTCCCGAAGGCGTATCCGTTCTACGACGAGCGCTACAAAGCCAATGTGGCACGGATGCGTGAATGGCTCGAGGACTGCACGCCGAATGTGCACCCTGTCGGCCGCAACGGCATGCATCGCTACAACAACCAGGACCACTCCATGTACACGGCGATGCTCACCGTCGAGAACATCGCCAAGGGTGCCTCCTACGATGTCTGGGAGGTCAACGTCGAGGAGGAGTACCACGAGGAGGCCGCTCCGGCCCGCACCGGCGCCTCGGGTGGCTCCTCCGCCGGCACCGGTCGTGACGCACCGATCATCCCCCGGGAGAAGTTCGGCGCCGATCATCCGATCAACAGGCAGCCCGACTGAGCCCATCGCGTGACATCCAGTCCCGGGGTCTCCGATATCGCTGCGCTCGCCGCAGAGGCAGGCCTGCGTCGCGTGCATGTCCTGGCCTGGCGCGACCTCGTCGACATCGAGGCCGGTGGTTCGGAGCTGCACGCTGATCGGATCCTGCAGCTGTGGGCGGAGGCCGGTCTCGAGATCACGATGCGCACCTCGTACGCCCAGGGACATCCCGAGCGGGCCCGGCGCAACGGCTATCGGGTGATCCGACGCAGCGGCCGGTTCGGGGTGTTCCCGAACGCCGTGCTCAGCGAGATCGCAGGACGCCACGGTCGTCGTGACGGACTCGTCGAGATCTGGAACGGCGTGCCGTTCCTCACCCCGATCTGGGCCCGAGGCCCTCGCATCGCCTGGATCCACCATGTCCATCGGGAGATGTGGTCGATGGTGCTCCAACCGTCACTGGCCCGGGCCGGACGCACCTTCGAGCACCGTGTGGCTCCCCCGTTCTACCGACGCACGCCGATCGTCACCCTCTCCAACTCCTCCCAGTCCGAGATCGTGGACTACCTCGGTCTTCCCGCCGAGAACATCTCGGTCGTGCACCCCGGTATCGACGAGTTCTTCGCACCCGGGGAGCAGCGGTCCGCCACCCCGTTGATGCTGGCAGTGGGTCGACTCATGCCGTCCAAGGCCTTCGACCAGCTCATCCGTATCGCCAGCGATCTCAAGGCCGAGGTGCCTCAGCTGCAGCTGGTGATCGCCGGAGAGGGGTATCAGAAGCCGATGCTCGAGGCGCAGATCGCCCAGCTCGACGCCAGCAGCTGGATCCGACTCGCTGGGCGTGTCTCCGATGAGGAGCTCCGCACCCTCTATCGACGGGCCTGGGTGGTCACCAGTGCATCGTTGGCCGAGGGCTGGGGCATGACCCTCACCGAGGCGGCTGCCTGCGGCACCCCGGCGGTGGCC
>CANFHM010000009.1 GCA_947446975.1 Microthrixaceae bacterium
CGACCGTCGACCAGCTTGACCATGGGCTCGGGGGAGGATCCGGCGAGGCTCACCGAGTCAGTGCGCACGAAATACATGTACGGGCTGGGATTGACCTGACGCAGCACCCGGTAGAAGTCGAAGGGATCGGCCTCGAGATCGAACGAGAACCGCTGCGACAGCACCACCTGGAAGATGTCGCCGGCGAGGATGTGCTCCTTGGCGACGTCGACCGCCTGTGCGAACTGCTCGGGCGACACTGATCCCCGGACCTCCGGGAGTTCGGGATCGGGGGACGGAGGGTCGACCATCGGCTCGGCGAGGGGTTGGGCGCCATCGGAGGCCAGCTGTTCGAGTCTCGCCATGGCGTCGTCGTAGAGCGCATCGAGCTGGGCCCGATCCGCATCCGCCGGCACGAGCACGTTGTCGATCAGCGTGACGCGCTGACGGAGATGGTCGAACGCCGCCATCTGACCGATGATCGACATGACGGCGTCGGGGTACCCGGTGACGTCGGTGGGCACATCGGGGAGGTGCTCGACCTCGCGGACCACGTCGTAGCCGAGGTACCCGACCACACCGCCGTGCAACGGGGGGAGCTCGTCGAGCTGCGGTGAGCGGTGGCGCTCGAGCAGCCATTCGATCGCCGCGAGGATGCCGCGATCGCGGGGCATGGCGGGATCGATGTCGCCCTCCACCTCGAGGTGACCGTCGCGCAGCACGAGCGTGGCCAACGGATTGCGGCCCACGAAGGACCAGCGGCTCCAGCGCTCGCCGTGCTCGACGGACTCGAAGAGGAAACCGGGACGGTCATCACCGCAGAGGCGGGCGAAGGCCGCCACCGGCGTGATGAGATCGGCGAGCAGTTCCCGCCACACCGGCACGACCGTGTACTCGGCTGCCAGTTCGTGGAACTCGTCCCGCGTGGGCCGCAGCACGGGGATCAGTCGCTCGACGACTGGTCGGCGTCGGGACCGAAGGCGGTGAAGAAGCAGGAGTAGTTGCCGGTGTGACAGGCGCCCTTCCCCTCCTGCTCGACGACGAACAGCAGGGTGTCACCGTCGCAGTCGTAATAGGCCTCACGGATGTACTGGCGATCGCCGGAGGTCTCACCCTTGCACCAGTACTCCTGGCGCGACCGGCTCCAGAACCAGGTGCGTCCGGTCTCGAGCGAGGTGCGCAGTGAGTCGGCGTTCATCCACGCCATCATCAGCACCCGGCCGGTCCCCTGTTCCTGCACGATCGCAGGGACGAGGCCATCCTCGTTGAAGGTGACGGCGGCGAACTGGGCGTCGGTTGCGGCGATGGGGATGCTCTCGGGCATGGCGACACGCTAGCGGCGCGGCACCACGCGACCGTTCAGCGGACGACGGGGGCCGGAACCGGGCTCAGAGATAGAGCCCCGTGCTGCCCTCGGCGAGACGCTCGGCGGCGACGGCATGGACATCGCGCTCGCGCAGGATCACGTAGTCATTGCCCCGCACCTCGACCTCGTAGCGGTCCTCTGGGTTGAACAGCACCTGGTCGCCCGGCTCCATGGCGCGGACGTTCGGCCCCACAGCCACGACCTCGGCCCACACGAGTCGCTTGCCGATCTGGGCGGTGGCGGGGATGAGGATGCCGCCGGTGGAGCGACGCTCCCCCTCGGGCCCACCCATGTCGACGAGGACACGGTCGTTGAGCATCTTGATGGGCAGGTTCTCCCCGGAACGGCCCACGCCCTCGCTCAGCATCTCCACGGTCTGCGATGTGGTCACGTCATGACGGTACCGTCTCCCCCATGGCTGACGACACCGGGACCATCTCGCTGCGGCTGACGACCTCCGACGGTCTGGGCCTCGAGGCCGAGGCCCGACTGCCGGTGGACCCATCCGCCGACGGCTCTGCGATCACCGGGGCGGTCGTGCTCGCCCACCCTCATCCGCAGCAGGGAGGATCGATGGTCTCGCTGGTCACGAGCGAGCTCTTCCGACTCCTCCCCCAGCGCGGCATCGGTGTGCTCCGCTTCAACTTCCGCGGGGTCGGGTCCTCCGAGGGGAGCTACGGCGAGGGGCGGGGCGAACAGGCCGACATCGTCGCCGCCATCGATGCACTCACCGAGCTGTGGCCCCAGCGACCCCTCGTGCTGTGCGGCTGGTCGTTCGGTGGCGACACCTCGCTGGCGGTGGCCGATGCCCGTCTCGACGGCTGGGTGGCCATCGCTCCCCCGCTGCGGATCCTCCCGCTCGAGGAACTCACCGCAGCAGCCGGTTCCGACCCCCGACCGAAACTGCTGATCGTCCCCGAGCACGATCAGTTCCGCACCCCTGACGCCGCCGCCGACGCCACCGCGGCGTGGACCGACACCCGGATCGAGGCCATCGCCGGCGCTGATCACTTCCTGGTCGGCCGCACCGAGAAGGTGGCCGGGCTGGTGGCCGCCTTCGTCGAGCAGCTGGCACCCACGCGCTGAGCCGCTGCCGGCGGGCAGAGCGATGCCGACGAGCCCTCAGGGTCGGACGACGACCCCTGCAGCGGTGAGATGGGCCTTGGCCTCGTGCACGGTGTGCTCACCGAAGTGGAAGATCGAGGCGGCGAGCACGGCGTCGGCATGCCCCACGGTGACCCCCTCGACCAGATGCTGCAGCGAGCCGACCCCTCCTGAGGCGATGACCGGCACACGCACGGCATCGCTGACCGCTGCGGTGAGCGTCGTGTCGAAGCCGTCGCGGGTTCCGTCGCGGTCCATCGAGGTGAGGAGGATCTCGCCCGCGCCGAGGTCCACGGCGCGCCGGGCCCACTCGATGACGTCGAGGCCGGTGGCGGTGCGGCCCCCGTGGATGAAGACCTCCCAGCCCTCGGCGCCATCGCGTCCACGGGCATCGATGGCCACGACCACGCACTGGTTGCCGAACTCGGCGGCGATCTCGGAGATCAGCTCGGGGCGATCCACCGCAGCGGTGTTGATCGAGACCTTGTCAGCACCGGCACGCAGCATCCGACGGGCATCGTCGACCGTGCGGATGCCGCCGCCGATCGTGAACGGGATGAAGACCTGCTCGGCGGTGCGGCGGACCATGTCGACCATGGTCTCGCGACCATCCGAGGAGGCCGTGATGTCGAGGAAGACCAGCTCATCGGCCCCTTCGGCGTCGTAGCGGGACGCGAGCTCGACGGGATCGCCGGCATCGCGCAGTCCGATGAAGTTGACCCCCTTGACCACGCGCCCGGCATCGACGTCGAGACACGGGATGACCCGTGCAGTGCGCATCAGGACGCTCCTGCGCCGACACGGCGGGCCCGGACGATGGTGTCGATCGCGGTGCGATCCCCCTCGGCGGTGGCGACCACCCGCTCGATGCGACCCGCCCGCTCGATGATCAGTTCGACGCCGAGCTCGAGCTCCGCAGCGGCGAGGGCATCGATCACTCCCTCGGCCGTGGCGAGCACATCGGGCGACTGCGGACCGCCATGGCCCTCACTGAGGTTGAGCAGATCGTGGGCCACGAGCAGGAAGGTGGCATCGGCGGCGAGGGCCGACACCGCCGTGCGCACGGCCTGCGCGGACTGGGCCGCCGGAAGCTGGAGGTAGAACATCACGACGAGATCGAACCCCTCGACCGGGGGTGTCCAGCTGGTGGCGTCGGCGGTGATCCAGGTACCGGTCACGCCGTGCTCGTCGGCCAGCCGCTGCGCCTTGCCGAGACCGACCTCGGCGAAATCCACGCCGGTGACCTGCCAACCCTGCGTGGCGAGCCACACCGCGTTGCGACCCTCGCCGCAGGCGAGATCGAGTGCCCGGCCCACCGGGAGACCGGCGACCTCGGGGGGCAGGAACTGGTTCGGTTCGCCCTTCCAGATCAGCTCTGCGGTGTCGTAACGAGCATTCCAGTCCGAGGCGTCCATGGGAGCAGTGTACGAGCGGTGCCGACGGACGCTTCAGGCGCCGGTGAGCGAGTCCACGGCGTCGATGGCCGCCCGCACCGTGAAGGCACCTTCGTAGATGGCGCGCCCGACGATGGCTCCGGCGAGACGCCGACCGCTGCTGCGCAGCGCCCCCAGCGCCAGGAGGTCGTCGAGCACCCCGACACCACCCGAGGCGATGACCGGCAGCTCGGTCACGGCCAGCACCTCGGCGAGACCATCGAGATCGGGCCCGGCGAGCGTTCCGTCGCGACCGATCTCGGTGACGATGAGGGCCTCGACACCGGCATCGGCGAACTCCTTCGCCACATCGAGGAGATCGCGTCCGGACCCCTCCTCCCATCCGCGCACCGCGACCTCGCGGCCCCGGGCGTCGAGGCCGACCGCCACCGGCACCCGGGCGGCGAGGCGGCGCACCAGTTCGGGCTGTTCGAGCGCCGCCGTGCCGAGCACCACCCGGGAGACACCGGCCTCGAAGAGTGCATCGGCGGCGGCGTCATCACGGACACCGCCACCGGTCTGGATCGGGACATCGACGGCCTCGGCGATCGCTGCGATGACCCCTCGGTTGCGGGGTGTGCCGGATCGTGCGGCGTCGAGATCGACCACATGGATCCATCGGGCGCCCTCGGCGGCGAACCGTCGGGCCTGTTCGACGGGGTCGTCGTTGTAGACGGTCTCGCGGTCGTAGTTGCCCTGATAGAGACGCACGGCGCGCCCGTCGAGCAGATCGATCGCTGGGTACAACTCCATGTCAGGCTCCGTGCTGGGCGGCGAGGACGAAGGCCTGCAGCAGCTGCAGACCCGTGCCCCCGGATTTCTCGGGATGGAACTGTGTGGCCCACAGGTTGCCGTGCTCGACGGCAGCGGCGACGGGACCGCCGTAGTCACAGGTGGCCACGACATGCGGACCGTCGGCGTCGGCGGCGTAGGAGTGCACGAAATAGACCCACACGGGATCGTCCACGGTGCTGAACAGCTGTGAGGGCCGCTGGACCTCCAGTCGGTTCCACTGCATCTGCGGGCGCTTCTCGGTGGCCGGCAGCAGCGAGAGCCGGCCGGGCAGGACGCCGAGACCATGGTGATCCGGGCTCTCGGCGGAACCCTCGAAGAGCAGCTGCATGCCGACACAGATCCCGAGGAAGGGCCGGCCTCCCTGCGCCGCCGAGAGGGCGGCATCGGTGGCGATGCGGTCGAGCCCGGCGGTGCGCAGCGCCTCCGTGCACGCGCCGAAGGCGCCGACGCCGGGCAGCACCACCGCAGCGGCGTCGGCGATGAGCGCCGGATCGGAGGTGAGACGAGCGTCGGCACCGGCATGTTCGAGTGCCTTCTGCGCCGAGCGGAGATTCCCGATGCCGTAGTCGAGGATGGCGACCAGCGGCGGCCCGGATGGGGTCACAGCACACCCTTCGTGGAGGGCACACCGCCGCCCTCGATGCGCACGGCGTCGCGCAGCGCCCTGGCCACACCCTTGTACGTGGCCTCGACGAGATGATGGGTGTTGACACCGCGCACCGAGGTGATGTGCAGGGTGATGGCGGCCGAGGTGACGAACGCCCGCCAGAACTCCTCGACCAGCTGCGGATCGAACGGCGGATCGCCGAGGATCTTCTGTCCCGGGAACTCGACCTCGTAATGGAGATAGGGCCGACCGGAGAGATCGAGCGCCACATCGATGAGTGCCTCGTCGAGCGGTACGCGGTTCGAGGCGAACCGGCGGATGCCCGCCTTGTCGCCGATGGCCGCGGCGAAGACCTCGCCGAGCGCGATGCCGACGTCCTCGACAGTGTGATGGGCGTCGATCTGGAGGTCGCCGGTGGCCCGGATCTCGAGATCGAATCCGCCGTGACGGCCGAGCTGCGACAGCATGTGATCGAAGAACGGCAGGCCGGTGCTGGCCTCGTTGCGACCCGTGCCGTCGAGATCCAGCCGGATCTCGATGTCGGTCTCCGAGGTGGTGCGGGCCACTGTGGCGGCGCGACGGCCGTCATCGGTTCTCTGGGCGCTCATGCGATGATCTCCTCGAGGGCGTCGAGGAACGCGTCGTCCTCGTCGGTGGTGCCGATGGTGACACGCAGACATCCGTCGAGTCGCGGCCACGATGAACAGTTGCGGACAAGGATGGAGCGCTCGACCATCTGCTGCCAGACCTCGGCGCCGCGTCGGGAGCGGGGACGGAACAGCACGAAGTTGGCCCCCGACGGCCACACCTCGAGGTCGAGTGCCGAGAGTCGGTCGATGACTCGCGACCGCTCGGCGACGAGCCGCTGCACCCGGGCCTCCATGGCGTCGACGTCGCGCAGGGCGAGGGTGCCGGCGAGCTGCTTGAAGGCGTCGAGGTGATAGGGCAGCACCACCTTGTCGAGTTCGGCGACCAGCCATGCAGGACCGATGAGATAGCCGAGCCGGGCGGCGGCCATCGACCAGGTCTTCGAGAAGGTTCGGGTGACAACGACAGGGACATCATCGGCGATGAGCCCGGTGGCCGACCACGGCGCGAACTGCCCGTAGGCCTCATCCACCACGAGCAGACCCTCGACCCCCTCGACCATGGCGAGGACCTCGCGGATGGTCGTCTCGTCGTCGACGACACCAGTGGGGTTGTTCGGTGAGCACAGGAACGAGACCTCCGGTCGGGCGGCGGAGATCACCCGGGCGACCTCACCGAGATCGGTGGAGAAGTCCTCGGCCCGCTCACCCTCGACGACCCCGGTGCCGGTGATGCGCGAGATGTGACTGTGGAGCGCATAGGTGGGTTCCCAGACCGCAGCGGTGCGCCCCGGACCCCCGAAGGTGAGCAGCAGCGTCTGCAGCACCTCGTTGGAGCCGTTGGCCACGAAGATCTGCTCCGGCCCCACACCGTGGAGGCCGCCGATGGCACGCCGGAGCTCGAGCGCCTCACGATCCGGGTAGCGGTTCCACTCGATCGAGCGCATGGCCCCGGCGAGCGCGTCGGTCCAGTCCTGCGGCGGGGCCTCAGGGGACTCGTTGGTGTTCAGCCGGACACGGACGTCGAGCTGCGGCGAGTGGTAGCCGTCCATGAGTGCGACATCGGGTCGGGCGGTGATCATCGGGGGCCGTCCTCGTCGGCGAGCACGCGCTGGCGCAGACGCACGCTCTCGGCGTGCGCCGCGAACCCCTCGGTGTCGGCCAGGACCGCCACCACCGGCGCTGCGGTGTCGAAGCCCTCCCGGGAGATGTCCACGACATGGACCTGCTTGGTGAAGTCGTCCACCGTGAGGGCGCTGCCGTAGCGGGCGGTGCCGAAGGTGGGCAGGACATGGCTCGGTCCGGCGACGTAATCGCCGATCGAGGCCGGGGCCAGCGGACCGAGGAAGACCGCACCGGCGTGGCGGACATCGGGGACCAGCGCTGCCGGATCGGCGGTGATGAGCTCGAGGTGCTCGGGGGCGATGTGGTTCACCACCGCGAGGGCGGCCTCCGGGCCGTCGACGAGGGCGCAGAACCCTCCCCGTTCGAAGGTCGAGGTGATCTCGGTCCGGCGGGGGGCCTCGGCCGTGAGGCGGCGCAACGCCGTGTCCACGGCATCGGCGACCGATTCGTCCCAGGTGACCAACCACGCCAGACCATCGGGTCCGTGCTCGGCCTGCACCATGAGATCGATGGCGACGAAATCGACAGGGGCGGTGTCGTCCGCGACCACGACGATCTCGGAGGGTCCGGCGAAGGCCATCGGCACACCGACCTGCCCGGCGACCTCCCGTTTGGCGATGGCCACGAACACGTTGCCCGGTCCGGCGATGACATCCACCGGCCGGATCGTCGCAGTGCCGAAGGCCATGGCGGCGATGGCCTGGGCCCCACCGATCGCATAGACCTCGTCGACCCCGGCGAGTGCGGCGGCCACGAGGGTGGACGGGGCGATCGCCCCTGTCGTGCGATCGGGCGGCACGCACAGCACGACCTCGGGAACGCCGGCGACACGGGCCGGTACGGCGGTCATGAGCACCGAGGAGGGGTAGGAGCCGCGTCCGCCGGGCACATAACAGCCGGCCCGGTCCACGGGCACCGAGCGTCCGGTGACTGTGATCCCGTTGCGGGAGAAGGTGTGCTCGGATCGGAGCTGGGCCTCATGGAACGCGAGCACCGAATCGCGGGCCGCGGTGAGCGCAGCCACGAGTTCGGCCGGGGCAGCCGCCAGGGCGGCGTCGAGCTCGGCACGGGTGACCACGAAGCTGTCGGCACTGACCCCGTCGAAGGTCTCGGTGAACTCCCGCACGGCGGCGTCGCCGCGGTCGCGCACCTCGGCGATGATGGATCGGACGGCCTCAATCGGGCCCTCGCCACCGGGGTCGGGGCGCGGAAGATCTGCGGTGAGCGCGGCGATGGAACGGCCGCGGAGGTCGAGTCGGTTCAGCACGCGCCCGACGCTAGCGGTCGGACCCGTCGACGCCGGAACCGATTCCCGGATCGATCAGCGCAGCCGGCGGGTGACGGTGCTGAGTCGCCGGTGGGCCATGCGCAGGGAGCGCTCGACCTCGAAGAGATCGGCCGCCAGCGATTCGTCGCCCGCCTGATGCATCGTCTCGGCCACGCCGGTGATGCGGGCCACCAGGTCGTCGAGGGTGGTCACGGCACTGGAGAGCACTGCACGCTGGTCGTCCACCGCCCGAGTCTGTCAGAGCCTCCGAGGTGGCCGGGACGACAGCTCGGAGCGGCGGACCGGACCGGGGGCCTGCGAAGCGGCCCAGAACGACGTCGACGCCCCCGAAGGGGCGTCGACAAGGCGACACTGGGCGGCGGATCCCAATATGTGTCGCCGGGCTGGGTGGCGGGACCCAGCGAGCGAAACCCTAGCGCGCCGACGGCGACGGATGCGGCAAAACGTCAAAAATTCGGCAAAGTCTTCGGGAGACATCTGTCACAACGTCATGTTCGACACTGTTCATCGACGGGTGCCCGCCGGTGCGGTCGGACAGAAGTCGGCCAGGACGCACTCCCCGCAGCGGGGGGTGCGCGCCGGGCAGGCTCGTCGGCCATGGAGGATCAGCAGCAGGCTGAACAGACCCCGATCAGCGGGGCGGATCATGTCGTTCAGGGCGTACTCGAGCTTGACCGGGTCGGTCTCGGCGGAGAGCCCCAGACGCCCCGAGAGACGGCCGACATGGGTGTCCACGGGGAGACCGGGGAGATCCATCGCCACGCTGCGGACCACGTTGGCGGTCTTGCGTCCGCAGCCCGGGATCGTGACGAGGTCCTCCATCGCGGAGGGCACCTCGCCGTCGAATCGTTCGACCAGCGCCTGCGCCATGCCCACCAGCGAGCGTGCCTTGTTCCGGTAGAACCCGGTCGACCGCACCAGTTCCTCGACATCTTCGAGCCGGGCGACCGCAAGATCCTCCGGCGACGGATACCGGGCGAACAGCGCCGGCGTCACGAGGTTCACGCGGACATCGGTGCACTGGGCGGAGAGGATCGTGGCGGCCAGCAGCTCGTAGGGATTGCGATGATCGAGCTCGCAGTGCGCATCGGGGTACTCGAGCAGGAGTCGGCGGAAGGTCTCGGTGGCCCGGCCCTTCGGTGATCTCGGTCGTCCCATCGGGTCGGGACCCTAGCGTCCGGGCGACCGGTAGCCTCAGGAGGTGCACGTGGAGCTCGAGGACGACGACGGGAACCTCATCGCGCTCGAGGCCGATCCCGCCGGACCCGACGACGATCGGCGGGCCGCCGCCGCCGGGCTCACCCTCGTCCGCGAGGTGCTCCAGCTGCGGCGCTCGCTCCCGATGGACCGGTCGAGCACCTGCCGGTGCCGGTCGTTCCGCCCGGGTGCCGACGACACCGAGTTCCTGCGGATCAACAACCTCGCATTCGCCTGGCATCCCGATCAGTCCGACTGGACCACCGAGCAGCTCGCCGACCGCATGGGCGAGCGCTGGTTCGATCCGGAGGGGTTCCTCATCCTCGAACAGGACGACGCGATGGTGGCGTTCTGCTGGACGAAGGTCCACCCCCCCACCGACGGCGAACCCGCCCTCGGAGAGATCTACGTCATCGGCGTCGACCCGGCGGCGCACGGGCGCGGGCTGGGCACCCAGATCGTGCTCGCCGGCCTCGATCACCTCGCTGCGCTCGGCATCACCACCGGGATGCTCCATGTGGAGGCCGACAACGACCCGGCCCGCCGGATGTACGAGCGTCTCGGTTTCGAGGTCCACAGCGCCCATCGATGGTGGGCCCGACTGGATCTGCCCACTCCCCCGAACCCCGCACCCGGGAGGCAGCCATGACCTCGCTCTACGACCCCACCCGGGCGGAACTGGCGACGCTGCTCGACGGCGAGCCCCGCTACCGACTCGACCAGCTCTGGAGTGGCCTCTACGAACAGCGGGTGGAGCCGGCCGAGCTCACCACACTCCCGAAGGCGCTCCGGGCCCGACTCGCCGAGGCGCTCCCGCTCGCCCTGACCCCTGCTGCGGAGTCGGTGAGCGACGACGGACAGACCGTGAAATGGCTCTGGCGTCTCCACGACGGCGCCAGCATCGAGACGGTGCTCATGCACTACCCCGACCGTTCGACGGTCTGCGTGAGCACCCAGGCCGGATGCGCCATGGCCTGCGGTTTCTGTGCCACCGGACAGGCCGGCTTCGAACGGAATCTGTCGGTCGGCGAGATCGTCGAGCAGGTGGTGCGAGCGGCGCAGGTGGCGGCGGCGGGCCCGACCCCGCGCCGGGTCTCCAACATCGTGTTCATGGGGATGGGTGAGCCGCTGGCCAATGTGGAGCGGGTGTGGCGCGCGGTCGAGCGCATCCACGCCGACCTCGGGATCTCGGCGCGCCATCTGACCATCTCCACGGTGGGCATCGTGCCGGGCATCCGACGTCTCGCCCATGAATCGCTGCCGGTGAACCTCGCGGTGTCGCTCCATGCCGCCAACGACACCCTTCGCGACGAACTCGTGCCGATCAATCGTCGCTATCCCCTTGCTGATCTCTACGCGGCCTGTGCCGACTACCTCGCCGAGAAGAACCGACGGATCTCGTTCGAGTGGGCGCTCATCGATGGGGTCAACGACAACGACTCCGACGCTCGCGAGCTCGCCGCCGCCGCCCGTTCGCTGCGGGCCCACATCAACCTCATCCCGCTGAACGCCACGCCCGGCTGGCCCACGCAGGGAACGCCGCCGGAGCGGGTGGCGGCGTTCCGCGATCGGCTCGTGGAGCTCGGCGCCAACGCCACCGTCCGGGCCAACCGGGGCAACGAGATCGATGCCGCCTGTGGTCAGCTCCGGGCGAATCAGGAGGTCTCCGTGTCCGCACCGCGGCGCCGACCGCTGCCACACTAGGGAGATGGAAACTCGTCGGTGGACCAACCCCACCCAGCCCCAGACCCTGCAGATCGCTGTGTTCCTCCTCTACATCAACGCCGTGTTCAGCGCACTGGCGTTCAGTCCGATCAACCTCGTGCTCGCAGCAGGGCAGGGAGCAGCGGCGTTCGGGATCGCCAACGAGAAGCGCTGGGGGTACGTGCTCGGTATCGTCGCCGCCACGCTCGGCCTGCTGCCGTTCGCCCTCTACATCCTCGATTCCGGCGTCGGCTCGATCTTCAGCCTGTCGCTGCTCATCAGCCTGCTGTTCCCGGTCGCGCTGTTCGCCCTGCTGGTGCATCCGCAGAGCCGCGAGTACCAGCGCATCTGGTTCCGCTGAGCGCTCCCCTACGATGACCGACTTCTCGATCAGCGAGGTCGTGCGCGCCGTGGCCGCAGCGGCCCCCGACCGTGAGGCGCTGGTGCACGGCGATGCACGCGACACCTACCGCCAGCTGCTCGAGCAGGTCGACGCGTTGGCGGGAGTCCTGCACGAGCGGGGCGTCGGGTTCCGTCGTCAGCGCGCCGAACTCGAGAACTGGGAGTCCGGCCAGGACCATCTGGCGCTGTATCTCCACAACTGCCCCGAGTACCTCCTCGGCATGCTCGGCGCATATGCGGCCCGGGTGGCCCCGTTCAACGTGAACTACCGCTACGTCGCCGGCGAGCTGCGCCATCTGCTCGCCGACTCCGGTGCACGCGCCATCGTCTACCACTCGGCGTTCGCGCCGGTCCTCGCCGAGGTGCGTCCCGATCTCCCCGATCTCACCGTGCTGCTGCAGGTGGCCGACGACTCCGGCAACGCTCTGCTCCCGGGCGCCGAATGGCTGGCCGACGCCATGGCCACCTCCCCCGGGCTCCCGCCGGTGGAGCCCTCACCGGACGACCTCTACATCCTCTACACCGGAGGCACCACCGGACTGCCCAAGGGCGTGCTGTGGCGGCAGGGCGACATCTATCCGGCGGCGCTGGGTGGTCGACGGATCTCCACCGGCGAGGAGTACGACGCGATCAGCGCCATCTCCGCCAACGCCGAGCGCGGCGGTATGCGGGTGCTCCCCTCGGCGCCGTTCATGCATGGCGCGGCGCACTGGATGGCGCTCAACGCGTTCCACAACGGGAACACCGTGGTGCTCCCCTCAGATCCCACCACCTTCGATCCCGCCGACTTCCTCGACACCATCGAGCGGGAACGGGTCACCATCGCACTCATCGTCGGTGATGCGTTCGGACGTCCACTGCTCGACGAACTCGACCGTCAGCCGCGCGATCTCAGTTCGCTCAGTCTCCTCATCTCGGGTGGGGCGGCGCTGTCGGCACCGGTCAAGGCGGCCCTGCTCGACCGTCTGCCCTCGATCGCGATCATGGATGGTCTCGGCTCCTCGGAGTCCGGTCAGCAGGCCAGCCAGGTCACCACCGTGGGCCGGCCCATCACCACCGGCACCTTCACCCCCGGCACCGGTATGACCATCCTCAGCGAGGACCTCACCCGACGACTCGGTCCCGGCGATGAGGAGCAGGGGTGGCTGGCCCAGCAGGGACGGGTCCCGCTCGGCTACCTCGGCGATCCCGACAAGACCGCCCGCACCTTCCCCACCGTCGACGGCATCCGGTACTCGGTGCCGGGGGATCGTGCCCGGCTCACCGCCGATGGTCTGCTCGAACTGCACGGCCGTGACTCGGTCACGATCAACTCCGGCGGCGAGAAGATCTTCGCCGAGGAGGTCGAGGCGGCGATCGCCCATCATCCGGCGATCCAGGACGTCATCGTCACCGGACGACCCTCCCCGCGCTGGGGTCAGGAGGTCGTCGCCATCGTGCAGTTCCGCCCGGGATGTTCCGCCACCCACGACGAACTGCTCGAGACCTGTTCGGCGCATCTCGCCCGTTACAAGTTCCCGAAGGCGACGATCGTCGTCGATCAGGTGCTGCGCTCCCCCGCCGGCAAGGCCGACTACCGCTGGGCGAAGCAACTCGCCGTCGGCGATGTGTGAGGATCGACGTCCGTGAATCCCGACAGCCGGCGACAACTGATCCTCACGATCGCCGCCGTGGCACTGGCGATCGTCGTGGGCACCACGGCGTTCCTCGAACTCACCGGGCGCACCGAGTCCCGGCCCGTGCGGCAGGTCGCGTCGCGGCAGAGCGCTCCGAAGGACGAGGACCGCTACCAGCAGTACCGCAGCGCGGGCTGGATCGTCGCCGAGAACCAGCGGGCCGGCACCCGCGACTGGCAGATCCCCGACGACCGCGCCCAGTGGTCGCGGATCTCCGGCTACGCCGGAGCCACCAGCATCGATCTCGGTGAGACCGTCGACATCCATGTCTCCACCGCAGCACCCACCTGGGTGGTCTCGGCCTATCGCGTCGGGTACTACGGGGGAACCGGTGGGCGTCTGGTGTGGCGCAGCGATGCCCAGCCGGGAGTCGTCCAGCCCCGAGCCACCATCGACCCCCGCACCCGGACGGCATCGGCGGACTGGCCGACATCGATGACCATCGCCCCGGACCCCACCTGGCCCCCGGGCCAGTACCTGCTCCGGCTCGAGAGCTCCGACAACGGCGCCACGTTCATCCCCCTGGTGATCCGTGACGACCAGAGCCACTCCGACATCCTCATGCAGAGTGCCGTCACCACCTGGCAGTCCTACAACGGCTGGGGCGGCGCCAGCATCTACACCGGCGATGCCGGACGGGCTGATGTCGTCAGCTTCGATCGCCCCTACACCGGCAACGGCAGCGGCGAGTTCCTGGGGCGCGAGTACGAGTTCATCTTCTTCGTCGAACGCCTCGGACTCGACGTGTCCTACTGGACCGACATCGACCTCGACGAGCGCGGCGACCTGGCCACCGCCCATCGGGCGATCGTCATCCCCGGCCACGACGAGTACTACACGGTCCGCATGCGTGAGAACCTCGAGAAGGCCCGCGACGCCGGCGTCAACATCGGGTTCTTCGGCGCCAACAACGTGTACCGGCGCATCCGCCTCGAACCGGTCGGACCGAACTCGAGCAGACGGCTCGTCAACTACCGCGACGCAAAGCGCGACCCGGTGGCGGCCACCGATCCCAAGCAGGTCACCACGAGCTTCCGCGAGACGCCGGCGGCGAACCCGGAGAGTTCACTCACGGGGAGCTACTACGAATGCAATCCCGTGAGCGCCGACTGGGTCGTGGCCGATGCCTCGGCCTGGGTGTTCGAGGGGTCCGGGATCCGCAACGGCGACCGCATGCCGAAGATGGTCGGCAACGAGTACGACCGTGTCACCGCCGGGGTGCCCACACCGCCGAACATCCAGGTGATCGCCCGCTCGCCGGTGAACTGCAAGGGTCTCAACTCCTTCGCCGACTCCACGTGGTACTCGGCGGCGAGCGGCGCCGGAGTGTTCAGCGCCGGCACGTTCGGATGGTCGCCGCTGCTCGATGATGTGAGCTGCGGCGACGCCATCAGTTCGGCTTCGACGATGCGCTGCCGGATCCTCAGGGTCACCGAGAACATCCTTCGCGCCTTCGCCGCCGGACCGGCGGGACGGGCGCATCCCAGCGTGTCCAACACCGCGGTCGTCGGTGTCCCGAAGCCGGTCACGGCCGTGCCCTCCGACGACTCCGAGGGATCGCCGACCACCTCGACCACACGACCGTCGACCAGTTCGTCCTCGAGTTCCTCGAGCTCCTCCACCATCGCCCCGACGACCACCACACCCACCACCGCACCTCCGGTCACCACGCCCACGTCGACCACCCCCTGAGCATCGGGAACGCCCGATGGCGATAGGACCGACCGGCGCTCTGATGGTGAACCTCTCCGTCGTCACCCGTAGGCTGACCACGTGGTCGAGATGAACTCCGAACAGCTGCCCGAGGGCGATGAGAAGGTGCAGGCGGTTCGGTCGATGTTCGACACGATCGCACCGCGCTACGACCTCGTGAACCGGGTGATGACCTTCCGGATGGATGTCGGATGGCGCCGCCGCACCGTGCGTGATCTCCGCCTCCCCGCCGGCTCCCTCGTGGCCGATCTGGCCTGCGGCACCGGCGACTTCTGCCGTGAGCTCTCCGCCCAGGGCCTCCACCCGGTCGGTTTCGATCTCTCCTACGGGATGCTCGCCGCAGCCCGGACCGAGGCCCCGCTCGCCGAGGCTGACATCCTCGAGCTGCCCGTCCCCGACGCCGCCCTCGACGGAGTCACCTGTGGATTCGCCCTGCGCAATCTCGTCGAACTGAACCGCTTCTTCATCGAGCTCGGACGGGTCGTGCGCCCCGGTGGACGCATCGCGCTCCTCGACGTCTCCATCCCCCCGAACCCGGTGCTGCGCTTCGGCCACTCGATCTACTTCGGACGGGTGGTCCCCATGGTGGGCGGCCTGCTCTCCGACCCGGCGGCCTATCGCTATCTGCCCAAGTCGGTGGCGTATCTGCCCGAACCGGAGGTCATGCTGGCGCAGCTGCGCGACGCCGGCTTCACCGATGTGCGCCGCGACCTGCTCACCACCGGCATCTCCCAGCTCATCACCGCGACCCGCCGGTCCTCCGCCGAGTGATCCAGCCTCCACTGCTCGCCCGCACCCGACGCCTGACCGATGAGGTCGATCTCGTCGCGCTGGCGGGCGACGACGGCCTGCTGTTCAGTCGGGGTGGTGCCGGCTTCTCCGGGATCGGATCCGCGCTCCGGATCGATGTCGATCGCAGCTCCGGTGCCATCGACGCCTCCGCCGTGCAGGAGGCCCTCGAACGCATCACCGTCGAGAACGAGGTCGGCGGGGCCGGGACGGGTGCCGTCGCCATCGGCGCCCTGCCGTTCGATCGTTCCGCTCCCGGACACCTCACCGTTCCAGCGATCCTCGTCGGACGTTCCGAGAACGGTGAGTGCTGGATCACCACGGTGGCTCCCCGCGACGCGCAGCCCGATGACGCCGCCGTCGCGACCTTCCTCGCGAGGGGCATCCCGACCGCCACCGGGTTCGGTCGCGATGCCGCATCCGGAGCCGCCACCGATGCACCCTCGTCGTTCTCGGTGCACGCCGCCCTGGCGCCGCCGGTCTGGTGCGCCGCCGTGGCCGCCGCCACCGAGCGGATCCGATCAGGTGAGCTGGGCAAGGTGGTCCTCGCCCGCTCGATCGAGGTGTTCGCCGATGCGGTCCTGCGTCCCGGACCGATCCTCGGGCATCTGCGTCGCACCTTCCCGGGGAGCTGGCTGTTCAACGTCGAGGGGTTCCTGGGGGCCTCACCGGAGATGCTCGTGGGCCGCCATGGCGATCAGGTCCGGGCCCATCCCATGGCCGGCACCGCCCCCCGCAGCGGCGACGCCGAGGCCGACGCCCGCCTGGCATCGGCGCTGCTGGCATCGTCGAACACACTCGCCGAACACCGCCACACCATCGACATGGTGCACGACACCCTGCTTCCGTGGTGCTCCTATCTCGACGAGGAGGCCGAGCCCTCCATCGTGGCCATGGCGAATGTGCAGCATCTCGCCACGCGGCTCGAGGGCCAGCTGAGCGCCCCGGCGGCGTCCGTGCTCGAACTCGTCTCCGCCCTCCATCCCACACCCGCTGTCGGCGGGATGCCGAGGGAGTCCGCGCTCGGGCTCATCGCCGAGCTCGAACAGCTCGATCGTGGCCGGTTCGCCGGTCCCGTCGGCTGGGTCGACACCGCCGGCAACGGCACCTGGGCGGTCGGGATCCGCTCGGCGGAGCTGGCCGGCCACACCGCCCGGCTCTTCGCAGGAGTCGGCGTCGTGGCCGACTCCGACCCCGAGACGGAGCTGGCCGAGACCCGCGCCAAGCTCCAGACGATGCTCGGGGCGATCATCCGCCCCTGATCGACTCCCCGATCGACTCTCCGATCGCCGCCGCCGTCGCCGCATGCAGGCGTTCGTGGAGCTCGGCATTGGTGTCGCGATGCGTGCGGACGAGGACGAGATGCGACCCACCGGCGGCGAAGGATGCGGCGATGGCCGCTGCTGCTGCCTCATCGTCGGCGGCCTCCAGCACGGCGAGTCCGTGGGCGGTGGCCAGACCGGTGATGTCGACGCCGTGCGGTGTGCCGAACAGCTGCTCGAAACGATCGGGTGACAGCGTGGTTCGCTGGGGCAGGAACGAGAAGATCCCCCCGCCGTCGTTGTCGATGACCACGAGACACAGATCGAGTCCCCGAGCGGCGAGACCGAGCAGCCCGTTGGTGTCATGCAGGAAGGCCACATCCCCGATCAGCAGCGCCGTGGGGACTCCCGAGGCGGCCACCCCGACGGCGGTGGAGACCACCCCATCGATGCCGTTCGCTCCACGATTGGCATGCACCGTGACGTGATCGCGTCGTGCGGCGAACCACTCGAGGTCACGGATCGGCATCGAGGAGGACACGACCACATGCGATCCGGCGGGGATGACGCCCATGATCGCCCGGGCCACGCCCGGCTCGGTCGGGTTCGATCCCGCGGCCAGCACCTCGACGATGGCGGCCTCAGCGGCATCATCGGCGCGTCGCCATGCGGCGAGCCACTGATCATCGGCGCCGACCGGTTGTTCATCGAGCAGCGCCCGACACAGCGCCGAGGGCTCGCTCGTGATCCGGATCGGCGCCGACTGCTCGGGATCGCGCCAGATGCCATCGGGATCGACCAGCACCTGCTCGGCCCCGCAGGAACCGAGCCATTGCGAGGTGATCTTCGAGGCCACGGGCGCCCCGAGTCGGACGATGAGCTCCGGTTCGCGAAGTGTCGATGGCACACGCAGGATGGCATCGCTGTGGGCGACGACGACGGGATGCTCGCGCCGGCAACCGCTGCGAGGATCGGCGAGCACCGGCCATCCCATCGCCGAGGCGAAGGTCAGCACATCCTCGGGCGCATCGATCCCCGCCCCGGCGAGGATCACACCTCGTCGACCGTTCATCAGTTCGGCGAGTCCGGTGAGCTCGTCCTCGGGCTCCTCCGATCCATCTCCGTCACCGATGGCATCAAGAGCATCGACACCATCGACACCATCGATCGGCTCGGGACCGCTGGGGCCGCCGGGGCTGTCGACCAGTGCCGGCGGGAGGTCGAGCAGCTCGCCGACCAGCGGCTCCCGGAACGGGAGGTTCAGCTGCACCGGTCCGGGCGCAGCGGCGGTGGTGGCGGCGAGGGCCTCCCGGGCCAGTGACCTCCACGTGTCGGCATGATCCGCGTCGGGCGGCCCGGCATCGATGAACGCCCGCACGCTCGTGCCGTAGAGCTCGACCTGGTCGATGGTCTGCGGCGCACCGATCCCCTGCAGCTCGGGAGGGCGATCGGCGGTCAGCACGAGCATCGGCACCCGATCCAGGTCGGCCTCGACGACAGCGGCATGCATCTGCACGGTGGCGGTCCCACTCGTGGTCAGCACCACCGCAGCTCGACCGGTGGCCCGCCCGAGACCCAGTGCCATGAACGACGCCGAGCGCTCGTCATGGTGCACCTGCACTTGCACCCGATCATCCTCGGCGAGGGCCAGTGCCATCGGCGTGGAGCGTGATCCCGGCGAGATGACGGCATGGGTCAGCCCGCCGCGCACCCATTCGTCGACGAGCGTGCTGCAGAACGTTCGGTTGATCGAACCGGTGTCGGGGGCCACGGCGCAAGCGTAGGGGCCACCGGTGTCGGGCGCCCTACGCTGCGCAACGTGCCAGACAGCGCGGCCGTGCCCGGAGCAGCACCCTCCCCCCGAGTTCCTGCGGGGTCCGCTGCACCCATGCTCGCCTCAGAGCAGCGGGGATCGGGGCCACGCATGGTGCTGCTCCACGGGTTCACGCAGACCCGTCGATGCTGGGGCTCGTTCGCCGACGATCTCGCCGGTGATCACGAGCTGGTGCTGCTCGATGCGCCCGGCCATGGCGACTCGAGCGCTGTCGTCGCCGATCTCGACACCAGTGCCCTTCTCAGCGGCGCCGTCGGTGGTCGGGGCATCTACCTCGGGTACTCGATGGGTGGACGCACCGCACTCCATCTGGCGCTCGCCCGACCCGAGCTCGTCGAGCGCCTGATCCTCATCGGCGCCACCGGCGGGCTCGACACGGACGAGCAGCAGGCGCAACGACGAGCGGCCGACGAGCAACTGGCCCAGCGGCTCGAATCGATCGGGGTGGAGAGGTTCGTGGACGAATGGTTGCAGCTCCCGCTGTTCGCCGGACTCGACGAACGGAGCGCCCATCGGGAGGAGCGCCTGCGGAACACCGTCGAGGGCCTCGCCCGCAGCCTGCGGACCTGCGGGACGGGCACGCAGCGGCCGCTGTGGGACGAACTGGGCGCACTCGGCATGCCGGTGCTGGTGCTCGCCGGCGAGGCCGACACGAAGTTCCGTGATCTCGGCCGCCGGCTGTGCGACTCGATCGGCGCCGACGCCCGATTCGAGGTCGTCCCGGCGAGCGGGCACAGCACGCAGCTCGAGAACCCCTCGGGAACTGCTGCGATCATCCGCTCCTGGCTCGACGACTGATCGGAGCCGGACGTCACCCGCCGATGAACACCCCGGCGGCGAGCAGTGCGCCGAAGACGAGCTGCACCCTGCCGGTGTCGCCGAGCACGGCGATGAGTGCGGGCCCACGGGCGCCCTCGATCACTCGTTGCACCGGGCGGCGGACCAGCAGGATGGCGAAGAGGCTGAGCGATCCGGCGGGACGCTGCGAGAGACCGCACAGGAACGGCACGGCGACGAAGGGGGCGACCATCATCGTGATGTAGAGCACCCGGGTGCGGGAGTCGCCGAGTCTGACCGCCAGCGTGCGCTTGCCCGACACGGTGTCGCCGGGGATGTCACGCAGGTTGTTCACCACGAGCAGCGCCGTGGCCAGCAGCCCGACGGGGATCGAGATCAGCAGGGTGAGCGGCGTGATGCGTTCGATCTGCACGAACGCCGAGCCGGTGGTGGCGACGATGCCGAAGAAGACGAACACGAAGAGTTCGCCGAGACCGGCATAGCCGTAGGGACGCGGGCCCCCGGTGTAGAACCACCCGGCCGCGATCGCCGCCACACCGACGAGGATCAGCCACCAGCTCGTGGCCACGGCGAGTGCGAGTCCGCTCACCGCAGCGACACCGAAGGCAATCATCGCCGCCCGCTTGACCGCACCGGGGGTCTTCGTGCCGGAGCCGGTCAGCCGCATCGGACCGACCCGTTCATCATCGGTGCCCCGCACACCGTCGGAGTAGTCGTTGGCGTAGTTCACACCGATCTGCAGCGCGAGCGACACCACGAGCGCGGCGACGAATCGCCACACCAGGATCCCCTTGAGGGCACCGGTGTCGCCATCCATCCCGGCCGCCGCCGCGGTGCCGACCAGCACCGGCACGACGGCCGCCGGAAGGGTTCGGGGACGGGCTCCGGCGATCCATGCGTTCATGGTCCGAGACGCTAGGCGTCATCGGACCGGGCCGGTGGATTCGGCCCTAACCTCATCGGGATGCCGGAGCTCGTCGCCATCGCCCAGACCGGACAGGCCTTCGTCGACGCCATGCGCCGCACCTGGGGATCCGGTGATACCGTGCTCCCCGTCGATCCACGACTCCCCGCCGCCGCCGTCGGCGCCCTGCTCGACGCCATGCGCCCGGCCCGGATCATCGATGCGACGGGCGATCCCGCATCGCTTCCGGATCCGGTGCCGGTCGAGCCCGGCGACGCCCTGGTGGTCCCCACGAGCGGGAGCACGGGTGTCCCCAAGGGCGTGGTGCACACCCATGCCTCGATCGAGGCCTCGGCCCGGGCCACCAGTGCCGCGCTCGGGGTCGACGCGGCGAGCGATCACTGGCTGTGCTGCCTGCCGCTGTCGCATATCGCCGGACTCGCCGTCGTGAACCGGGCGCTCACCTTCGACATGCCGCTCACCGTCCACGATCGCTTCGACGCCGATGCCGTGATGTCGGCGGCGCATGCTGGTGCGACGCTCACCGCACTCGTCCCCACGGCGCTGGCCCGTCTCGATCCGGCACTGTTTCGACGCATCATCGTCGGCGGCTCCGCCGCACCCGCCCACCTCCCCGCCAACTGCGTCATGAGCTACGGCATGACCGAGACCGGCAGCGCCGTGGTGTTCGACGGGCGAGCGCTGCCCGGCGTGGAACTCCGCATCGTCGACGACGAGATCCAGATCCGGGGCCACATGCTGCTGCGTGCCTACCGCGATGGCACCGACCCGCGCACCCCCGACGGCTGGCTGCGCACGAACGATGCCGGCTCACTCGACGCCGACGGGATCCTCACGGTGCAGGGACGTCGGGGCGATCTCATCATCACCGGTGGTGAGAACGTGTGGCCCGCCCCGATCGAGAGCCTGCTGGAGTCAGTCCCCGGGGTCGCCGAG
Source organism: Microthrixaceae bacterium (assembly GCA_947446975.1). Classification (GTDB taxonomy): domain Bacteria; phylum Actinomycetota; class Acidimicrobiia; order Acidimicrobiales; family Acidimicrobilacustridaceae; genus Acidimicrobilacustris. Next base: position 21,521 of record CANFHM010000009.1, read on the forward strand.
GTCGCGGTGATCGGCAGGCCCGACGAGCAGTGGGGTCAGCTCGTCACGGCGGTCGTGGTGCCATCGGATCCCGATGCACCGCCGTCGCTCGAGGAACTGCGTGATGCCGTGCGGATGTCGCTCCCGGCGTTCTGCGCGCCACGGCAGCTCGAACTGCGCACCGCGCTTCCGCGCACCGCCCTCGGCAAGGTGGAACGCCGATCCTTGTGAGCGCACTGGCTACGCTCGCCGACATGTCCGATCAGCCAACGCTCCTCGTCGAACAGGACGGTCCCGTCCTCACGCTCACCATGAACCGTCCCGAGCGCCGCAACGCGCTCGTGCCCGACATGCTCGTGCGCTTCGCCGATGCCTGGGACCTCGCCGATTCCGATGATTCCATCCGGGCGGTGATCCTCACCGGGGCCGGCGATGTCGCCTACTGCGCCGGCGGCGATCTCGCTGATGGCTGGATGTCGGGAGAACCCACCGAGGAGACGCTCCGGATCCAGGAACGCCTGAAGACCGATCCGTCCATCACCGGCAAGGGTCTGCTGCTCACCCACTGGTGCCGCAAACCGATCATCGCCGTGGTCAACGGACAGTGCATGGGCGGGGGCTGCGAGATGCTGCAGTCCACCGACATCCGCATCGCCGAGGAGCACGCCACCTTCGGTGTGCCCGAGGCCAAGCGGGGTCTCATCGCCGGTGCCGGTTCGACGATGCGCCTCAAGCGGCAGATCCCCTACGCAGTGGCGATGGACATGCTCCTCACGGGCCGGATCCTCGACGCCGAGGAGGCGCTGCGATGGGGTCTGGTCTCCCATCTCGTCCCGAAGGGCGAGGGCATGGCGAAGGCCCGGGAGATCGCGTCGGTCATCTGCGACAACGGGCCCCTGTCGGTCGCGGCCTCGAAGGCATCGGTGATCGAGACCGGCTGGCTCCCCGAGGCCGAGGCCCAGCCCATCGAGATCAGCCATGTGGTGCCGGTGATGCGCAGCGAGGACGCCAAGGAGGGCATGCGGGCCTTCGCCGAGAAGCGCCGGCCCGAGTACAAGGGCCGCTGAGCCGGGTCAGGCCAGATCGAACTCGTCGGGGTTCGGTCCCATCCGCCCCTCGAGCGGGTTGTCCAACGCATCGATCGCAGCCATCTGGGACTCATCGAGTTCGAAGTCGAACACGGCGAGGTTCGACACGATGCGCTCAGGGGTCACCGACTTCGGGATGACCACGATGCCGTGCTGCAGCTCCCAGCGCAGTGCGATCTGCGCCGGAGTGCGCCCATGGGCCTCGGCGATGGCCACGATGGTGGGGTCAGAGGCCACCCGGCCGCGGGCGATGGGACTCCAGGCTTCGGTGACGATGCCATGGAGGTCGTGGAAATCGCGCAGGGTGCGCTGCTGGAAGTACGGGTGGAGTTCGACCTGGTTGAGCACCGGCACGACACCGGTGGCCTCGATGATCTGGTGGATGTGATCGGGCTGGAAGTTCGAGACGCCGATCGAGCGCAGCCGCCCGCCGGCCTGCAGTTCGACGAAGGTCTCCCAGGTCTCGACGAAGCGACCGTTGCCCGGAGCCGGCCAATGGATCAGCAGGAGATCGAGTTCGTCGAGCCCGAGCGCCTCCATCGAGGCGTCGAAGGACTCGAGGGTCTTCTCCCGTCCCTGGAACGAGTTCCACACCTTCGTGGTGACGAAGATGTCGTCCCGGGCCAGCCCCGATGCGGCGATGGCCTCACCGACACCCTTCTCGTTCATGTACCCCCAGGCGGTGTCGATATGCCGATAGCCGGCACCGAGTGCCTCACCGACCACGCGGGCGGTGTCCTCGGCCGGGATCTGGAACACCCCGAAGCCCAGCTGCGGGATGGAACGGCCGTCGTGGAGCGGGAGCGAGGGAGCAGTCATGGGCGGATCGTACGACGATCTGCGCCGCACCGTGATCCGCAGCCCGACGACCCGCCCGTGATGCATCCCGATCCCATCATCAGCGGCGAGACTGTCGCCATGCTCATCCGCGACGAGGACCTCTCGCATCTCTCCCCCTATCTCGCCCAGCACCGCGACAACCCAGTCGAGTGGTGGAGCTGGGGACCCGACGCCTTCGCCGAGGCCGAACGACGCGATGTGCCCGTGCTCATCTCCGTCGGGTACTCGGCGTGCCACTGGTGCCATGTGATGGCCCATGAGTCGTTCGAGGACGACGACACCGGCGCGCTGATGAACCGCCTGTTCGTGAACGTGAAGGTCGATCGCGAGGAGCGCCCTGATGTCGATGCGGTCTACATGGCCGCCGTGCAGGCGATGGTGGGTCGGGGTGGCTGGCCGATGACCGTGTTCGCCCTCCCCGACGGACGCCCGTTCTACGCCGGCACCTACTTCCCGAAGGTCTCGCAGGGCAACCACATCAGCTTCACGACGCTGTGCACCACCATCGATGATCTGTGGCGCACCCGCCGCGATGATCTCGTCGCCCAGGCCGACGAGATCGTGGAGCACATCGCCTCCCAGGAGCGGATCCCCCGCAGTCAGGAGTCGCCGTCGGTGTCGGTGGTCGATGCCGCCGTCGCCGCCCTGCTGGGCCAGGTCGACCGTGTCGACGGCGGGTTCGGGCGGGCCCCCAAGTTCCCGCAGACCATGTCGATCGACACACTGCTGCGCCACGCCCGGCGCACCGGGGATCAGGCCTCGCTCGACGCTGCGCTGCTGAGCCTCGACGCGATGGCCGCCGGCGGCATCTACGACCATCTCGGCGGCGGTTTCGCCCGCTACGCCACCGATCAGCGATGGCTCATCCCCCACTTCGAGAAGATGCTCTACGACCAGGCCCTGCTCGCCCGCGTCTACCTGCACGCCTGGCAGCTCACCGGCGAGGATCGTCATCGTCAGGTGCTCGACGAGACCATCGAGTACGTGCTCCGCGATCTCCGCCATCCCCTCGGCGGCTTCTTCTCCGCCGAGGACGCCGACTCCGAGGGTGTCGAGGGCCGGTTCTACGTGTGGTCGATGGACGGCGTGCGCATCATCGCCGGGCCCGACGCCGAGGATGCCATCGCGTGGTACGGCGTCACCGAGAGCGGGAACTGGGAGGGGACCAACATCCTCGAACGGGTCGTGCGCGGCGATCTCCGCCGACCGGAGTCGGTGGAGCGGGCCCGGGCGGCACTGTTCGAGGCCCGCGAACAACGGGTCCGTCCCGGGCTCGACTCCAAGGTGCTGCTCGAATGGAACGGCCTGATGCTCGCCACGCTCGCCGAGGCGGCGGCGGCCACCGGCGAGGAGCGCTGGCTCGACGCCGCCATCGAGACCGCCGAGTTCCTGTGTGCGAACCTTCGTCGCCCCGACGGTCGATGGCTGCGGACCTGGCAGGGTCCCGTCGACGGCACCGCAGCCGATGGCCACGCCAAGATCCTCGCCTACGCCGCCGATCACGGGGCGATGATCGATGCGTTCGTCCGACTCGCCGAGGCCTCGGGACAGGCTCGATGGATCGACGAGGCGGTCGCCACCGCCGATGCGCTCGTCGAACTGTTCTGGGACGACGAGAACGGCGGGGTGTTCACCACCGGCGCCGACGCGGAGGCGCTCGTGACCCGACCGAAGGAGCTCATGGACAACGCCACGCCCGGGGCCAACAGTCTCGCCGCCGTCGGACTGCTGCGACTGGCGGCCCTCACCGGGATCGACCGCCACCTCGACAGGGCGAACCGGATCGTCACGATGCTCGGTGAGGCGGCCGGACGTCTCCCCCTCGGCTTCGGACATCTGCTGTACGCCGTCGAGCTCCAGGCGATGGGCTCCACCGAGATCGTCATCACCGGCGACCGTCCCGATCTCGTCACCGCCGTGCAGCGCCGATGGACCCCGGACGCCGTGCTGGCCTGGGGTGAGCCCACGAGCTCACTGCTCTGGGAGGGTCGGGACGACACCGGTGCCGATGGCCGCGCCTATGTGTGCCATGACCGGGTCTGCGGGCTCCCGGCCGACGACGTGGCGATGCTGCTCACCCAGCTGGGCGGCTGAGACTGCGAGGCCGCAGGGTCACCAGCCGCCGCGGTGCACCAACTCGTCGAGGGATCGACGGGGGCGCATCGCCGAGCGGCTGGCGCGCTGCTGCTCGGCGGCGTGTCCGATGGCGATGGTGCCCACCGGCCGACGATCCGCCGGGATGCCGAGCGCCTGCTTGATCGCCGGTTCATGATCGAACTGTCCGAAGAACACGGCGCCGAGGCCCTCATCGACCGCGGCGAGCAGTGCCACCATCGCGCTGAAGGCCGAATCGACGTACCAGTACGGGACCGACCAGGCATCCTGCCCGGCGCCGAGACCGCTGCGGGCCTTGTCGGGCTCGCTGTAACGCTCGACGTAGGCGTCGGGATCCGACACCGGGATGAGCAGCACCGGAGCGATCAGCAGCCCCGGCCACGGGAAGGTGGCCCGACGCTCGGGGGTGAGGCTGGCGTTCCAGTAGCGCTGGGTCTGCTCCCCCTCCAGCACCACGAGATCGAGGCCCGGGGTGTTGCCCGCGGCGGGCACCTGCGCGGCGAGCGCACAGATCCGGTCGACGACCTCCGGATCCACGGGTCGATCGGTGAACGACCGCACCATGCGGCGTCCCCTGACGACATCGGCGAACTGCATCACCGACGAGGGGTCACTTGAGCTTGGCGAGATCCTCGGCCATGGCCCAGCCGAAGGCGACGAGGGAATCGCCGGTCTTGGGTTTCACACCCTTGAAGAGCGCCACGACCGCCGGATCGAAGGCTTCGGGATCGAGCGACTCGTGATCGAGCGAGAGCGGGAAGGAGCCGTCGCCGGTGGCGGTGAAGATCTGATCGTTGTACGAACCGGAGTCGATGCCGAACCGCTTGGCCAGCCGACGACCCCACGCCCGCTCCTCACCGGTGGCACGGTGCTCGGGACGCGGCACGATGTCGTCGAGGGTCTTGAACGCTTCGAACCCGGCAGCACTGGTGAAGCGGGTGCCGACGAGGACATCCTCGTCGGGGAAGGCCATGACCGCACGCTTGAACTGATCGTGCATCATGGCCCTGAGGATCGAGTTGCGCTTGGCGGTGCGCTTCACCGAGGCGAGTCCGATGAGCACGCTCGGGGTGCCACCGATGCGTTCCAGGGTGCAGAACGAGAACCCCTTGAGTCCCGAATCACGGGCCATGGTGACCAGCACCCATGCCTCGACCTGCTTGGAGAGCAGTCCGGCTTCGAAGCGGCTGGGGCCGTCGACGCAGATGTCTGCCATCTCGGCCAGTTCAGCATCGCTGAGCTGGGTGCAATCCTTGGTAACGACCTCAATAGCCATGTGTGTCAGCTGCCTCTGAAAAGAGCCCCTGGAAAGGAGAAAAGCGGACACATAGTCCACCGCGTGGAGCCGCTGAGCGCAACTCCGCGAACTAGGGTCCCCCGCCGTGACCGTTCTCGTCTCCGTCCTGATCGCCGTTCTGGCGGGCGGGCTCTGGGCTGTGGCCCTCCGCGGACTGCGTCGGCGCCGTACCCTCATCACCGCGCCGCTGCCGGTCACCCGCACGCTCCGTGCCTACACGGCGGGTCGATGGGATGCCGTGATCAGCGGTGCGCCGGGATGCCTGGCCCGCTCCGGCGACCCCGACGACGACCAGTGGCGACCAGCGGTGGAGCTGGCGTTCGGCCATGCGCTGGTGCAGCGAGATCGGTGTTCGGAGGCCATCGCCCATCTCGAACGGGGCCTGCTTCTGCAGTCCGCCCGGCGACGCGACCTCGGTGAGGACGGCGCCCCCACCGCGGCCGAGGCCAAGATGCGCCACATGCTGGGATACGCGCTCGCCAGCACCGATCAGCCGGCGGCGGCCATCCGGGAGTACCGCCGGGTGCTGGCCACCCCGCGCCTCGATCCCGCCATCGCCGATCGGGTGTCGGTGGCGCTCGCAGCGCTCGAGGATCCGTCCTGAGGTGATCCCGAGGAACGCCGGTGCCACCGAGCGTCGAGCGCTCAGGCGATGGCGTCGGGCCCGAGCAGCACCCGCAGCTCGGCGAGCAGCCCGGTGGTGGCGTCCACGTTGAAGGCGTCGGGGAGACGCAGCACCTGCCGATCGCCGATGTGGAGGAACACCTGCGACTCACCCTGATGGTCACCGAGGAGGGACTTGAGGGCGGCCAGCAGCTCGTCGCTGAGTCGTGAGGGGCTGATGTTGATGTGCAGCGGAGGGTTCCCGTCGGTGACCGGCTCGAACCGCTGCAGCTCGGTGGCCATGATCTTGGGCTGATCATCACGGGTGTCGACCCGCCCCTTGACGATGACGACGGCGTCGTCCTCGAGGAGATGACCGAAGGTCTGCATGGTCTTCGGGAACACCATGACCTCCACCGAGGACTGGAGATCCTCGAGCACGAAGGTGGCCATGAGGTCGCCCTTGCGGGTCCACTTGCGCTGGAGGGACGTGACCAGGCCGCCGATGGTGCGGATCGAACCGTCCTCCACCCCCTCGAGATCGGAGATGGCGCATTCCACCCGACGGCGCAGCGAGGCCTCGGCACCCATGAGCGGATGGTCGGACACGTACAGACCGAGCATCTCCTTCTCGAACGCCAGCCGCTGACGCTTGTCGAAGTCGTCGGTGGGGATGTCGTAGCGATTGGCGGGCGCCACGCCGGCGGGAGCGTCGTCGAAGGCCGCCGAGAAGAGATCGAACTGCCCCTCGGCCTCCTTGCGGCGGCGCACGACGGTGTCGTCGATGATCTTGTCGTAGTACCCGAGCAGCCCCTTGCGGCTGTAGCCCATCGAGTCGAAACCACCGGCCTTGATGAGCGACTCGATGGTCCGCTTGTTGAGCACCGTGGTGTCGACGCGATCGCAGAAGTCGTAGAAGTCGACGAAGGGGCCGTTGGCGTCGCGCTCGGCGACGATGAGCGAGACGAGCCCCTCCCCCACGTTGCGGACCGCCGACATGCCGAAGGCGATGTCGCGCGAGCCATCGGGTCGGTCGACGGCGATGAAGTCGCTGGCCGAGACGTTGACATCGGGCACCAGCACGGCGATACCGCGCTGGCGACATTCGTTGAGATAGATGGCCGCCTTGTCGAGGTTCTGCTTGACGCTCGTGAGCAGCGCCGCGAGGTACTCGACCGGATGATGGGCCTTGAGATAGGCGGTCTGGTAGGCGATGAGGCCGTAGCCGTAGCTGTGGCTCTTGTTGAAGGCGTAGTCGGCGAAGGGTTCGATGATGTCGAACAGCGAGGTGCCGATGGCTGCGCCGTACCCCACGGTGTCGCAGCCGGCGACGAACTTCTCGCGTTCGGCCTGGATGAGTTCGCGGACCTTCTTGCCGCAGGCCTTGCGCAGGTTGTCGGCCTCGGCGAGCGAGTAGCCGGCGAACTTCTGCGCCACCCGCATCACGGACTCCTGGTAGATCATCAGGCCGTAGGTGTCGCCGAGCAGCTCGGCGAGATCATCATGCAGGTACTCGATCGGCTTCCGGCCGTTCTTGCGATCGGCGTAGTCGTTGTGCATGTTGGCCGCCATCGGACCCGGGCGGTACAGCGCCACGAGGGCGGCCACATCCTCGAACGAGGTGGGGGCGAGCGACCGCATGAGCGCCCGCATGGGGCCACCCTCGAGCTGGAACACGCCGATGGAGTCGCCGTCGCGCAGCATCTGCAGCGTGAGGTCGTCGTCGAGGGGCACGGTATCGATGTCGAGCTCGATGCCCCGCGTGTCGCGCAGCATCGTGATCGTGTCGGTGATGACATCGAGGTTGCGCAGGCCGAGGAAATCCATCTTGAGCAGCCCGAGGTCCTCGACCCCGTGCATCTCGTACTGGGTGACCACCGGGGAGAGCTCGGGATCGACACCCGCCTCGTTCTTGCGCTGGATGGGCAGGTACTCGGTGAGCGGCTCCTTGGTGATCACCACGGCGGCGGCGTGGATGCCGTCCTGACGGCGCAGTCCCTCGAGCCCACGGGCCACATCGATGACCTGTCGGGCGTCGTCGTCGGTGGCGTACATCTCGCGGAGATCGGCGGCCATCTTGAAGCCGTCGGCGTACTTCGGATGCTCCTCGAGACAGGCGTGCAGCGGGGTGTCGCGACCCATCACGAGCGGCGGCATCGCCTTGGCCACCTTGTCGCCGACCGCATAGGGGTACCCGAGCACGCGGGCGGCGTCGCGGACCGCAGCCCGGGCCTTGATCGTGGAGAACGTCACGATCTGGGCCACATGGTCGCGGCCGTAGGTCTCGGCGGCGTAGCGGATCATCTCGTCGCGGTACCGGGAGTCGAAGTCCATGTCGATATCGGGCATCGAGATGCGACTCGGGTTGAGGAAGCGCTCGAAGAGCAGGTCGTACTTGATGGGATCGAGATCGGTGATGCGCAGTGTGTAGGCCACCGCGCAGCCGGCAGCCGACCCACGGCCGGGCCCGACCCGGATCCCGCTGTCACGGGCATGACGGATGAGATCCCACACGATGAGGAAGTAGGAGCTGAAGCCCATGTCGGCGATGACCTTGAGCTCGTAGGCCAGACGCTCGACGACGGTGTCGGGGACCTGTGCCCCCCACCGCTCCTTGGCCCCCTCCATCGTGAGATGACGCAGGTACTCGGCGTCGTCGGCGAAGCCGGGAGGGAGCGGGAAGTTCGGGAGCTGGGGTTTGCCGAACTCGATCTCGACGTCGCACCGTTCGGCGATCCACAGCGTGTTGTCGCAGGCCTCGGGCACCTCGGAGAAGAGACGGCGCATCTCGGCGGCGCTCTTCAGATAGTGCTGATCCCCGGAGAACTTGAAGCGATCGGGATCGCTCATCAGCGAGCCGGTCTGCACGCACAGCAGCGCATCATGCGACACGGCGTCGTGCTGATGGGTGTAGTGGCTGTCGTTGGTGGCCAGCAGCGGCGCCCGCAGCTTGCGGGCCAGCTCGAACAGCATCGGGTTCGTGGTGTGCTGCTCGGGGATGCCGTGATCCTGGATCTCGATGAAGAGGTTGTCGCGTCCGAAGATGTCCTGGAGCCGGGCCGCCTTCTCGAGCGCACCTCGCTCATCGCCCTGCATGAGCGCCTGGAGCACCTGACCCCCGAGACAGCCGGTGGTGGCGATGATGCCCTCATGGTGGGCCTCGAGCAGCTCCCAGTCGACCTTCGGCTTCATGTAGTACCCCTCGAGGTACGCACGACTCGAGAGCTGGATGAGGTTCTTGTACCCGACGGCGGACTCGGCGAGCGCGGTGAGGTGGTAGTAGGCCTTGCGTCCGCCATCGGCCTCGCCGCCGGAGTCGTCCATGCGCCCGCGACGCGCCGGACGCTCGGTGCGGTGCTCGTAGGCCTGGTAGAGCTCGGTGCCGATGATCGGCTTGATGCCGACGTCCTTGGCCGCCCGGTACATGTCGAGGATGCCGTACATGTTCCCGTGATCGGTGATGCCGATGGCGGGCTGCCCGTCGGCGGCAGCAGCGGCCACGACATCGCTCACACGCGCCGCCCCGTCGAGCATCGAGAACTCGGTGTGGAGATGGAGATGGGTGAACGAATCGGGCACCCGGGTGCTCCTGGAGGGTCGGATCGTGGGCGGTTCGGGACGAATCACAGCCATGTGACCCGCCCTCCGGCGACCGTAGCACCGCGGATTCCATGGTGCCGCCGGCCCTCCCCGTCCGGGCGATATCCCCGTCCCGGGAGCGGGTCAGCCGTAGCGTTGGAGGGTCCGAGACATCGACGCCCGACCACCAAGGAGGCCGCCATGGCCACTGCTGACCGCTCCACCCTCGACCTGCTGCGCGGCTCGCGCATCACCGCCTACAGCATCGGTTTCATCAGCCTCGCCGCAGGCCTCTTCCTCCTGCTGTGGCCGGGACGCACCGCCCATGTCGTCGGGGTGATCCTCGGCGTGCTCTTCCTCGTCACCGGCTTCGCACAGGCCGCCGAGGCGGTCACGACGCACCGGAAGGGCTCGGTGTGGGGCTTCCTGCTGCTGCGCGGCGTGATCAACCTCGGATTCGGCCTCGTGCTGATCTTCTGGGTCGGAGCGGCCTCCACCGCCATCGTCTGGCTCATCGGCCTCGACTTCGTGCTCACCGGCGTGCTCGCGCTGATCGCCTCCCTGCTCGTCGACAAGGAGATGGGGCGGGGCGGGCTCATCCTGCACGGCCTGCTGAGCATCGGGATCGGCGTGGCCGTCATGGCATGGCCCAACTCGATCAAGTACGCAGCCGCCATCCTCATCGCCATCGTGCTGATCCTCATCGGCCTGGTGATGCTCGCCTCCGGCTACCAGCTCTCGAAGGCGTCGAAGGCCCTGTCCTAGGGCACTGTCCCGGGTACCCCTCCCGGGGCCCCGTCCGGGGGTTGCTTCAGAGATAGGTCCCGGGTCGGTCGTCGATGATCGGCCCGGGCCGTCCGCCGGGATCGCCGCCCCCGTCCGGGCCGAGCGCACCCGGCGGGAGCCCGCGCATGTTCTCGAGCTGCTGCCGGGCGGCCATCTGCTGGGCGAAGAGCGTCGCCTGGATGCCGTGGAACAGCCCCTCGAGCCAGCCCACCAGCTGGGCCTGGGCCACCCGCAGCTCGATCTCTGTCGGGGTCCCGGCGTCCTGGAACGGGAACGCCAGCCGATGCAGCTCCTCGCGCAGATCCGCCGAGAGCGCGGAGCCCAGTTCGGCGATGGAGCGGTCGTAGATCTCGCGGAGTCGCTGTCGCGAGGGCTCGTCGAGGGGCGTTGATCGCACCTCGTCGAGGAGCTGCTTGATCATCGACCCGACCCGCATCACCTTCGCGGGCTCGGAGACGAACTCCCGCTCGGTGGAGTCCTCAGGGGCCACAGCGGCAGCGTCGGAGCCGCCGGTGGAGATGAGTTCGACAGGGTTGTCCTGCGGTTCGGTCATGACCCATTCTCCCCCATCGGGCGCAGGTCGGGTCGGATCGCTCAGCCGAACGCGGTGAGGAACGGGACCAGCATCTCCTCAGCGGTGAGCGACCCATGACGGGCACGCAGTTCGTAGAGACCGGTGTCGGTGGGATCGGTGTAGCTCACGACCTCCCGGGCCACCAGCGCCACATCGCCGAGGCGGGAGCGGGCGTCGTCGGTGACGACCGGACCGAACCAGCCCTCGTCGATGATCTGGTCGACGCCGAGGATCCAGCCGGTATCGCTGTGGTGCGCGGTCGCCGCCTCGAGCAGCTGTCGGGAGCGACCGGGACGCGCATGGAGCCAGCGGAAGCGGCCCTCTCCCGACTGCACATCGACATGGGCGAGCACCTCGGGATGCGGGGTGATCGTGCTGTCGCCGACGTCGACCTGACCGTGATCGGAGATCACCACGAGCGCAGCACCGGCCGGCAGCACCTCGAGGAGGTCGGCGACGAGACGATCAGCAGCACGGAGCTCGGCCTCGTAGTGCTCGGCGAGGCCGAACTCATGGGCGATCTTGTCGATGCCGTCGTAGTAGGCGTACACGAACGGCTCGTTGCGTCGCAGTGCGCCGGCGACCTCGGTGACGAGCGTGGAGGGCATCCTCCAGCCGAGATGGCGGGTGCCGTCGAGATGGGCCCGGGTGAACCCTGACTCGCGGAACTCCGCCCGCGTGACCACCGGTGGACGTTGACCCTCGAACGCCGCGTGGCGCTGGGTGCGCTCGGGAGGGATGGCCGCGCGTGCATCGCGTCCGTCGGCGTTCCAGCGCAGCACGTTCAGCACCCGGCCATCGACCCGCATCCGGTAGCCGACCACACCGTGCAGGCCCGGTGCGAGACCGGTGGTGATCGACGTGAGCGCCGTGGCGGTGGTGGTGGGGGCGACGCTGGTGATCGCCCGACCCTCGAGACTGCGCAGCGTGGGGGCACAGCTCGCGTGACGTTCGAGCTGGAGCCATCCGAGCCCGTCGAGCACGAGCACGACCACCTGCTCCGCCTCGAGCAGCGCCGGGGGCATCCATGCGGGCGGTTCCCGGTCGAGATCGAGGAGGGCCGGCACGACGCTGTCGATGCATGCACCGCCGTACTCGGGCAGCAGCGGTCGTAGACCCTCCACGACGGACCTCCTTGTCGGAGATGGTCACGGTAGCGCCCGCCGCACGACGCGGCGCAACGTGCGCACGCCGCCCCCTACGATGGCCGACGTGAAGGTCTCGACCCGAGGTGACTATGCGAGCCGGGCATTGCTGTCGCTCGCGCTGCATGCCGACGAGGGCGGGCCCACCTCGGTGCGCGACATCGCCGAACGCACCGGACTCCCCCAGCCCTATCTCGAGCAGATCCTGCTGGCCCTGAAGGGTGCGGGCTTGGTCCGGTCCAAGCGCGGGGTGGGCGGCGGGTACGTGCTCGCCCGGTCACCGGAGACCATCAGCCTCTCCTCGATCGTGAGCGCCGTCGACGGACCGATCGTGGCCGGTGACTTCGGGGAGCCCCATACGGACGGCTCCTGCGACCACGAGGGCCAGTGCGTGCTGCTCGCCGTCTGGGCCGACGTCGGCGAACACATGCGTCGCTACCTCGAGGCCGTAACCCTCGCCGACATCGTGGCGATCTCCCGGGGGGAGGCGGGTTGGCCCAGCGAGACCGCCCCCACCGTCGGGAGCACCCCGCCCTGGGTCACGGGTTCCTGACCGACGCCACGACCGCAGCGAGATCAGCGGGCAGCGGCGACTCGAAGAACAGTTCCTCGCCCTCACGGGTCGGGTGATCGAGACGCAGCTGCGCGCTGTGCAGCACCATGCGGGGGGTCTGCACCGCAGGGCGCACCCCCCGATAGCGCTCATCACCCACCACGGCATGACCGATGGCGGCCATATGCACACGGATCTGATGGGTGCGACCGGTCTCGAGCCGGCATTCGAGCAGGGCGAGCGGCACCGGTTCCTGGAAGGTCTCGATGACCTCATAGCGGGTGCGCGCCTCCTTGCCCTGGGCGCTCACCACCATCCGGGTGGGCTCACGATGGGAGCGTCCGATCGGGGCGTCGACGAGACCGCCGACCGACTCCGGGATCCCCCAGACCAGCGTGAGGTAGCAGCGTTCGATCTCATGGGCGGCCAGCATCGCCACCAGTTCCTCGTAGGCCTCCTGGGTCCGGGCGACCAGCATCAACCCGGAGGTGTCCTTGTCCAGGCGATGCACGATCCCCGGACGCTCCGGGTCACCGACCTCGGCGATCTCCGGGAATCGGGCCAGCAGTCCCTGCACGAGGGTCCCGGTGGCGTTGCCGGCACCCGGATGCACCACGAGCCCGGCCTGCTTGTCGATCACGATCACGTCATCGTCGACATGCACGATGGTGAGCTCGACATCGGGTTCGGGGATGAGGGCCGCGAGCGGGGCGTCGAGGTCGATGTCGATGTCGATGCGATCGCCCTCATGCACCCGCTGTGAGCGCGTGGAGACGACGCTGCCGTTGCGCTGCACGAGGCCCGCGTCGATCCAGTCGACCACCTGGGCCCGGCTGGCGCTGGTGATCATCGCCACCAGACGATCGATGCGCTCGCCGTCGAGTGCTGCGGGAACGACTTCATGGGCACTCATGTGGTGGATCCTCGGAACGTGGCGATGACGAGCAGGATTGCTCCGCAGACGACGCCGACGTCTGCGATGTTGAACACCGGCCACCACTGGAGGTCGATGAAATCGATGACCGAGCCGTGCAGGAACCCGGCGTCGCCGCGCACCGCACGGTCGACGACATTGCCGAGCGCACCGCCGACGATCATCCCGAGCGCCACGGCCGACAGACGGGTCCGGACGGCACGACCGACCCACAGCAGTGCTGCCACCACGCCGAGCGCACCGAGCGCGATCCAGGGACCGAACCCGGTTCCCATGCTGAAGGAGGCACCCGAGTTACGGGTGAGCTCCAACTGCAACGAACCGAGCACATGGACCGGCGCACCGGTCAGCGAATGCTCGGCCCAGGACTTGGTGAGCTGATCGAGGAGCAGCCAGCCGGCGGCGACGGCGAGGAACAGACGACGCTGCGTGGGCGCGGCGGCGTCCGTCCGCTCAGCGACGACCGAAGCCCCCGACCTTGTACTCGACGCGCTCACGGCACCATGGGATGGCCTTGAGTCGTTCACGAGGGATGGCGAGTCCGGAGACCTCACAGATGCCGTAGGTCCCGGCAGGGATCTTCGCGAGGGCGAGATCGATCTCGTCGACCTGATCGCGGAACTGGGCCGAGAGGGCGAGATCGCGCTCTCGCTCCACTGCCAGGGTGTCGCCCTCGCCCGACTCCTCGTCGAACTGGACATCGCCGGGTTCGCGCATCTCGGCGAGTGCATTGGCCTCGGCCGTGAGACTGTCGGCATCGTGGACGAGCCGGGCGCGCTCGCTGAGCAGCAGCAGACGCTGGGACTCGAGGAACTTGGCGTCGAACGGGTACTTGAAGGCCTTCGGCTTGGGGGGATCGGGCTTCTTGGCCAGCGCCGGGGGCTTGGCCTGTGAGGGCTTCGGCGCTGCCTTCGCAACCGGAGTCGAGGAGGCCGTCTTCTTGGGGGGAGTGGTTGTCACTGGAGCTTTCTGGGGAGCGGCCTTCTTCGCCGGAGCGGCCTTCTTGGTCGGAACCGCCTGGTTCGCCGTTGTCGCCTTCTTCGCCGGTGCAGCCTTCTTCGCCGGAGCGCTCTTCTTCGTGGGTGCGGCCTTCGTGGCCGGTGCAGCCTTCTTCACAGGTGCCTTCGTGGGTGCGGCCTTCTTCGCCGGCGCGGCCTTCTTCGCCGGCGCGGCCTTCGTGGCCGGTGCCGTCTTCTTGGCGGGCGCGGCCTTCTTGGCCGGTGTCTTCTTCGCGGGAGTCGCCTTCTTCGCCGGGACGTTGGTTGCCATGGTCACCTTCTTGGTTCGCCAGAGCGGTCGGGTTCGACCACCACCGCGCAGTGAGCGAGCCCGGGAGTCGGTCCGCTGCACACCTGCTGCACAGGGGGGGGCAGGGTAGGCCACTGCTGCGACGGAGGCAACACCCACCGCACGGTGCACCTCGGGTGACCGCCTACGCTTGCCCCATGTCGTTCGGCCCCGTGAACCCCGATCTGGATCTTCCCTCGCTCGAGACCAGCGTGCTGGCCCGCTGGAAGGACGACGACACCGTCGCCGCCGCCCGCCGGCTCCGGGCCGGGGGCGAGCCCTGGATCTTCTATGAGGGTCCCCCCACCGCCAACGGTCGTCCCGGTCTCCATCATGTCTGGGCCCGGGTGTTCAAGGACATCTATCCGCGCTTCCAGACCATGCGCGGCCGCGATGTCCCCCGCAAGGGCGGATGGGACTGCCACGGGCTGCCGGTGGAGCTCGAGGTCGAGAAGGAACTCGGACTGTCCACGAAATCGGAGATCGAGGCCTTCGGGATCGCCGAGTTCAACCGTCGCTGTCGTGAATCGGTCCAGCGCTACGTCACCGACTGGACGGCGCTCACCGAGCGCTCCGGGGTGTGGATCGACACCGCGGATGCCTACTGGACCCTCGACAACTCCTATATCGAGTCGGTGTGGTGGCTCATCCGCCAGCTCTGGGACAAGGGGCTGCTGTACGAGGGCCACAAGGTCTCCCCCTACTGCGGACGCTGTGGCACCGCCCTGTCGAGCCATGAGCTCGGCCAGCCCGACGTCTACCGGGATGTCGTCGACCCCTCGGTGTACGTGCGGTTCCCGGTGGAGGACCGGGAGGTCGATCTGCTGGTCTGGACGACCACACCATGGACCCTCATCTCCAACGTGGCTGCCGCTGTCGGTCCCGCCATCGAGTACGTGCGCGTGCGCTCCACCGACGGACGACGCGATCTCATCATGGCGGCCGCTCTGGCACCCGAGGACGCCGAGATCGTCGAGCGGCTCGTCGGCAGCGATCTCGTGGGCTGGCGCTACCAACGGCCCTTCACCGACCTCGAGGCGCCCGCCGGTGCCGACGGCTGGCGGGTCGTGGCCGCCGAGTTCGTCACCACCGAGGACGGCTCGGGGATCGTGCATCTGGCTCCTGCGTTCGGTGAGGACGACGCACAGGTCGGCCGGGCGGAGAAGCTCCCGGTGCTGAACCCCGTCGATGCCGCCGCCGCCTTCGATCACACCGTGCCGGCCTTCACCGGCCGATTCGTGAAGGACGCCGACCGCGACATCATCGCCGACCTCGACCGTCGCGGGCTGCTGGTGCGCGAACAGGCCTATGAGCACAGCTATCCGCACTGCTGGCGCTGCAGCACACCGCTCATCTACTGGGCGAAGACCTCCTGGTTCGTGCGCACCTCCGAGCACCGCGACCTGCTCATGGAGCAGAACGACACCATCGGCTGGAACCCCGAGTTCATCAAGCACGGCCGCTTCGGCAAGTGGCTCGAGGGGAACATCGACTGGGCGCTCTCCCGGGATCGTTACTGGGGTACTCCCCTGCCGATCTGGCGATGCGACCTCGGCGGTCATGAGCACTGCATCGGATCGGTGGCCGAGCTCTCCGAACGCAGCGGGTCCGACCTCACCGAGCTCGACCTGCATCGCCCCTACGTCGACGACATCACCTTCCCCTGCCCGGCGGAGGGCTGCACCGGCACGTCCCGGCGCGTGGCACCCGTGCTCGACGCATGGTTCGACTCCGGTTCGATGCCCTCGGCCCAGCAGCACCACCCGTTCGAGAACGCCGATCGCTTCGACCACGCGTTCCCCGCAGATTTCATCTGCGAGGCCATCGATCAGACCCGTGGTTGGTTCTACTCACTCCTCGCCGTGAACTCCCTCGTGTTCGGCTCCACGCCCTACCGCAACGTCGTGTGCCTGGCGCTCATCGTGGACGAGAACGGCCAGAAGATGTCGAAGTCGCGGGGCAATGTCATCGCCCCCTTCGACATCTTCGACACTCTCGGCGCCGATGCGCTGCGCTGGTACTTCTTCTCCTCCGGACAGCCCTGGACCCCGCGTCGGGTGTTCCCCGACGGCATCCGTGAAGCCACCCGCCAGACCCTGCTCACGCTCTGGAACGTGCATTCGTTCTTCGCCACCTATGCCGATCTCGATGGCTGGGAACCCTCGGCGCAGCCGACGACACCGACCCATGTGCTCGATCGATGGGTCCTCTCCGAACTCGACGACACCATCACCGTGGTCACTGAGGCGCTCGACTCCTTCGATGCCCTCGGCGGTGCGGGCCGCATCGCCAGGTTCATCGACGATCTCTCCAACTGGTACGTGCGCCGCAGTCGACCCCGGTTCTGGAAGTCCAGTGATGCCAACGCCCACGCCACGCTCCACGAATGCCTCGTGACCGTCGCGAAGCTGCTCGCGCCCTTCTGCCCGTTCCTCGCCGACGAGATCCACACGACGCTCACCGGTGAGACCTCCGTCCATCTCGCCGACTGGCCGGTGGCCGCCGGACGCCACGATGCCGCCCTGTCCGAGCAGATGGACGCCGCCCGCCGACTCGTCGCACTGGGCCGCTCGGCCCGCACCGACGCCAAGGCGAAGGTGCGCCAACCGTTGTCACGGGCACTGCTGCTGCACCCGGGCATCGAGCTCCCCGTCGAGATCGACGAGGAGATCATGACCGAGCTCAACGTGAAGTCCCTCGAACGACTCGACACCCTCTCGGGTCTCCTGCGGTGGAACGTCATCCCCAACTTCCGCGCCCTCGGGCCGCGTCTCGGCCAGAAGGTCAACGAGGTGAAGGCGGCACTCGCCGACGCCGATGGATCCGTTCTGCAGGCCCAGCTCGAGACGCAGGGATTCATCGAGATCGCCGGTGAGCGGCTCGATGCCTCAGAGGTCGAGGTGCGGGCCGAGCGTCACGAGTCGCTGGCGCTGGTCGAGGACTCGGGTTGGGCGGTCGCCCTCGACCTCGAGCTCACCGATGCGCTGCGCGCCGAGGGCACCGCACGCGAGCTCGTACGGGCGTTGAACGATGCCCGCAAGTCCGCCGGGTTCGAGATCGCCGACCGCATCGAGGTCGTGATCGATGCCGATGATCACCTGCAGTCGATCATCGAGCAGCACCGCGACACCATCGCCACAGAGGTCCTCGCCACCTCGATCAGCGCCGGTCCCGGAGACCGCGAGATCGAACTCGACGGTGTCGTGGTGTCGGTGGGCCTGCGTCGCAGCTAGCGGCCGAAGCGATCGTCGTCGTCGAAATCGGCGTCGAAGAACCGACGCATGGCCTCGTCGACCTCGTCGTCCTTGGCGTCGAAGAGCGCACCGTCGTCGGCCGCGGCCGCCTCGACCTCCTCGAGATCGAAGATCCGATCGGTGCTGGAGGCCGGGACTTCCGACTCCAGCGCCTCGGTGCTGGTGTCCGCCTCGACGACCGGCGTGGCCATCGTGGGGAAATCACTCGAGGGGACGACCGGCTCCTCGTCGATGATCGGTGAGGGCTCCCGCGGCTCGGGCGGCGCACCGACGCGCAGCGCCCGGGGGTCGTCGAGCACCGCCTGGATCCGTGAGAGCCCGGCTGACAGTGCCGCCCGCTGCTCATCCATGAAGACCTCGAGCGCCACCGCATCGGCGGTGAGCTCCTGACGGCGGGCATCGAGATCGCCGACCGTGGCGTCGGCCGTGGCCCGGGCATCGCCCACGATGGCGGCCGCTTCGGCCTCCGCCTCGGTGAGCATCGTGGCGGCCGTGGCGCGGGCATCGTTCACGACGGCATCCGCAGTACGGCGGGCCATGGCCAGCACCGATGCCGCCTGTTCGGCCTCCACCTCGGGCGAGGTCTCCGCAGTGACCGGGGTGAAGACCACACCGCTCTCGAGCTCGGCGATGCGGGCGCGCAGCGCTGCGCTCTCCCGCTCGGCCTCCGCCGCGCGGCGTCCTGCCGACTCCGCCTCGGCAGCCGACTGACGGAGACGATCCTGCATGACGGTGACAGCGGCGCTCAGACGTTCGAGGAACGCATCGACCTCGGAGGGGTCATACCCCTTGCGCGCGACGTTGAACTGGATATCGGTGAGCAGCTGCGGCGTGGCCTGTGCGGTCGTGTCGTCCATGCCGGCGATGGTACCCGCATGCGCTGATCCGGCCGTGCGTTCCCACCGATGCGGGGTGCACCATGCGAGAGGACCTCAGCCCGGGATCGCCGCCATGAGGATCTCGAGGACGAGGAACACGATGAGCGGCGAGAGGTCGAGCCCCATGCCGCCCACCCGCACCGGCGGCAGGAGATTACGGATCGGCGCCAGGACCGGTTCGGTGATGCGGAACAGCAGCAGCCTGATCGTCTCGAGGATGCCGGCCCCGCTGGGCGGGAACCAGCTGAGCACGATGCGGCCGAGCAACGCGAACAGGAAGACCTGCAGGACGAGGTGGATGAACTGCCAGAGCACGGGTGGATCAGTCGCCGAGGACGTCGTTGATGAGGCGGCGACGCTCGTCGGCCGGGACCTCGACCCCGACGGGCGAGAGCAGGAAGAGACCGTTCTCGATCTTCTCCATCTCGCCACCGATGCCGTAGCACATGCCGCTCAGGAAATCGATGAGTCGACGGGAGAGCTCGCGGTCGGCCTCACCCATGTCGACGGCCACGGCCTGACCGGCCTTGAACTTGTCGGCGACCTCCTGGACCATCCCGAAGCTGGTCGGGGTCACGAGATGCGCCCGGGCGTTGCTGCGCTGGGGCACGGCCCGCACGCGGGGCTTGGAGGGGTCCTCGGCGGAGATCGGCACGGGTCGGACCGACGGGCCCTCGCCGGCCTCGGGCGGGGTGGAGTAGATCGGCGCCTGGGGACGCTGGGCCTGCGGCACGGCGGTGGGACGCGCCGGGGCGGGACGGCCGACCGGGGTCACGGGCTCCACAGGTGCTCCCGAGAGATCGCCCTGGGTGCCGTAATCGTCGTACTCGTCGTCCGGTCCGAGACCGAGATAGACCATGGCGCGTCGCCATACTGTCGTCATGAGATCCTCCGTGGTGCGGCGGGTGACATCCCCGCCGTTCGTCGTTCGGGATCCAAGGGTAGTGGGTCGGGAGGTGGCGGGGCCCCCGCAGCGATCAGCGGGCGGGTCGTGGCCCGAACAGGGCGCTGCCGACACGAATCATCGTGGATCCCTCCTGCACCGCCACGTCGAGATCGCTGGTCATCCCGATGGATCGTTCCCGCAGCGCGAGCTGATCGGCCAGGGCCACCAGTGCCCGGAACCCGGGCCGTGACAGCTCGGCTGGCCCCTCGGGCCCGACTCCCATGAGACCCTCCACCGCCAGGCCCCTCGCCCGTGCCTCGTCGACGAGTCGGGGGACATCGGCCAGTGGCGCACCACCCTTCTGGGCCTCACCCGACAGGTTCGCCTGGATGAACACCCGGGCCCCCGGCGATCGCTTGGCGATCTCATCGATGAGCTCGGAGCGGTCCACGCTCTGCCAGACTCTGATGATGCCGACCAGCGAGCGCACCTTGTTGCGCTGGAGTCGCCCGAGGAAATGCCATTCGAGCCCGGGATCCGCAGGGAGCTCAGCCGCCTTGGCGACGATCTCCTGGGCGTAGTTCTCCCCCACGAGGTGGAGTCCGGCGGCGCGGGCGGCGCTGACGGCATCTGGGCCGAACCCCTTGGTGACCGCCATGATGCGCACCGGGTGATCCGGGGAGAGCGAGCGGATCCGCTCGTGGAGGGCAGCCACCCGTTCGGCCACGAGGGCGGGATCAGGGATCGGTGAGGTCATGGTTCGATCCAGCACAGCAGCGCCTGCCGGCCGGTGTCCATCCGGGCCCGATGGGACCAGAACAGCTCGCCCCGGCACGCCGTGCAGGCGTCGGAACCACCCACATGCTCGATGCCATTGCGACGCAGTTCGATGGCGACCACGGCCCTGACATCCAGACCGACGGCGCCGGAGGAGGTCACGGCGATGATCGAGTCGTCGAACGCCGCGACCATCGAGTCGAGCTCCTCCCCGCCGAACTCGTAGCACTCCGGCCCGATGCTGGGACCGGTGTACGCCTGCAGTGCACCGGCCCCGAGCGCCCGCATGGACCTCGCCGCGGCGGCGATGACCCCGGACCGCAGGCCGCGCCAGCCCGCATGCACTGCAGCGACATGCCCCTCTGCGGACCACAGGGCGAGGGTCGCGCAGTCCGCGCTGTGGGCGGCGAGGACGACATCGGAACGCGTGGTGACCGCGGCATCGGCGGCGCGGCCCACGACCTCATCGAGTGGGTCGTCGGGCCCGAGCACCACCACCTCGGCACCGTGCACCTGTCGGAGCCAGAGCCACGGACGGTCGATGAGAGCGGCACGACGTGGCGCCAGTTCGCCCGGATCGAGATCGACGCAGAGGTCGCCGTCGTGTCGGTCGGTGATCGCGACCCGGACGCGACGATCCGCCCCGAGCGGGGCGGACCAGGTCTGCATCGGGCGTCGGCCCGGTGCGGTTACTTGAGGAACGACGGGACGTCGAAGTCGTCGTCGCCCGTGTCGTCGGTGTCGTCCGATGCCGAACCGAAGACATCGCGGACACCCTCGGTGCCGGAGGAGCGTCCACCCCGACCGGAGGCCTTCGGATCGCCGTCCCAGCGGTCGAAGCCGGCAGCGATGACCGTGACCCGGACCTCGTCGCCCATGCTGTCGTCGATGACCGTGCCGAAGATGATGTTGGCGTCGGCGTGCGCCACACCGTGGATGATCTCGGCGGCCTCGTTGACCTCGAACAGACCGAGGTCGCTGCCACCGGCGATGGTGAGCAGGATGCCCCGGGCACCTTCGATGGAGGCCTCGAGCAGCGGGGAGGAGATGGCGGCACGGGCGGCGCTGAGCGCACGACCCTCGCCGGAGCCGTAGCCGATGCCCATGAGGGCCGAACCGGCATCGCTCATGATCATCTTGACGTCGGCGAAGTCGGTGTTGATGAGACCCGGCGTGGTGATGAGGTCGGTGATGCCCTGCACGCCCTGGAGCAGGACCTCGTCGGCCATCTTGAACGCGTTGAGCACGGAGGTCTTGTCGTTCGACACCGTGAGCAGTCGGTCGTTCGGGATGACGATGAGGGTGTCGACCTTCTCCTTGAGGGTCTTGATGCCGGACTCGGCCTGGGTGGAGCGGCGCTTGCCCTCGAAGGCGAACGGCCGGGTGACCACACCGATGGTGAGCGCACCGAGGCCCTTGGCGATCTGGGCGATGACCGGGGCTGCACCGGTGCCGGTGCCGCCACCCTTGCCGGCGGTGATGAAGACCATGTCGGCGCCCTTGAGGGCCTCCTCGATCTCCTCGCTGTGCGACTCGGCGGCCGCCTTGCCGATCTCGGGATCGGAACCGGCGCCGAGACCACGGGTGATCTCGCGGCCGATGTCGAGCTTGACATCGGCATCGCTCATGAGGAGCGCCTGCGCGTCGGTGTTGACGGCGATGAACTCGACGCCCTTCAGGCCGGCGTCGATCATCCGGTTGACGGCGTTGACGCCACCGCCACCGACGCCGACGACCTTGATCACCGCGAGGTAGTTCTGCGGACTGCCAGCCATGGAGGCTCTCCTTCGGAGTGGAGTGTTCGAAACTGAGTGTGCGCACCGGGATGCGGTGCACGCTGGAGTGAGGTTACCCCACCGCTACCCGCAGATCGGGGTCCTCGTGACGACGGGGGTGTCAGGGGTGATGACCCGGATGGTGCAGAGGTCCCGCTGATCGACCTGACCCATCACGGTGACGAGCGCGGCGACCTTGGCGGGGAGGGCGGTGGGAGGGCCGAACTCGACGGTGCCGGCCGGTCGGAGATGGAGTCGCAGGAGTCCGTCGACCGCCTCGACGGAGAGGGTCCGGGACCGGACCCCGGGCGGCAGGATCGAGGCGAGTTCGAGCGGGCCGGCGTCAGTGCCGATCACCTGGGGCAGCGAGGGGTCGTCCGGTCCGGCCTCGCCGAGTTCCGCTCCGGTGACGTCGACGAGCATCCGCACGCCCTCGCCGGCATCGGTCCAGCCCACCGCCACGCGTTCGACCACGTGGATCGAGACCAGACCGTTGATGTCCCGTGTGACCTTCGCACTGAGGATCTGCGGCTGCTGTTCGAGGCGACGGGCCGCCGCTCCGGTGTCGACCGACAGCAGGGGTTCACCGATCCGGACACCTGAGGCCGCGACCACGTCATCGACGCCGAGGGCAGAGGCGCCCTCGACACGGATCCGGTCGACGTCGAACAGCGGCGTGCGGCTGAGGAGCCACGCGCCGGCGATGGCGACGGCCACGGCCAGCACCCCGAGACCGAGACGTCGCCACCGGCGGAGGCGCGCGTCGCGCACCGATGCCCGGCGGGCGGCGATGCGGGGATCGACGTCGACATCGTTGCCGGCGTTGCGGGCGTTGCGGCGTTCGAGGATCGTGATGTTCACGACGGCACCCCGGCGGCTGCGGCGACGGCAGGATCGAACCCCACGAGATGGGTCTCGGCATGGAGGTCGATGCCGGAGGAGGCGAGCACCCGTTGACGGATCTGCGCCATGAGCGCGGCGATGTGATCGGCGGAGCCGCCCTGATCGGCCTGGATGAAGTTGGCGTGCTTGTCGGACACCGCGGCCGAGCCGACACGGAACCCTTTGAGGCCGGCGGCGTCGATGAGACGCCCGGCGCTGTCGCCCTCGGGATTGGTGAACACCGAACCGGCATTGCTGCCACCGGGCTGGTGTTCCCTGCGCCACCGCACGATGTCGCCGAGCAGCTGGTCGCCATCCCCGGTCGGGTCCGGTTCGAGTCGAAGGGTGCAGTCGACCACCACCTGGTCGGCGCGCAGAGCGGAGCTGCGGTATCCGAACTCGAGTGCGGCGGCCGACATGGTGCCATCCTCGCCCGTGCGCAGATCCACGACGCGGACCCCCACGACCGAACGGGACATGTCCGAACCGTGACCACCGGCGTTCATCCGCACGGCCCCGCCGATGGTTCCGGGGACGCCGACCGCCCATTCGAAGCCACCGAGTCCGGCGGCCACCGTGCGGCGGGCCACCACCGGCAGCGCCGCTGCGCCACCGGCGACGACCATCGATCCGTCGACGCTGATCGATCCGAGGCCCTCCCCCAGCAGCACCGCCACACCGGCGAATCCGGCATCGGCCACCAGCATGTTCGAGCCGCGACCGATCACCATGACCGGCGCGGGATCCGAACCGTCTGCGGCACCACTGTCGGCGAGCAGGCGTCCGAGGGTGACGAGCTCGTCGGCGGACTCGACAGTGACGAGCACAGCGGCCGATCCCCCCACCCGGTACGTGGTGAGCGCACCGAGCGGGGCTCCGGGCCGTGCCCGGGGACCGAACTCGTGGACCAGCGCGGCGACGATCTGCTCGAGCGGGCTCATGATCGGCTCCGTCGTTCGGCGAGGAGTTCGAGGATCTCATCGGACAGGCGGGTGATGTCGCCGGCGCCGATCGTGAGACAGAGGTCGCCGGGCCGGAGTCGGTCGGCCACCTCCGCGGCGAGCTGTGCCCGTTCGGGGATGTACACGACCTGCTGGTCGGGATGGGTGCTGGTGACGATGTCGACGATGAGCGACCCGCTGACACCGGGACGGGGGGCCTCCGCCGCGGCGTAGACGTCGGTGAGGATCAGTTCATCGGCACCGACGAATGCATCGCCGAACTCGCGCCACAGCGACTGGGTCCGGCTGTAGCGATGCGGCTGGAAGACGGCGACCACCCGGCCCCATCCCCCATCGTGTGCGGCGGCGACGGCAGCGGCGATCTCGGTGGGCAGATGGGCGAAGTCGTCGACGAAGGTGATGCCGTCGATCTCCCCCCTGAACTGGAATCGACGGGAGACACCGGCGAACGTCCCGATGGCGTCGATGGCGGCGGTGAGATCGAGACCGAGTTCGCTGACGAGTGCGAGAGCTGCCGTGGCGTTGCGGATGTTGTGGATGCCCGGGACCGGCAGGCGGACCTCACCGACATCGACCCCGTCGACCTCGAGGCGGAACGATGCGCTCCCCCGCGTGCTCTCCGGTTCGATGATGCGATGGTGCGCTCCGGCCGAGGTGCCGTAGGTGCGGGCGCCGATCGCCGCGCCGAGCCCGGCGGCCACTGCATCGTCGGCACAGACCACACAGGGACCGGTGGACGAGGCCATGAACCCGGCGAAGGCGGCATGCAGGTTCTCGACCGAACCGTGGTACTCGAGATGGTCGGGTTCGACGTTGGTGACCACGATGGCGGCGCAGCCGATCGAGAATCCCGAGCCGTCGCTCTCATCGGCCTCCACGACGAACCATTCGCCGTCGTCCCACGCGGCGCCGAGACCCCGGTCGACGAGCTCGCCGCCGATGACGAACGATGGCATCGCCCCGATCTCGCGCAGGATGTGGGTGATCATGGCGGAGGTGGTGGTCTTCCCGTGGGTGCCGGCCACACCGATCGTGGATCGGGTGGCGGCCATGGCGGCGAGCAGGGCCGAACGGTGCACCACCGGCACGCCCCGTCGACGCGCCTCGACCAGTTCGAGGTTGTCCGCCGGCACGGCGGTGGAATAGGCGACGACATCGACATCGGCAGGGATGTTCCCCGTGCTGTGCCCCACCGTGACCCGCACCCCCGCCGCCCGCACCTGCGCCAGGATCGGCGCCTCGACGTGGTCGCTCCCCGACACCCGATGCCCCATCGACGCGAGCGCACCCGAGATCGGCGCCATCCCGACTCCGGCGACACCCACGATGTGCACCGTGCGCGCCACCGACAGGTCGATGGGGTCAGCCATCGAGTCGCTCCCGCTCGAGCAGCGCGGCCACCCGATCCGCGGCATCGGGACGGGCGAGACCATGCGCAGCGGCCGACATGGCGATGAGTCGGGAGGGATCGTCGAGCAGCGGCTCGACCTCACGGACGATCCGGGCGCCGTCGAGTTCGCCGTTCGGGATCCGGATGGCGGCACCGGCACGGACGAGAGCCTCGGCGTTGGCGGTCTGGTGATCTCGGGGCGCGCCCGGCAACGGGACGAGGATCCCGGGGAGTCCGACCTCGGCCAGTTCGGCGACCGTGGTGCCACCGGCCCGTCCGATGAGCAGATCAGCGGCGGCATAGACGAGATCCATGCGCTGCTCGTACTCGACCGTCTCGTACTGCAGACCCTCCGCCGGGAGGGCGATCGGGGGCCCCGCCATGGAGGCCCAGTCGCGGCGACCGATGACATGACGGATCGAGAGATCGCGGCGATCAGCCCAGGCCGGCAGCGCCTCCCGCACCGCGGTGTTGACGGTGCGGGCCCCGAGCGAACCGGCGACGACGGCGATGAGGATCCGATCCAGCGGGATGCCGAGCGCCTCCCGGGCCAGCTGGCGATCGCGGGTGCGGTCGACGGCGAGGACCTCGGCGCGGACCGGATTGCCCGTCACCTCACTGCGGGGGAGATCGGTTCCGGGGAGGGCGACGGCGCACACCCGGGCGAAGCGTCCGGCGATGCGGTTCACCGCCCCGGCGACGGCGTTCTGCTCGGCCACGACGATGGGCACCCGCCACAGGATCGCCGCCGCCACGCACGAGACGCTGGCGTAGCCGCCGACAATGAGCACGACACGGGGTCGACGACGACGCACGAGGGCGATCGCACCGAGGATCGCCCGGAGCAGTCCGATGACCGCCGGGACGTTCTCCAGCGTGAGGCGTCGTTGGATGCCCCGACCGGGGAGGGCGGTGAGCGTGAACCCGGCCTCGGGGACGACCGTGGTCTCGAGCCCTCGCTCACTGCCGACGAAATGGATCTCGGATGCTGGATGGCCGGCGGCGACGAGCGCCCGGGCCACGGCGAGACCCGGCAGGAGATGCCCCGCCGTGCCGCCACCGGCGATGAGGGCGAAGGTCGGTGGGTTCCCGACCCTGCGGGACATCAGGACGTCCTCTTCGCCACGCTCAGCAGCATGCCGACCCCGGCCATCGTGAAGATCAGCGAGGAGCCACCGGCCGAGACGAACGGGAGCGGCACACCGGTGATCGGGATGGCACCGACCACGGCGCCGATGTTGACGAACGCCTGCAGCAGGATCCACGCGGTGATGCCGGTGGCGAGGAGCATCCCCAGACGATCCGGCGCCCGCATCGCCACGCGCACCCCGAGGAACCCGAAGGCCAGCAGCAGTCCGATGATGGCCATGCAGCCGATGAGACCGAGTTCCTCACCGATGATCGCCATGATGAAGTCGGTGTCGGCCTCGGGGAGATAGCCCCACTTGACGCGACTGCTGCCCAGGCCGAGTCCGAAGATCCCGCCGTTGGCGAGTCCGATCCTGCTCTGCAGCGCCTGGTACCCGGTGTGCTGCGGGTCCTTCCATGGATCGCCGTAGGCCATCAGGCGGCGGAACCGGAAGGGGACGGAGAAGGCGAAGAAGGCCGCCCCGGCGGCGAGGAGACCCAGCAGCGCCACGAGCGGTCCGGTGGCGACCCCTCCGACGAACATCATGATCATGAGGACGGCGGCGATGACGATCGTGGTGCCGAGGTTCGGTTCGAGCATCAGCAGGATGGCGAAGCACGCGAACACCCCCATGATCGGGGCGAGGGTCTGGTACCAGTCGTTCACCCGGTTCGCCCGCTTGGTCAGCAGATCCGCGGTGAACACGATCAGCACGAGCTTGGCGATCTCCGATGGCTGGATGCGGAGGAACCCGAACCCGAACCAGCGGCTCGCACCGTTGACACTGATGCCGATGACGGGCATCAGCGGGAGCAGCAGCAGACCCCATGCCACCACCACGAGCTTGCTGATGTGTCGGGCGAAGTCCGTGTGGTCCATGCGCTGCGTGAACCACAGCGCCACGAGCGACATCAGGAACCATGCGGTCTGACGCCCCACCTGGTACCAGCTGCTGCCGTAGACGTCGAGGGACGTGACCGAGGACGCCGACAGGATCATGAGGAGCCCGAACAGGTTCAGGACGATCACGATGAGCAGGATCGAACGGAACGGGGTGGGCCGGATCGAGGAGCCGTCACGGGAACGCAGGAGCCGACCGAACCCCGAACCCGACCGACCGGAATGCGCGGCGGTGGCCATCAGGCGGCTCCGGGGCCGGCGATGAACCCGTGCACGGCCCGGACGAACGCATCGCCGCGCTGGGCATAGGAGCCGAACCAGTCGAACGAGGCGCACCCGGGGGACAGCAGCACGACATCACCGGGGCGGGCGTGGAGTCCGGCGGCGGCGACGGCGTCGGTCATGTCGGTGCGGATCTCGACCACGGGGCACCGCTCGGCGAACGCCTCGGAGATCAGGTGGGCGGCCTCGCCGATGGCGATCACCGCCCGCACGGGAGGAACCGCGTCGCCGAGCACCGTGAGATCGAGCCCCTTGTTGCGGCCCCCGGCGATGAGCACCACCGACTCGAAACCGGCGATGGCGGCGAGCGCAGCATGCGCCGTGGTGGCCTTCGAATCATCGAACCACCGGACACCGTCGTGCTCGGCCACGAACTGCACACGATGGGCGAGTCCGGTGAAGGAACGCAGCACCGAACGCACGGCGTCGAGATCAGCACCCATGGCGAGCGCCGCCACGGAGGCGGCGAGCGAGTTGGTGATGTCGTGCGGGAACGAACGGGGCAGTTCGGCGACCGGGACCAGAGGCGTGCCATCGGGCAGTCGGAGCATCCCATCGACCACAGTGGCGTCGGCGTCGGTGCCCTCCGGACCGAAGGTGATCGTGCGCGCCATCGCCGGCCGGTTCGCGAGCACCACAGGATCGGTGGCACTGGCCACGGCCAGGCCGAAGTCCTCGTCGAGATCGCTCCAGATGCGGGCCTTCGCCCCCTCATAGGCGGCCAGCGAACGATGCACATCGAGGTGGTCGGGAGCGAAGTTCAGCCACACCGCGACCTCGGGGCGGAACCGCTGGGTGTGTCCGAGGCGGAACGAGGAGGCCTCGACGACGAGCACCTCGAGCGTCGGGTCGGTGATCGCCGAGACCAGGGGGGTGTCGGTGTTGCCGCACGCCACGGCTCGGAGTCCCGAGGCGAGGAGCATCTCGGTGATGAGGGTGGTGACGGTGGTCTTGCCGTCGGTGCCGGTGATGGCCACGATCGGTCGGTCGTCCCATGCAGCGGCGAGATCGAACTCCGACAGGATCGGGATCGAGAGATCCGAGGAGAGCTCGAACACCGGATGATGATCCGGGATCCCGGGGCTCGGCACGATGGCATCGAGGTCGCGGAGTCGGGCCGCCAGCAGTTCGACATCGGGCGCCTCGAGCAGTTCCACGCCGATCGATGCTGCCGCAGCGCGCATCGACGGCGAGGGATGGTCGTCGAGAGCCAGGACGTGGATCCCGTGGGCCACGAGCGCAGCGGCGACCGCCCTGCCGGTGACGGCGAACCCGGCCACCGCGACTGCGGTGAGCTCCGCCACATCGCTCGGCGGTTCGATCACGGGATGGCGTCCGGGAGACTGAGGAAATCGGCGTAGTACAGGCCGAGTGCCACGGCGGTGAAGATGCCACCGATGATCCAGAAGCGGATGATCACGGTGGTCTCGGGCCAGCCCCGGAGTTCGAAATGATGGTGGAGCGGGGCCATCCGGAAGATCCGGCGCCCGAACATCCGGAAGCTCCCGACCTGGAGGATGACCGACACGGTCTCCACCACGAAGACGCCGCCGATGAGCGGGAGCAGCAGCACGGTGTTGGTGCTGAGGGCGAGCGCGGCCAGACCGGCGCCGATGGCGAGCGACCCCGTATCACCCATGAAGATCCGGGCCGGTGCGGCGTTCCACCACAGGAAGCCGGCGCACGCGGTCATCATCGCCACCGCCACGACCGCGGTGTCGAGGAAGCTCTCGTCGCTGTAGATCGCCGTGTGGCGGAAGCCCCAGAAGGCGATGACGACATAGGCGGCGAAAGCGAGGATCGAGGTGCCGGCGGCGAGGCCGTCGAGGCCGTCGGTGAGGTTCACGGCATTGGTCGTGGCATAGAAGATGATGATGGCGAAGATGACCCAGCCGACCCGTCCGAGTTCGATGCCGGGATTGTCGAACCGGGTGAACGACAGGGTGGTCTTCACGTTCGTGAACGCCAGCATGGAGACCGCGAATCCGATCGCCACCGCCATGAGCCCGAGGGTCTTGGCCCGCTTGTTGAGCCCGAGGTTGCGTTCCCGGAACACCTTGATGCCGTCGTCGAGCAGTCCCACGACGCCGGCGAGGAGGATCGCTCCCACGCAGATCAGACCCCGGCGGGTGTACGAGGCGTCGAAGAAGTCGCTGATGAGCCAGCCGAGCACAGCTGCAAGGACGATGGCGACACCGCCCATCGTGGGTGTGCCCGCCTTGGTGAGATGTCCTGCCGGCCCGTCCTCACGGATCGGTTGACCGATGCGGCGCCGTTCGAGCATGCCGATGAGCACCCAGGTCCCGACGAGCGAGACGAGCAGGGAGATGCCTCCGGCGATGAGCAGGCGGATCACGAGTTCTCTCCCATCTCCTGCCAGACCTCCATGGCCACCACACGATCGTCGAACGGACTCACAGTGTCGCCGATGGTGAGGGTGGTCTCGTGCCCCTTCCCCGCGATCACGACGATGTCGCCCGGTCCGGCGAGGTGCAGTGCCCTGGCGATCGCCAGACGCCGGTCCGGCTCCTGCTCGATCGACGACGCTCGACGCGGTGTGCCGCGGGTCGCTCCGGCGAGGATCGCCTCGATGATCGAACCGGTGGGCTCGGAGCGGGAGTTGTCCGCCGTGACGATGACGATGTCGGCGTGCTCGGCAGCAGCGGCACCCATCGGCGCCCGTTTCGAGGTGTCCCGAT
The DNA here is from genome assembly GCA_947446975.1 of Microthrixaceae bacterium. Lineage (GTDB taxonomy): Bacteria > Actinomycetota > Acidimicrobiia > Acidimicrobiales > Acidimicrobilacustridaceae > Acidimicrobilacustris. The sequence goes on from CANFHM010000009.1 coordinate 52,115, forward strand.
CCCCGCCGCAGCCGAACACCACGATCACCCGTCCGACCGTGTCGGAGCCACCACCGCTCGCCGACACCACTCCCCCGGCGGCGGCGAGCACCTGCTCGAGCCCGTCGGGGGTATGGGCGAAATCGACGATCACCGTGAACGGGGCGTCGAGAGCGACACGCTCGAACCGACCGGGGACCACCAGCGGAACGGAGAGCCCCTCGACGATGTCCTCCTCGTCGAGGCCCAGCGCCAGCGCCGCGTGTGCTGCAGCGAGCGCGTTGCTCAGGTTGAACGACCCGACGAGGGGAAGCGTGATCTCGCGCCCGCGCCACAGGAGACGCGAGCCGTCGACATCCATCCGCAGCTGCTCGATCTCGGTCGTCGAGTAGCCGAAGGTGGGGATGGTGCTCGTGTCGGAGAGGAGTCGTCCATGGGGGCTGTCGAGGTTCACCACCGCCGCGCTGCTGAACTCCTCGGTGAACAACCGGGCCTTGGCCTCGAAGTACTGCTCCATCGACCCGTGGAAATCGAGATGGTCGCGGCTCAGATTCGTGAACACCGCCACACGGAACCGGGTGGCATCCACCCGATGGAGCGCCAGGGCGTGGGAGGAGACCTCCATGGCGACGACGTCGACCCCCGCATCGCGCCACCGCGCCAGACGTCGCTGCAGGTCGGGGGCCTCGGGCGTCGTCCGCACCCCGCTGAGCGTCCCGAGCACCTCGACCCGGCGACCAGCGACGCCCACGATGTTGGCGAGCAGCTGCGCCGTGGTGGTCTTGCCGTTGGTCCCGGTGATGCCCACGACCGACAGCGCCGAACTCGGATGACCTTGGAACGTGGCGGCCACCGGGCCGAGCGCCCGACGGACATCACCGACGACGAGCTGCGGCACGGGGAGATCGAGACGGTGGTCGACGAGCAGGGCGGCGGCACCCGACCGCACCGCATCGGCGGCATGAACGTGACCGTCGGTCCGTTCTCCCGGCACGCAGCAGAACAACGAACCGTGGGTGACCTGCCGGGAGTCCATCACCACATCGGAGATCACCGTGGCGGCGGCGTCGCTCCCCTCATCCGCACGCAGCAGGGTGATTGCGCCGTCGAGGCTGGGTGCCACGTCGTCGACGAGTGTCCGGAGATCCACCCCGCTCACCTGATGGGGCCCGAACGCTGGAGGATCGTGGTGCTCGGCACGGTCGCTCCGGTGTTCAGAGGAACAGCTGGTGCTGCGGGTGCACTGCCGGCGGTGAGCGCACGGACCCGATCGCCGACCACCGTGGCCGTGGCCATCGCGGTGCGGGCCTCCGAGGTGGCATCCACCGGTGCGCCGCCGCGGGCGATGTCGGTGGCCGCCGGGGCGATGCCGAGTCGCCGGAGGGCGAAGGATCCGAGTTTCGAGAACACCGGGGCCGCAGTGGCCCCGCCGGTGTAGTCGCCCGCCGTGGGCTCGTCGATCATCACGTACACCGAGAGGGCGGGCTGCTCGGCCGGCACGAAGCCGACGAAGGTCGACTGGTAGCGGGTGATCCCGAACCGGTCGAGATACCCGCCACCGGGCTGGGGCTTGCGGGCCGTGCCGGTCTTTCCGGCGGCGAGATAGCCGTCGATCGCGGCGAGTCGGCCGGTTCCATCGGCGATCACGTTGCGCAGCATCAGGTTCAGAGCGTCAGCGGTCCCGGGCGAGACCACCCGATGGGTCGCTCCGACCTCGGTCGGATGCTCGGTGCCGTTCGGTTCGACCGTGGACTGGATCAGATGCGGCGGGACGTACACGCCCCGGTTGGCGATCGTGTTGTACGCCATGAGCAGCTGCATCGGTGTGACGGCGATGCCCTGCCCGATGGCGATCGAGGGCAGGGAGGTCCCGGAGTACTTGTCAGCGGCGAGCACCGCACCCGAGGCCTCGTTCGGGAACTGCAGCGCGGTCCGGGATCCGAACCCGAAGGACTTCTGCAGGGAGTACAGGGAGTCCTTGCCGAGACCCTGGGCGATCTTGATCGTGCCGACGTTCGAGGAGTTGGTGAGGATGTCGGTGACGCTCCAGTCCACGGTGCCACGGCCCTCCGCCTCGCCGAACTCGGCATCGTGCACCTTGAGCGTCGGGGGGAGGTTGAAGACGGTGGACGGCGACACCTGACCGTTCTCCATCGCCCCGGCGATGGTCACCATCTTCATGACCGAACCCGGCTCGTACTGGGTGGTGACGGCGAGGTTGTTGCTCGACACCACCGGTTCCCCCGAGGTGGGGTCGGTCACGATGTTGGCGATGGCGAGGATCTCGCCGGTGGCGGGGATCGTCACGATCGCCACCCCGCCCTTCGCCTTCGTGGCGCGCACCTGATCGGAGAGGAGGCGTTCGGCCTCGAACTGGATGGACCGATCGAGGGTCAGACGGAGATCGCTGCCCTTCACGGCCGGCGTGACACTGTGCTCACCGACCGCGATGGTGTGACCGGAGCGATCACTCTCGAGCGACACGAAGCCGGGCGTGCCGGTCAGGACATCGCCGTACTGGGATTCGAGACCGGAGATGCCGACGTTGTCGACATCGACCCCGCCGAGCAGCGAACGGGCCGAGAGACCGGCCGGGAAGTACCGCTCCTTCTCCTCGAGGAAGGCCACGCCCTGGAGCTTGAGCTCGCTGATCCTCGCCGCCAGCGCATCGGCGACCTCCATCGGCACCTTGCGGGCCAGGTAGGCGAAGCGATTCGACATCGTCATGCGGGACTGCACCTCGGACACGTCGAGACCGAGGATCGGCGCGACCACGGCCGCCTCGGCGGCCGCATCGGTGATCAGCTTCGGATCGACGAACACCGACCGGGTCGGCCGGGAGATCGCGAGCTCGGTCCCGTTGCGATCCAGGATCGCACCACGATCCGCCGCCAGGGTCTGGGTGCGGGTGCGCTGGGCCACGCCATAGGAGGTGTACCGGTCGCGTTCGATGATCTGGAGATTGACGACCTTGTAGGTGACCACCGAGAACAGCAGGATGAACAGCGCCAGGAGCATCAGCAGCCGGCGGCGCGGCGGCACGGCGGTGGCGTCGCCGAGTCGGATCGATCGGAGCTCCCTGCGCACCTGCAGCTGGACCAGAATCGATCGCACGGTCTCGGCGAGGGTCTGCTGGGAACCCGCACCGGCGCGTGAGGCCCGGGGGACCTCCCCCATCGGGTCGAGCACACCGATCGGTCCGGATCGACCCACCGGGCGCGGACCGGAGATCGGTCGACCGGGGCCACTCTGCCGACTCGGGCCACTGTCACGACCCGGTCGGGGGCCGGCGGAACGCGTCGGCCGGGATGTCCGGCCGGACCCGTATGACGCGGATGACCCGGAGGGTGAGGAGCCGGCCAGGGGACGGGAGGAGATCCTGGTGACCCGGGGTCGGTCACCCGTGGCCCGGGGGCGGGTCTGCGGCATGAACTCCGGGGAGTTCCATGGTGCCGCCGAGGTCTCAGGGGGCGGGGTCACCGCACGGCCGCAGTCGGAGCGGGTGGTTCCTCGGCGGCGCGGGCGTCGTCGTCGGCCCGCGGTTCCAGGTACACCGGCGTCGGCGCCGGGATCATCCCGAGGATCGATGCTGCATCACGGGTGACCCGCACCGGGCTCTGCAGTTCGGCGAGCTGGGCGCCGAGGGTCTGGGACTGGTCCTGCTCAGCGGCGATCCGACGGTTGATCGAGTCCAGCTGACGCTGCTGTCCGACGATGCAGGTGGCGGCGCCGGCGACCAGGAACAGCGCCACGAACACGCCGCCGAGCACACCGAGCCCGACCCTGAGGCGGATCGCCCGCCGGCGTTCGGTGACGACAGCGAGATCAGCACGACGCCGGGCGACGAACGGCAGGACCGGGGCGACGGCGCCGCCGGCACCACGATGATCGGTCACCCGGGCGGTCATCGGACGGCTCCGTCGGTGAGCTTGCGGGCGACCCGGAGACGGGCGCTCTCGGAGCGGGGATTGCTGCGGAGCTCCTCGGCGCCCGGGGTGCGACCGCCGCGTCGCACGAGCGCCACCTCAGCCACGGCACCGCACACGCAGGGCAGGCCGACCGGACAGCTGCATCCGCCGGTCTCGGCCTCACGCAGCACCTGCTTGACGATCCGATCCTCGCCCGAGTGGTACGAGAGCACGGCGATGCAGCCATCGGTGTCGACGAGGTCGATCGCCGATCGGAGCGCCACGGGGAGCACCTCGAGCTCGGCGTTCACCTCGATGCGGATCGCCTGGAAGGTCCGCTTGGCCGGGTGACCGCCCCTGCGCCGGGCCGGGGCGGGGATGGCATCGCGGACGAGTTCGGCCAGCTCGCCGGTGGTGCGCACCGGGCGGGCGGCGACGATCGCGTGGGCGATGCGACCGGCGAACCGCTCATCGCCGTAGTCGCGCAGCACCCGGGCGAGCGCCGGTTCGTCATAGTCATTCGCCACGATGGCCGCCGACAGCGACTGCGAGGGGTCCATGCGCATGTCGAGCGGCGCATCGAGGCGATAGCTGAAACCGCGCTCGGCGCGATCCAGTTGGGGGGAACTGACACCGAGGTCGAACAGCACGCCGACGATCGGCGCATCGGTGGGGAGGGAGTGGGCGACGGTGGCGAGCGCATCGAAGCGCGCCCGGACCGTGCGGGCGCGGGCACCGAACCGGGAGAGCCGCTCGGTCGCGATGGCGAGTGCATCGGGGTCCTGATCGACGCCGAGCACGCTGAGATGCGGATAGGCCTCGAGCAGCAGTGTGCTGTGTCCTGCACCGCCGAGGGTGGCATCGATCAGCCAACCGCCGGGCACAGTGGCGAACGCCTCGACGATCTCGGTCGCCATCACCGGGCGGTGGGCGAAATCGTCGGCGGGGGAAGCGTCCATGAGAGGTGTCGTCTCCGGAGGAGTCGATCGGAGGATGCGGGTCCGCTCATGAGCGGCCCCTCGGAGCACGGTCGCCCGCCGGGATTTCTCCCCGGCTGGGCTCGACGGGAAGCGGGCGGAGTAGGGGCCTTCCATCGTGTGTTCCGAGAGGCTGCACATGAGCGGACGTCGGATCGGTGCGAACGAACGTCGGCAGGTGGGACGGTCCTTTCGTGGGGTCGGGTCGAGGGTTCGGGTCGGGGTGGTCATGACGGCGGGGTCACAGCCCGAGGGCGGTCACCGCTTGGATGAGTGAGTCGTCGGCGAGTTCTGACTGATCGGTCCAGCGACCGGTCTCCCAGATCTCGATGCGGTCGATCGCGCCGATCACCACGGCATCGCGGCCGAGGCCGGCGAACTCGCGGAGTCGCTGCGGGATGGTGATGCGGCCCTGGGAATCGGGACGGACCTCATGGGCGTTGGCGGCGAAGGCCCGCAGGGCACCCTGGGGGACCTGCCCCTCACGGATCCGCTCGGTGAGGCGCTGGGCGGCCGCCGCGAAGCCCTCCTCGGTCCACAGTCCGAGACAGCGGTCCCACTGGGAGAGGAAGCCCTTGTCGAGCAACTGGACGCGGAAGGTCGAAGGGAGGACGACTCGCCCCTTGTCGTCGAGCGAATGCTCGAACGTCCCCACGAACATGACAGCC
>CANFHM010000010.1 GCA_947446975.1 Microthrixaceae bacterium
CAGATGGCGTTCCACCACATCGCGCTCGTCACCGACGACCTTGCCGCCACCCATCGCTTCTACACCGGGGCCATGGGCTTCACGCTGGCGAAGGTCGTGATCGGACCCACCGAGCATCCCGGCGGATGGGCCCGTCACGTCTTCTATGACACCGGCGAGGGGCTGATGGCCTTCTGGGAGCTCCACGACGACGCGCTGCCGGCCGTCGATCCGGCCCTGTCCACGGGGCTGGGCCTCCCCGCCTGGGTCAACCATCTCGCCTTCGACGCCGGACCGGAGGGCCTCGACCCCCACCGTGACCGCTGGCTGGCCCACGGCCTCGACGTGATGGAACTCGATCACGGGTTCTGCGTGTCGATCTACGCCACCGACCCCAACGGCACCCTCGTCGAATGGTGTGCCGACAGCCGACCCCTCGACGAACAGGACCGGCTCGAGGCCGAGGCGCTGCTGTTCGACCCGGCGCCGCGCCATGATCCGCCCCCGCATCTCACCGTCCATCGGGCACCGGACCCGGCGGCTCTAGTCTCCTCGGATGACTGAACGCCAGAACATCTCCTCCGGCTCTCCGTTCGAACCCGTGCTCGGCTACTGCCGTGCGGTGCGGATCGGCGACTCGATCTCGGTCTCGGGCACCGGACCCGCCCGACCCGACGGCACCGTCGATCCCGATCCCGAGGCACAGGCCGCTCGCAGTCTCGAGATCATCACCGCAGCACTGGCCGAGGCCGGTGCCACCCCTGCCGACGTCGTCCGCACGCGGGTCTACCTCACCGACGCCGCTGACTTCGAGGCCGTCGCCCGGGCCCACGGGGCCGTGTTCGGCGAGATCCGTCCGGCCAACTCCACCGTGGTGGTCGCCGCGCTGCTCAACCCCGAGTGGAAGGTCGAGATCGAGGCCGACGCCATCGTCATCGACTGAGCACCCGGATCAGTCGGCGCCGGCCAGCTGATCCAGGAATGCCCCGACGAGGAGATCCGCGCCGACTCCGACCACAGGTCGCACATGCATCGACGCCGCATCGCCGGCCCCATCGACGCGTGCGATGCCGGGGGCGAGCAGCTGCTGATGCAGCTCGAGATCCCAGTCGAGCAGGGCGATCGTCTGGAACCTGGCGACTGACCGGGTGCGACGCTGCGAGATGCCCACTGTCTTCCCCTCGACGCCCTCGCCGGCGCCGAGCGGTGCGGTCACCTCACCGGGGGCGAGTCCGGCGAAGCACACCACCGGCGCAAGTGCGGGACGCACCATCGGGCCCGCATGGATGCGCGGCTCGGCGACGCCGACCTGCCGCAGCGTCGCCGCCCACACCTCCCCCAACCACAGCGGGGCCAGCGAGACATCCTCATGCCACAGGGGATCGCCGGCCGGCACGATGATGTCGATCCAGACACAGGACTGCGGCGCCATGAACACCGCACCACCGCCGCTGCGGCGCCGGAAGGTGTCCACCCCCAGGCGTCGGGCGGCAGCCGCATCGACATCGGTCTCGGGTTGCGAGGAACCCAGCGCCAGGGCTGGCGCCTCCACCTCGAGGACCCACGCCGTCCGATGATCCACCAGCGTCGGATCGAAGGCGTGGAACTCCCGGGCGCTCCCCCGCTGCCGCTCGATCTGCCACCCGATCACCCGGCGAGGCTATCCCCGGTGACCATCGGCTCCCCCGCCCGCGACGAACCGGTACGGTCGCCCCATGACCAACCATCTCGAGGACCGAGTCATCATCGTCACCGGAGCCGCCGGCGGGTTCGGGCGGGAGATCTGCACGATCGCAGCCGCACGAGGCGCCCGTGTCGTCGGCGCCGACATCGATGAGGAGGCGCTCGGGTCCCTGAGCGACTCGATCATGGCGGCCGGTGGCGTCGCCGTCGGTCGCGTCACCGATGTCCGCAGTGCGGCCGACATGGACGGCCTCGTCGCCCACGCAGTCGGGACCTTCGGACGGGTGGATGTGCTCGTGAACAATGCCGGGACGATGCCCCTGGCGTTCTTCGCCGATCATGCGCAGGCCCGTGAGGCCTGGGACCGCTGCATCGACATCAATCTCCGTGGCGTGCTCAACGGGATCACCGCCGTGCACGATCAGATGATCGAGCAGGGGCGCGGTCAGGTCGTGAACATCTCGTCGATCTACGGGAACGTCGCCACGGTCGGCGCCGGGGTCTACACGGCGACGAAGGCGGCGGTGAACGTGCTGTCGGAGACTCTCCGTGCCGAATCGCAGGGTCGGATCAAGGTCACGAACGTGCGCCCGACCGGGGTGCCGGGCACCGGGCTCGGTTCGGGGATCATCAACGGGGCCGGCATCACCGGCATCCTCGGTCGGAACTTCGAGCAGTACGTCGAACTCATCTCCTCGGCGATGGCCGATGAGCTGCCCGCATCACGGACCGATCCCGACAGCATCGAGTACTGGGCGATCACGCCCACGCAGCTGGCAGAGGCCGTGATCCACGCGATCGATCAGCCGTGGGGTGTCTCGATCAGCGACATCACCGTGCGCGCCTCGGGGGATCTCTTCCTGTTCTGATCCGGCGTGCGCCGGGCGGCGGCGGCGCTCGCTCGGGCGACGAGCGGGGTCGTGTCAGTGGCCGGAGGTGACCTCGGGCCAGGCCCGGCACCAGTGCAGGTAGGTGATGAGATCACCCGGTACCGGATCGGCACCGGTGCCGCCGTAGGCCGTGACCAGACGGAACCGGAGGTAGTCCGCATCGGGGAGCGGCAGGAACGGCGCGCGCCGCCACCAGCCCGGTGCGGCGAGTCGACGGATCTGACCGAGTGCGGTGAGCCACAGCGATGGATGCCGCAGCACGGCGAGCGTGGCCCCGACGAGCCAGCGCCCGCCGACGGTGGAGGTCGTCGCGCTCATGGTTGCGACAGTAGTGACCCGAAGGACCGGAACCCGACCGCAGCGGCACCGATGAGCGGTCCGTCAGCCCCGAGACGGGCGGGGATGACCCGGGCGCCGATCGAGAAGGTCAACCGGGACCGGAGATCGAGTTCCGCCTGGGCGGCCTCGAAGAACGGGGCACCGAACCCCAGGGCGACGGACCCGGCCACCACCACCAGACGCAGATCGAGCAGGTTCGCCACCGAGGCCACGGCCCGCCCGACGAGCATCCCGGTGCGCTCGACGACAGCAGGACCGGCGTCGGCTGCGGGGGCGCCGGTGATCGCAGCGATGGCGGTGCCCGAGGCCTCGGCCTCCAGACAGCCCTGCGCACCGCACCCGCACGGGCGTCCGTCGGGGATCACACAGATGTGGCCGACATGCCCGGCGTTGCCGTCGGCACCGTCGAGGAGTCGACCGTCGAGGACGATCCCGCCACCCACCCCGGTGGACACGACCATCGCCATGTAGTCACTCACACCGACTGCGGCACCGACCCATCCCTCGGCGAGGGCCAGGGCCTTGGCGTCGTTGTCGATGGCGGTGGGGAGCCCGGTGTGCGCCGCGAGTCGGCTGCGCAGCGGGAAGTCGCGCCAGCCCGGGATGTTGATCGGCGAGAGCGAATCGCCGGCGCGTGACATCGGGCCGCCTGATCCGACACCGCACACCGTGGCGGTCACACCCACCTGTGCCTGCGCATCGAGCACCTCATCGATGAGGCGGGTCAACGTGTCGAGGAGCAGGTCGGCGCCAGCGTCCTGCGGCGTGGGACAGCGACGCCGCAGCAGGATCTCGCCGGCCGATGAGACCAGGCCGACCTCGAACTTCGTGCCGCCGATGTCGACGGCGAGGGCGACGCCCGATGGGGATGGTGACACCTGTGGGTCAGTCGTCCTCGGGACGGCGGAGTCGATCCTTGAACCGGGAGCCGGTGTTGCCGAGGGCATCGCGGAGCCCGGCGCTCTTCATCGACTGGGTCATCTGCTGCACACCGGCACGACCGATCCGGCGAGCGTTGCGCTCCACCGCGAGGGCCGAGACCAGCATGATGAGGAACCCGCCGAAGGCGAGCAGGAACGAGGTGCCGAGGGTGAGGATGAGCACGGCGAGGCCGACCACGAATCCGAGCAGCGACCAGCGCAGGCCCCGGGAGGAATGGGTGTAGACGGTGGTGTCGGCGATGTCGCGGGCCAGAGCGGGATCGGACTGGTACAGCTGCTGCTCGATCTCACTGAGGATCCGCTGTTCATCTTCTGAGAGTGGCACTGACAGCACCTCCATCCGTGGTCGAGTGAGGACTCATTGTCACACGGAACCGACGGCCGGACAACGCGAAGCCGGCACTTCCGTGCCAGCCACCGGCGAATACCCCGAATCGGGTCAGGATCCGGTCCCGTCAGGGCCCCATTGCTGGGCGCCGCGCTCCTTCGGTCCGATGCCGCCGGAACCGGTGACGGTGGCCGGACCGATCGACGCGGCGCCGAACCGCTCGCGGATCTCGTCCATCGCCCGGCTCGCCTGCTCCCACCCCGGACCGTCGAGCGCGTCATCGAGGGTGAGCTGGCGGGCGCCGCGCTCGACGAGTCCGCTCACCGACACACCGAGCAGTCGGACCCCGGGTGCGGGATCGACCTGGTCGAGCAGGGCGCGCGCCGCCCGCAGCAGCGCCGGTGCATCGTCGATCGGGACATCGAGGGTCTGCGACCGGGTGATGGTGTGGAGATCACCGAACCGGACCTTCAGCTGCACCGTGCGTCCGACGAACCCGGCCGCCCGCAGCCTCGAGGCCACCGAATCGCAGAAGGCCACGAGTTCGGGATCGAGCGTGTCGCGGCGGTGATGATCGCGGGCGAAGGTCTCCTCCTGGCCGATGGACTTGAGTCGCCGGTCGGGTTCCACGACCCGTGCATCGTGCCCGTTGGCGAGGGCATGGAGATGTCGCCCCTGGTTGCGCCCGAGCGCCGCCTCCAGGTTCCCGACCGGGAGATCGGCGAGATCGCCCACCTGCAGCACACCCATGCGCCCGAGCTTGGCGAGGGTGGCCGGCCCGACCCCCCACAGGGCCTGCACCGGCAGCGGACGCAGGAAGCGCACTGTGTCCTCGGGTTCGACCACATGCACACCCGGACCGAACACCGGCCCCGAGGTGGAGGCCTTCGGCTTGGCCGCCTCGGAGGCGAGCTTGGCCACGAACTTGGTGCCGGCCACGCCGACCGAGCAGGTGAGACCCGTGACCTCGAGAACCCTCGCCCGGAGCATCGCCGCGATCTCCGGGGCGGGACCGAGCCGTCGATGGGCTCCGGCCACGTCGAGGAACGCCTCGTCGAGCGAGAGCGGTTCGACCAACGGGGTGATCTCCCGGAAGATCCCCATCACCACCGAGCTCACCTCGGCGTAGCGACGGTGCCGGCCCGGCAGGAACACTGCGTGCGGACACAACCGGCGGGCCATCGCCGAGGACATCGCCGAATGCACACCATGGGCACGGGCCTCATAGGACGCCGCAGCCACGACACCGCGGTTCCCGGCACCACCCACCACCACCGGCTGGCCCCGCAGATCGGGCCTGTCGAGGAGTTCGACCGAGACGAAGAACGCGTCCATGTCGACATGGATGATCGTGGCCCGGGGTCGTTCGAAGGGCCGGAGCTCTGCGGTGCGCGGCTCGGTCACTCGCGCACGACAGTGAGTTCGGAGCCGTACCGACCATCCACTCGATACGTGAACCGACGGGTGCCGGTCCAGCGTTCGGCGAGCCATTCGGTGACCGGCTCCACCACCCATCGGGCGCCACCGCCGAGGTGCGCCGGGCAGTGGTCGGGATGCACCCACTCGGCATGATCGACGATGCCGTCGGGATCGTCGATGCGCAGTTCGCCGCTCCAGGACATCGCCACGCGAGCTTCGACCCGGAGGTTCCATCCCATGTCGGGAGCGACGGCCGAGATCTCGTAGACCACCTCCGACCAGGCGTCGACGAGCAGACCGGTCTCCTCGAGCACCTCACGCGTGAGGCCCTCCACGACCGATTCACCGTCGTCGATGACACCGCCGGGAGGACTCCAGTCGAGCGATCCGTCACGCCGACGGTTGCGCACGAGCAGGACGCCACCGGGCCCCTCGATCACCGCTCCCCCGACGACCCAGTCACGCATGGCGCACGTGTCTCAGGAGGAGACGGGATGGGGCTGACGGGACCGACGACGCAGCACGCGATCGCGCAGCGCCCACCACGACACCAGGCCGAGCGCCTCGAACACGATGCGGCCGGACATCTTGGAGGTGCCGCGCTGGCGATCGCTGAACCGGATCGGCACCTCGACGATGCGACCGCCGCGGCGGGAGATGTTGTAGGCCATCTCGATCTGGAAGCCGTAGCCATCGGCGGTGACGGTCGTGAGATCGATGCTCGAGAGCATGGGGGCGCCGTAACAGCGGAACCCTGCGGTGGCGTCGCGGACCTGCAGGCCGAGGACGAACGCCGCATAGCGGTTGCCGCCGCGGGAGAGCCACTCCCGATGCTTGGGCCAGTTCGGGATGGAACCGCCCGGCACGTAGCGCGACCCGATGGACAGATCGGCCCCGTTGGCCACTGCGGCGATGAGTTCGGGAAGCGCCGCCGGATCATGCTGCAGGTCGGAGTCCATCTCGATGAGTGCATCGAACCCGTTGGCGAGCCCATGGGCGAAGCCGGCCCGGTAGGCCGAGCCGAGGCCGGACTTCGAGGCCCGACGCAGCACACTGACCCGACCGCCATGATCGGCGGCCCAGGACTCGGCCAGTTCGGCGGTGCCATCGGGGCTGCCATCGTCGACCACCAGCACCTCGGCGGCGGGCACCGCAGCGCGCACGCGGTCGAGCACCTCGAAGATGTTCTCGGCCTCGTTGTAGGTGGGCAGGATGACGAGGGACTTCATCTGCGCCACTGTATGACCACCGTCGTCCGCCTTCGTGACATCGACAGCGGCGCCGTACGATGGCGGGATGCCTGATCCCTCAGCGTCCGGAGAACTCGAGACCGCCCTCCCCTCGGTCGGTGCCCGCGTCATCGCCTTCGCCGCCATCGTCATCGCCGGTATCGCCGGTGGGTTCATCGGGTACGCATTCGTCGATCTGCAGACCTCCGGCGACGCCGCCACCGCCACGGGCCTCGGAGCGCTCGTCGGAGCCGTGGTCACGGCGGCCGGCACCGCCGTGGTCGTGGTGCTCACCCTCCGGGCCATGGGCGAATGGCGCACCATCAAGGAGCGCGACCCCGACGCCGAGGATCGTCGATTCCCCAAGGGCGGCGCAGCGGCGCAGCGCAGCAACCGTCGGGCCGCACCCCGGGTCCGCTGACCCGCATGGCACGCTCCGAACTGCAGTCCGAACTGCTCGCCCTCGCGACGAGCGTCGCCGCCGAGGCGGCCACCATCCTCGTCGAGGGACTCGAACGGGCGCGCACCACCGTCGACACCAAGACCACCGGCACCGACATGGTCACCGAGATGGATCGGGCGGCCGAGCGGCTCATCGCCGATGCGATCCTCACCGCTCGTCCCGGCGATGCAATCCTCGGCGAGGAGGGCACCGATCAGGAGGGCACCTCCGGGGTGCGCTGGATCATCGATCCCATCGACGGCACCACGAACTACCTCTACGGTCACGCCGGCTTCGCGGTGTCCATCGCCGCCGAGGTCGAGGGCTCGATCGAGGTGGGCGTGGTCCATGATCCCCTCCACGGTGAGGTCTTCACCGCCGCGCTCGGTGACGGCTCCCGCCGCAACGGGTCCCCGATCTCGGCCTCGACCGAGACCCGACTCGGCCACGCCCTCGTCGCCACCGGCTTCTCCTACGAGCCCGATCGTCGCCGTCGACAGGCCACGGTGCTCACGCTCCTGCTGCCCGAGGTGCGCGACATCCGCCGCATGGGCGCCGCGTCGGTGGATCTCTGCTCGGTTGCCTGCGGTCGGGTCGACGCGTACTACGAACGCGGACTCCAGCCCTGGGACCACGCCGCCGGTGCGCTGATCGCCCGTGAGGCGGGGGCCGTCGTGGCCGACCTCGCCGGCGATGCACCGGACTTCGAGTTCTGTCTGGCGGCACCCGAGGCCCTCTTCGTGCAGCTCCAGCCCCTCCTGCGCGAGTTCGGCGCCGGGTCGGCCTGAACATCCCGAGGAATCCGCTCGGATTGACCGACCCATGACCCCGCCATCAGGGATGATGAAGAGCTATGGGCACCCGCATCCTCACCGTTGAAGACGACGAGCGAATCCGCACGGCCGTGAAGATGGCCCTCGAGGATGAGGGCTGGGAGGTCGAGGAGGCCGACACCGGCGAGGAGGCCCTCCAGTCGTTCACCCGGCAACCCGCCGATGTCGTGCTGATCGACATCATGCTGCCGGGCATCGACGGCTTCGACGTCTGTCGCTCGATCCGGCGGGTCAGCGACGTCCCCATCGTCATGGTCACCGCTCGTGCCGACACCCACGATGTCGTGGCCGGTCTCGAAGCAGGTGCGGATGACTACCTCACCAAGCCGTTCGCCCCGAAGGAGCTGTCGGCCCGCATCCGTGCCCTGCTGCGTCGGGCCCGTCCCGCCGAGGTGGGCGTCTCCCATCTCCGGTTCGGCGATCTCGAGATCGTCCCCGATGAGGGCGTCGTGCTGCGCGACGGCGTCGAGCTCCACCTCACGAAGACCGAGTTCCGCCTGCTGGTCGAACTGGCCTCGGCACCGGGGCGGATCTTCAGCCGGGAGAGTCTCCTCGAGAAGATCTGGAGCTACGGGTACTTCGGCGATGGTCGTCTCGTCGACGTGCATGTGCGCCGTCTGCGCATGAAGGTCGAACGCGATCCCGCCAATCCGCGTCATGTGATCACCGTGCGCGGTCTGGGTTACAAGCTGCAACCGTGAACGCCGTCACTCCCGAGCTGCGTCCCGTCCAGGCCCGGACCCGGCCGCGACGCCGCACCCGGATCATCGCCCCCGTCCGCCGGCGGTTCGGGCTCCGCACCCGCCTCACGGTCACGTTCGCACTCGGTGCCGCGCTGCTGTCATCGCTGCTGGCGGCGATCACCTTCGGACTCACCAGCGAGAACCTCACCACCCAGCGGGAGCGCAGCGCCGTCGAGCGGGCCGCCGTCGATGCGGCCCGCATCCCTGCGCAGCTGCCGGACGATCCCACCACCCTCGAGATCGAACAGCTCCTGCGCGACATCCCACTCACCGATGGCGCCGCGGCGGCACTCTCCTATCGCAGCCGCTGGTACACCACCGACTCCAGCTCGTTCGACGCCGACGCCGTGCCCACATCCGAGCAGTCCGCCGTCGCTGATGGCGCAGCGATCACCGTCCATGAGTCCATCGGTGGCACCTCGTCGCTCGTCCTCGGCGTGCCCGTGCCGGCCCTCGACGCCGGGTACTTCGAAGCCGTCCCCATCACCGATCTGCAGCGCACCCTCGATCGACTCGCACTCACCCTGTTCATCGCCTCCGTGCTCACCACCGTCGGCGGCGGACTCGTCGGGTACTGGGCGAGCCGTCGGGTGTTCGCGCCACTGCTCGATGTGGGTACCGCAGCCGAGGCCATCGCCGGTGGCCGTCTCGACACCCGGCTCCCCGTCGGCGGCGACAGCGATCTGGATCTCATCGCCAACCCGTTCAACGAGATGGCCCAGGCCCTCGAGGATCGCATCGACCGCGACGCCCGGTTCGCGTCCGAGGTGAGCCATGAGCTGCGCTCGCCGCTCATGACCATCGCCGCCACCGTCGAGGTGCTCGAGAACACCCGCGACGAACTCCCCGAGCGCGCCCAGACCGCGCTCACGCTGCTGGCCGCCGACGTCGACCGACTCCAGCAGCTCGTCGAGGATCTGCTCGAGATCTCCCGCTTCGACGTCGGTGCGATCAAGCTGCACCTCGAGGATGTCCGGGCCGCCGAGATGATCATCCAGGCGGTGCGGGTGCTCGGTGGCGGCGGTGTGCCGGTGCGCTTCGAACCGGAGGTCGGCGAGATCATGGTGCGCGTCGACAAGCGTCGCTTCGGACGGGTGATCGCCAACCTCCTCGACAACGCCGAGCGCTACGCCGGCGGCGCCACCGCCATCACCATCGAGCGGGTCGAGGACCGCCTGCGGGTCTCCGTCGAGGATCGTGGCAACGGCGTCCCCGTCGAGGAGCGCGACATCATCTTCGACCGGTTCTCACGCGGCGCCGAGGGCGGCAACCGCTCCAACGACAGCGGCGTCGGACTCGGGCTCGCACTGGTGGACGAACATGTGCGACTCCACGGCGGACGGGTGTGGGTCGATGACCGTTTCGACGGTGAGATCGGCGCCCGGTTCGTGGTCGAACTGCCGATCATCGAGCCGGTGCCGACCGCCTGATCAGATCGGGAGATCGCCGGTGGCCGCCCGGGTGGAGCCGTGGTCGCGATAGGCCGAGATGGTGCGCTGCGCGATGCGCATCTGATGGATCTCATCTGCCCCGTCGGCGAACCGGGCCCAGCGGGCCTGCTGGTACATGTGCGCCAGCGGCGTGTCGGTGGAATAGCCGAGAGCTCCGTGCACCTGGATGGAGCGGTCGATGATGCGGTTCAGCGAGTTGGCCACGAAATGCTTGGCCATCGAGACCTCGGCGGTGAAGTCCTCGCCCCGGTCGATCTTGTAGGCGGCGTGCAGCACCATCAGCTTGCACTGGTAGAGCTCCATCGCTGAATCGGCGATCAACCACTGCACGCCCTGCTTCTCGGCGAGGATCGACCCGTGCGAGAACCGCGACAGCGAGCGGTCGACCATCATGTCGAGCGCCACCTCGGCCTGGGCGATCCAGCGCATGCAGTGGGCGAGACGGGCCGGCCCGAGGCGGTACTGCCCGAGCCGGTGCCCCTGACCCCGGCCGCCGAGCATGTTCGCCGCAGGGATGCGGAGATCCTCGATACGGATCTCGGAATGGCCGGTGGAGCCGTGCATGGTCTCGATCTGACGCACCTCGGTCCATCCCTCCGACGGGATGTCCACGATGAACGCGGTGTTGGCGGCCTGCGGAAGATCGGGATCGTCCTCGGTGCGGGCCACGAGGATGGCGAAGTTGGCCCGATGGGCGTTCGAGATGAACCACTTGTGACCGTTGGCGATCCACTCCTCGCCGTCCTGCACGGCGTTGGTGCGGATGAGCGTGGGGTCGGAACCGGCGACCTCGGGTTCGGTCATCGCGAAGCAGGACCACAGCCGTCCCTCGCACAGCGGCCGGAGGTACTTCTCCTTCTGCTCGTCGGTGCCCCAGTGCAGCAGGGTGTGCATGTTGCCCTCGTCGGGGGCCTGGCAGTTGAGCACCCAGGGGCCGAGACGGGTGCGGCCCGATTCGGCCTGCACCATCGCCAGCTCCACATGACCGAGCCCCATCCCGCCCCATTCGACCGGCATGTGCGGCAGCCAGAGCCCGAGCTCCTGGGCCTGCCGGCGCAGCTCGATGAGTTCGGTGACGTACGCCCGTCGATCGGTCTCGGCCACCCGGTCGGCCTCGAGGCGGGTCTCGGTCGGCGCCACCACCTCGGCGATGAACGAGCGCACGCGCAGGCGGATGTCCTCGAGTTCCGGGGAGAGGCTGAAGTCGATGCTCATTCCGACAGTCTGCCCCGCCCACGCCGTCGACGTAGCCTGCGGCCATGTCCGTCGTGATCGCCCTCGACGCCGGCACCACCGGCGTGCGTGTCATCGCCTTCGATCATGCGGGGCTCCCCGTGGCCAGCGCGTACCGGGAGTTCCCACAGCACTTCCCCCGCCCCGGCTGGGTCGAGCACGACGCCGAGGAGATCTGGTCGGCGTTCCTCGAGGTGATGACCGAGGTGGCCACCGAACTCGACCGACTCGGGGAGACCATCGTCGCCATCGGGATCACCGATCAGCGCGAGACGATCCTGGTCTGGGACCGCACCACCCACCGACCGCTGCACCGGGCGATCGTGTGGCAGGACCGCCGCACCGCCGACCGATGTGCGCAGCTGCTCGCCGACGGCGCCCTCGAGCTCGTGCGGTCGCGCACCGGCCTCGTCCTCGACCCGTACTTCTCCGGCACCAAGCTCCACTGGCTGCTCACCGAGGGAGGGGTCGAACCCGGATCTGACGTGGCCGCCGGCACGATCGACACCTGGCTGCTCTGGAAGCTCACCGACGGCGCGGTGCATGCCACTGATCCGAGCAACGCCTCGCGCACCATGCTCTTCGACATCGTCGACGGCACCTGGTCGCAGGAGCTGTGCGATCTGCTCGGCGTGCCCATGGAGCTGCTCCCCGAGGTCCGGCCGTCGAGCGGTCGCTTCGGCGTCACCGCCCCGAACTGCCCACTGGGTGCCGGCATCCCCATCAGCGGCGTGGCCGGGGATCAGCAGGCGGCGCTGTTCGGACAGGCCTGCTTCACGCCGGGGATGGTGAAGAACACCTACGGCACCGGGTCGTTCGTGCTCATGAACGTGGGGACCGACTGCCCCGGTCCCGTGGACGGGCTGCTCACGACGATCGCCTGGTCACTGCCGGGCGCCGGCGGTGCGCCTCCCGAGACCACCTACGCCTACGAGGGGGCGATCTTCGTCACCGGTGCCGCGGTGCAGTGGCTGCGCGACGAGCTGCGCATCATCGGGTCGGCGCCGGAGATCGCCGACCTCGCCGCCGGTGTCCCCGACAGCGACGGCGTCATCCTCGTGCCGGCGTTCACCGGCCTGGGCAGTCCGTGGTGGGACCCCCACGCCCGTGGTGCGATGCTCGGCATCACCCGGGGCACCACCCGCGCCCATGTGGCCCGCGCCACGCTCGACGCCATGGCGCTGCAGACCCGCGATGTCGTGGACGTCATGTCGGCGTCATCGGGTCGACCCATCATGACCCTGCGTGCCGACGGTGGTGCCGCCACCGATCTCGTCCTGCAGCTGCAGGCCGATCAGCTCGGCGTCGAGGTACGACGACCCCGGGTGGCCGAGACCACGGCGCTCGGGGCTGCCTATCTCGCCGGCCTCGCCGAGGGGTTCTGGCGCTCGCTCGACGACATCAGTGCGAACTGGGCGGTCGATGCCACCCTGCAGCCCGCCGCCGATCGTGGCGCCGCGGATGCACTGCATGCGCAGTGGCTGCGGGCCGTCGACCGCAGCAGGGACTGGGCCTGAGGCGACCTCACCAACCCGTGGACGGGTGGGCGAGCCGGGAGGCGAGGAGCTTCAGATCGCGAAACCTGGCATCGACGATCCGGGCGAGCGCCGCCGCCTGCCTCCGTTCCCGGGCCCGATAGGCCTCGCCGTTGCGACCGAGCACGAGGGCGTAGCCCGCCGCCGGCAGTGGCGCCCACACGACATCACCGGGGCCCGTGTCACCGCCGGCGACCCGGGCCGAGCTCTGGCTGCCGGCCACGAAGGCTGCCAGCCAGCCCGGGGTCGGGGCGTCCCCCTCCGAGGTGATCAGCTCCCCGGTCTCGAGATCCACGATGGCCCCCCAGACCGCTCCGACGGTCCGAACCGCATGCGAGCAGAGCTCGAGGACGGCGTCCTCGGCGGTGGGTGCCCCGACGAGCATCGCTGCGGTCTCCAGCGCGTCGAGGCGGGGATCGCGCAGCGTCACCTCCGCCGGCCTGATGCTCTCGACATCCACCCCATCCACCTGATGGATCTCGGCCACCAGCAGATCGACCAGCTCCTGCTCATCGCCGGGGAGCTCGACGACGAGCTCGTCGATGACCCGTCCCGCGCCGCGTTCGAGGATGTCGATGCCTGCGACATCGCCGCCGACCGCACCGATCCGACTGGCGAGCGCACCGAGCGCACCGGGTCGATCCGGCATCCAGACCCGAAGGATGTAGGTGGTCTTCATTCCCGAGACGCTATGGAGCGCCGGTGAACGCCGTGTTTCGGCCCGACGACGAGGTGGAGAACGCTCGCCGAAGGTTCAGCGGGGTTCGAGACGGGTGAGCGCCTTGCGCAGGTTGCGCACCGCCTGCTGGGTGCGCTGCTCGTTCTCGATGAGGGCGAAGCGGACGAAGCCGTCGCCGCCCGGGCCGAAGCCCACACCCGGCGAGACCGCCACGTTGGCCTCCTTCACGAGCATCGAGGCGAACTCGATCGAGCCCATCTCGCTGTACGCCTCGGGGATGGGGGCCCAGACGAACATGGTGCCCTTCGGCGGCTCGATGTCCCAGCCGATGCGATGGAGGCCGCCACAGAGGGAGTCGCGGCGGGTCTGATAGATCTCGTTGACCTCGAGCGGGAAGTCGGCGGCCTCGTTGAGCGTGACGGTGGCGGCGATCTGGATCGGCTGGAACGTGCCGTAGTCGAGGTAGCTCTTGAGCTTGGCCAGCGCCGCGATGACATCGGGGCGTCCGAGCATGAACGCCACCCGCCAGCCGGCCATCGAGAAGCTCTTCGTCATCGAGTAGAGCTCGACGGCGACCTCCTTCGCCCCCTCCGCCTGCAGGATCGAGGGCGGTCGGTAGCCGTCGAAGCCGAGGTCGGCGTAGGCGTTGTCGTGGACGATGACGACATCGCGCTCACGGGCGAAGTCCACGACCTTCTGCATGAAGTCGAGATCCACGCAGGTGGTCGTGGGGTTGTGCGGGAACGACATCACGATGACGCGGGGCTTCGGCCAGGAGTACTCCCATGCCTCGCGCAGGTTGTCGAAGAAGTCGGTGCCGGTGCCGAGCGGCACCTCACGGATGTCGGCACCGGCGAACAGTGGGCCGTAGATGTGGATCGGATAGGACGGCGACGGCACCAGCGCGGCATCGCCGGGCTGCAGAAGCGTCCACATCAGATGCGAGAACCCCTCCTTGGCACCGATGGTGTTGATGACCTCGGTGTCGGGATCGAGGTCGACGTCGAACCGATGCTTGTAGTAGCCGGCGATCGCCTCACGGAGCTTCGGGATGCCGCGGCTCGCCGAATAGCGATGGTTGCGCGTGTTGTGGGCGGCCTCGGAGAGCTTCTCGACGGCGATCTCGGGCGAGGGGAGATCAGGGTTGCCGAACCCCAGATCGATGACATCCTCCCCTGCTCGTCGAGCCTCGATCTTGAGTCCATCGATGATGGTGAAGACGTACGGGGGCAGCGACGTGATGCGGCGGAACTCCATCCGGACAACGGTACCGGTTCGTCCGATGCCCTCCGGAATCAGCGGAGCCGATGCTCGGTGCCGGCGAGCAGCGCGGCGCCGATCGCACCCGCCATCGGCCCCAGCGAGGCGGCGACGACCGGCGTGGGACGATGCCGGCCGGCTCCGAGCACCTCGGCCGGCAGCAGTTCACCGACCCGATGCAGATAGTGCCGGGAGTGTTCGACGAGGCCACCACCGACGAGCACGAGTTCGGGATCGAGGATGTTGATGATCGACCCGATGCCGATGGCGACCCATCGGGCGAACTCCTCGAACACCTCGAGCGCCATGGGATCGGCCGCATCGGCGGCGGTGGTGACATGTTCGCCGCGGATCGCTGCGGGATCGCCCCCGGCGAGACGCAGCAGCATCTCGCCGGACTCCCCCGCCCCGGACTCCCCTCTGCCGGACTCACCGGTGCCCGACTCCTGCGCATGCTGCACCGCCCGCTGGGCCAGCCACGCGAGACCCGCACCGGAGGCGTAGCGCTCCCAGCACCCATGTCGTCCGCACGGGCAGAGCACCCCATCGCGCTCGACGACCATATGACCGGGCTCGCCGGCGAACCCGTGGGCGCCGATGCGGAGCCTCCCGTCGATCATCACGGCGCCGCCGATGCCGGTGCCGAGCGCCACCATCACGAGATCCGCTGCGCCGCGTCCCGCTCCGAGCTCGGCCTCCGCCCACAGGGCACAGTTCGCATCGTTCTCGATCAGCACAGGGGCATGCACAGCCGCTTCGATGCGGTCACGGAGGGGCTGGTCGATGGCACAGCGCAGGTTCGGCGCACCCCGCAGGACCCCCGAACGATCCACCACACCGGGCACGCCGAGTCCGATCCCGCGCACGGTGTGGCCGAGTTCCGCAGCACGCAGGCGCAGCGCCTCGATGACCGCCACGAGCGCGTCGACGACGGCATCGACATCGCCCGGGGTGGATGCACGCTGCACCGCCACCGGTGCACCGGGATCGGCGGGGTCGCAGAGGACCCCGAGGATCTTGGTGCCACCGATGTCGATCCCGAGCCGGAGTTCCGTCACCGGCGAGACGCTACAGATCGCGGCGGACTAGTACCGCAGCAGTGCGCCGATGCGCCCCATGACGTCGAGATCGGCGTTCCCGACGCAGACCTCCACCGCACAGCCCGTTCGCAGGGCGGTGTCGACGATCTCGTGGATGACATCGTCATGGTGGGTCATCTCGGCGCCATCGACCGGACAGGAGGGGCCCTTGCGGGCGAGCGATCCGCAGGACGGGCACCGCCACCCGGACTCGACGAACCCCTCCGAGACCAGCAGCGTGGCGACGCGTCGGTCGTTGATGGCGGCGATCGTGTCGACGAGGCCGGCGACCCCCTTCGAATGGGTGCCGATGGAATCGCGGAGGCGACCCACGAGGCGGGCCTCCTTCTCGAGCTCGAGGCGATGCTCGATGTCGAGGGCGGCGGCGCAGATCTCCTTGTCGGAGGCTCCGACACCGAGCGGGACGCGCGTGGTCAGACGCTCGCGGAGATACGGATGCAGCGTGGCGACAGTGGCGGCGTACACGTCGTCGGTGCCACCCACCGTGAGATGGGCGAAGCCCCGGTCCTGGAAGTGCCGGAACGCCACCTCGGCGGAATGACGCAGATGCTGGGCCACCAGCGCATCGGTGTGGTGCTGCTCGCGTTCGCGGGCGCCACGGCTCGCCTCATCACGGGTGTCGTAGTCACGGGGCAGGGCCTCGAACAGTTCTGCTCGTTCGATGAGCTCACCGAACTGGAAGACGAACATCCGCGCCCGCTGTCGGTCGACGAGCAGGATGCCCAGCGGCTCGAGTTCGTGGACGAGCTGCTCGAGGGGTTCGACCGCCGGGGCATGGTTGACCGCCACATGGTTCGAGACGGGCACGGGGAGCGCCAGCACCTGCCAGAACCGCTGCTCCACACAGGAGAACATCGCCAGGCCGCGCACACCGGAACGATCGAAACCGGACCGCACGTAGGTCGAGATCACATCGAGATCGGCCCGGGATGCGGCGAGCTCGGAGGCTCCGCCCAGCTCCCGGAACATCGAGTCGAGCCGATGTTCGTAGTCCTGGGGTCGGACCTGCCGGCGGCCATCAACGTCGAGATAACAGCTCACGACAGGGGAACCTGAACTTCGAAATGCAGCGAGTTCCCTGATGGCGGTCTCGGTGATCACGGGCATGGCGCCTCCTGAAGTCTCGGTTGTGATTTCGACTGTACGTCGCGATCACCGGGAATGCTCGGAGTGCTGCGGATCCCGTGCGGAACCCACCAACTGCGTGGTTCTGGAGGTTCAGTCCTCGTCGACGGGGCGGGGTGCGCCCTCGACCCGGGCCTTCAGTTCCGAGAGCGCGGTCTTGATGATGCGCCCCTCGGCCCGGCGCTTCACGAACCCGGGGATGGGGTAGACGAGATCGACGGCGAGCTCGTAGTCGACATCGGTGGCCGAGGGATCGTCGCCGGCGGTGGTGAGGACATAGGCGCCGTCGAGCTCACGCGGGAGATCCCCGCTGACGAGGCTCCAGCTGAGACGAGCGGGCGCGGCCGAGTAGTCGTAGGCCAGCTGATAGGTGGTGCTGCGACCCATGGCGGCGGCGCGGAACTCGACGACCGTGGCCCGACCCTCGGCGTCGGACTCGACCACGTGGACCTCTTTGAGGTCGCCGGCCCATTCGGGGTAGGACGCGAAATCGATCAAGGTGGCGAAGCACCGATCGATCGTCGCAGCGATCCTGATCCGTTCCCTGGCCTGTTCCGACATGGGATCCTCCCCTCGGGCACCGTGCCCGACGGGTGCGACCCTACTCCGTGGGATCGGTGGGTCCGGGGCCCTTCGGGCGGCCGGCCCGTCCGCGATCGAGGCGCGGATCGAACTCCCGGGCCGGGAAGGATCCGTAGGCCGCCACCCACAATCCGGTGAGTC
Source organism: Microthrixaceae bacterium (assembly GCA_947446975.1). Classification (GTDB taxonomy): domain Bacteria; phylum Actinomycetota; class Acidimicrobiia; order Acidimicrobiales; family Acidimicrobilacustridaceae; genus Acidimicrobilacustris. The sequence goes on from CANFHM010000010.1 coordinate 17,933, forward strand.
CGAGCGACCACATCGGGGCCAGCACCCCGAACGCGAGTGCGGTGTAGACGTGGGTCGAGGCGATGAGGATCGAGGCGATGGTCTGGACCACCAGCGCCCCGAGGAGTCGCACCCGGACCGGCCGTGGCGCGCTCCCCGATCCGAAGAACAGCCCACCCACACCGATGGCCTCGCTGCGGCTGCGATCGACAGCACGCAGGAGCGCCAGCGCGAACACCAGGGTGCCGAACGCGAACTCGAGGAGCGACACGGCGACATAGGCGACCATGAACCCGCCCATCAGGATGGCGGCGAGCGCCCCCAGCACGATGAACACCCCTGTGCCGACGAGCGTGAGTGCCACGATGCCACCGCCGACGGACTCCTGCGCGGGGACGTCGGTTCCGACGTGGTCGGGCTGATCCATCACTGTGCTCCGAGGTTGTCGATCGCCGCCTGCAGTCGGCCGGCGAGCTGGTCATAGGTGAACCCGTCGAGCACGCGCTGACGGGCGGCCCGTCCGAGCGTGGCACGCCGGACGGGATCCTCCATCATCCGTTGGAGGGCGGCGACAAGTGCGCCGACATCACGGGGATCGTCGAGCACGACACCGGTGGTGCCGTCGAGGACCGCCTCGGCGGAACCACCACTGCGACCGGCGATGGCAGCAACACCTGCGCTGGCGGCCTCGAGGAACACGATGCCGAACCCCTCCTGCTCGAGCCCGCCCCACCGGTCGCGGCACAGCATGGCGAAGACGTCGGCGGCACCGTGGAGTTCGGCGAGATCCGCCTCCGGCACCCGCCCGAGCAACCGGACGGGACTCGATCGCTGTTCGGCCCTCCGTTCCAGGCGTCGGCGATCCCGCCCGGCCCCGGCGATGAGCACCTGGAGCTGGGGATCGGCAGGAGCGAGCACCGCAGCGGCGTCGATGAGCGTGTCGAACCCCTTGCGGGGCACCAACCGACTGAGCCCGAGCACCAGGAAGCTCCCGGGCGCGATGCCGAGGCGCGCGCGAACCTCGCTGCGACGCTCGTCGGTGAGCGGGCGGAACCGCTCGGGGTCGACCCCGGGAGGGATGATCACCGTGGGCAGCGGGCGTCCGGCGGCGCGCTCGGCCTCGGCGGCCGGATACCCACCGGCGGCGATCACGATCCGGGCATCGCGCAGCACGGTCCCGAGCAGGTGGCGGGCGACAGGAAGACGGCCGGGCACGGTGACCTCGGCGCCATGCAGCACGACGCCGTAGGGCCGTTCGAGCCGCGGGCCGAGCTGACCGAGCGGCAGGGCCGGGTCGAGGAGCACGAGATCGGCATCGACCTCGGCGGCCAGCGCATCGATGCGACGCACCAGCGATCGCGTGGGCAGCAGCACCCGGGCTCGGTCCCGTTCCACACGCATCGGTTGGACGGCATCGAAGGCCCCGTCGCCCGATCGTGGTGTGGTGAGCACCGTGGTGCGCTCGGGGGGGAGGCGCCGCCACAGCTCCCAGAGATACGACTGGATCCCGCCGACCTTCGGCGGGAAGTCATTGGTGACGAGCAGATGCTTCACCGGTGGATCCCCTCACGACTGCGTGCATCGAGACGATCGATCGCCCAGCGGGCGTGTTCGGCGAGCATGGCGTCGGAGGATGTGGCGAGCCGGACCAATGATGATCGGACCCTCCCATCGGTGGGATCGGCAGCATTGCCGAGGGCCACGATGGCGTTGCGGCGCAGGTACCGGGGATCCCGACGGGGGATGTACCAGCGACCATGCCGGGCGAGGAGCTCCTCATCGGAGGCGTCGAGGAACTCGAGCAGATCGACCCTGGCGCCGGGATCGTCGACGGGGAGCGCCGCCTCGGGTGAGCGTCGACTCGGCGGGCACACCTCCTGGCAGTCGTCGCATCCGTAGATCCGATCGCCGAGGGCCTCGCGATGTTCGAGCGGGATGGAGCCCTCGGCCTGCACCAGCCAGGCGAGACATCGACGGGCGTCGACCACACCGGGTGCGACGATCGCACCGGTGGGACAGGCGTCGATGCAGCGGCGACAGGTGCCACAGCCATCGGGGACGGCGGGCGAGGGCTCCAGCTCGGCATCGGTGACCACCGAACCCAGCAGCACCCAGCTGCCGTGGCCGGGCACGAGGAGATTGGCGTTCCTGCCGAACCAGCCGAGTCCGGCGCGATGCGCAGCGGCGCGGTCGACGAGTGCGTTGTCGTCGGCCACGATGCGCGTGCGATGGCCGGCGGCCTCCAGTTCGCCGGCGACCATGCCGAGTGCGGCTCGGAGATCGGCGTAATGGTCGCGTGTGGCGTAGCGGGCCACCCGGCCGCTCGGGACGGCAGCCTCCCCGCCACCGGACACCGGTGCAGCCGCTTCCCCGCCGGGATAGGGCCAGGCGGCGACCACGAGCGATGCTGCGCCGTCGAGCAGCGCCGCCGGCTCGGTGGAACGGTCGGGGTTGCGGTAGGTGAACTGCATGGACCCGTTGAGTCCGAGCGCCCGGCGTTCGTGCAGCGCAGCACGGGCCTCGATCAGCGGGGCGACATCGGTGACGCCGAGGGCGACGAGTCCGGCTCCGAGGCCGACCGCACGCAGGCGTTCGACGGACACGAGGGCGGACGAGGGCACCCGCACATCGTCGCAGACGGGGACGGGTTCAGCCGATGCGGCGGCGATGACGCAGTTCGGGCACCAGACCGGAGTCCGAGAGCATGCGCAACGCCCGGTACTCGCCGACATCGACCACCAGGGCGTCGCCGGGCTCGCGCGAGCAGATGAACGTGACCACGCAGTCGGCACAGGCATCGGTGTGCTGCATGACGCATTGATCGCAGTCGATGGTGAACGATCGGCCAGCTGCTGATGCACCGGACGAGGCTGGGACGTCGTGTGGATCGGAACGGGGAATGTCCATGGGCCGAGTGTGCCGACGGGGTGTGACAGCGACCCCGACGACGGGCCAGCGGGTACCATCGGCGGGCACACAGCACCATCCGGGGGGATGACCATGGAAGTCCACGTCGACGCACCGACGCGCATCATCGGCCGCCTGCACCGCACCGAACCGGACGGCACCCGAGTGTTCCTCCGGCAGTGCCCGCTGTGCGAGTGCATGTGCGGACTCGAGGTCTCCGTGGACGAGGACGACCATGTGAAGCTCATCCGCCCCGATCGGGAGGATGTCTGGTCGAAGGGATTCATCTGCCCGAAGGGCACCACGCTCGGGAAGCTGCATGAGGACCCCGATCGCATCCGCACACCGATGATCCGCGAGGGCGACACCTGGCGGGAGGTCTCCTGGGACGAGGCGTTCGCGAAGTGTGAGGAACTCATCCACGGCGTGCTCGCCGACGGCGGGATCGAGGCCATGACGGCGTTCATCGGGAACCCCGCCGGCCATTCGTTCAGCCTCAGCCGCTTCGGCGCCCTGCTCATGGGTCAGGCCAACTTCCCGGCCATCTACTCGGCCGGCACGGTCGACCAGTGGCCCAAGAACGTCTCGTCGGTGCTGATGTACGGGAACATGTGGAAGATCCCCACCGTCGACATCCGACGCACCGACCACTGGATCATCATGGGTGGCAACCCGCAGGCCTCCGGCGGCTCGCTGCTCGCCTGCCCCGATCAGCTGGCCGAGATCGACGCCATCCGCGCCCGTGGCGGCAGGGTCATCGTGATCGATCCCCGACGCACCGGCACCGCCGATCACGCCAGCGAATGGATCCCCATCCGCCCGGGCACCGACGCCGCACTGCTGCTGGCCATGGCCAACGTCATCTTCACCGAGGACCTCTTCACCCTCGGGGCCGTCGAGGGAAAGGTGCTCGGCGTCGAGGCGCTGCGCAGCGCGGTCGAGGAGTTCACCCCCGAGCGGGTCGCCGGGTTCTGTCAGGTGCCCGCCGACACCATCCGGCGGCTCGCCCGTGACTTCGCGGCGGCAGAGCGCGGCGGCCTCTACGGACGCATCGGTCTGTGCAACCAGGAGTTCGGCACGCTCGCCAGCTGGATGGTCGATGTGATCAACATCATCGCCGGACAGTTCGACAAGGTCGGCGGGATGATGTTCGGCAAGCCGGCGGCCGATCCACTGGTGTGGAGGATGAACACCGCCATGACCGGCGAGCCCGAGTTCGGGAAGTGGCGCAGCCGGGTGCGCGGCGCCCCGGAGATCCTCGGGCAGGTGCCCGCCTCCTGCCTCGCCGAGGAGATCGCCACCCCGGGCCCCGGGCAGATCAAGGGCTTCATCAACATCGCCGCCAACCCCACGATCAGCGTCCCCGATTCCCAGCAGCTCGAGGACGCCCTCCCGCTGCTCGACTGCATGATCGCCATCGACTGCTACCTGAACGAGACCACCCGGTTCGCCCATGTGCTGCTGCCCGGTCCGTCGCCGCTCGAGTCGCCCCACTTCGACGAACTGATGTGGGGCTGGGCCGTGGGCTCGGCCGCCAAGTGGAGCGATCAGCTCTTCGATCTGCCCGAGGGCACCGTGCCGGAGTGGGAGATCCTCGCCCGGCTCGGCTGGCTGTGCACCGGACAGAAGGACGAGGACTTCGACTTCTCGGTGCTCGACGACGGCTGGTTCTCCACGCTGTGCATGCTCTACGGACGCGACCCCGAGACCACCCTGCCGCTCTACGACCATGGCGGCCCCGAGCGGATGATCGATCTGCAGGTGCGCATGGGTCCATGGGGCGACCGCTACGGCGAGAACCCCGACGGCCTCACGCTCGAGAGGATCAAGTCGGCGCCGCATGGCATCGACCTCGGCCCGATGGTGCCGCGGATCGACGAGATCATCGGCACTCCGTCCGGCATGATCGAGCTCGCCCCCGAGTACATCCTCGGCGATCTTCCCCGACTGCGCAGTGCGCTCGATCGCGACCCCGACGGCTACGTGCTGGTCAGCCGTCGACATATCCGCTCGAAGAACACCTGGATGCACAACGTCAAGGTGCTCGTGAAGGGCAGGGACCGCTGCACGCTGCTCGTGCATCCCGACGATGCCGCTGAACTCGGCCTCACCGACGGCGCCGATGCGCGGGTCTCCAGCGAGGCCGGCAGCATCGAGGTTCCCGTCGAGGTCAGCGACGAGATGATGCGCGGCGTGGTGTCACTCCCCCATGGCTGGGGACACGACAAGCCGGGCACGAGGCTGTCGGTGGCCCGCGAGTACGCCGGCGTCAACAGCAACCTGCTGGCGCCGGGTCATTTCGTCGACGAACTCTCGGGCAACGCTGCAGTCAACGGCATCCCGGTCGAGGTGGCACCGGCGTAATCTCCCGGGCGTGGACACCTGGATCTTCCTCGGCGTGCTGGCTGCGGCGAGCGTGCTCGTGCTGCGGGCCTACGGGTGGGCCATCAGCGGATACACCCCCCCTCCCCCGAGGAACGACCTGCGCTCGATCGAGGCGTTCCACCGCGACCGCGAGGGCGAGACGGAACTCGATCTCGGCGGCCATTGGCGATCGACCGACGACGTCGGAGCCCAGTGGCATATGTGGTGGATCGTCCAGACCGGCGAACTCGCCGGTCTGCGCACACCGGCCTTCCCGCCACCGCCCGGACCGGCCTACTACCAGTCAGCCCGTGTCATGGCGGGTCAGACCTACGCGAAGATCCCGTACAGCGGCATGAAGGTGCTCGGCCATCTCGAGCACCGGCCATCGCTCGGGCTCTGCCAGCATCTGCGCGATCTGCCCAACGGCCTCGATGTGCTGTGCGGCGGCACCCACGGCGAGAACGACGCCGAGGTCACCAGCTGAGTGAGCTCACCGTGGTGAACGTGCAGGAGTAGAGGCGCCGCTCCGCTCCCACTGCAGGGAACAGCACCGACTGCATCGGGCTGCCGGAGTCGAGCCGGGCCACCTCGTCGCCGGTGACGATGTCGCGCACGACGTACTGCTCCATCCACCGCTCGTTGTCGTGGTGGTGGCTGAGGAACAGTCCGGTGTCGCTGTCGAGGATGAGATGGCTCCCGTGGTTCTGTTCCACCTGCCAGCTCGATGTGAGCGAACCATCGGCGGCGATGGAGAAACCAGCCAGCACGCCGTTGCCGCTGTCGTAGCCGACCGCCATGTGACGGTCGGGATCGATGAGCGGAGGGTTGGCGATGACACCTCCGGGCAGGCCGCAGACCTCGGTGAGCGTGACCGCGGCGGTGTCGAGATCGACTCGCACGAGATGCAGCGGCGCCTCGTTGGCGCCCACCCCGCGGAACGTGCCGATGTAGTTCTGGCTCCCCTCTCCGTTGTCGAGGAACCATGCAGCGCCGAGCGCGATGACGGCGTCCCAGCCGTAGGACTGACCTTCCATCGAGCGATACCGAGCCATGAACGAGGCATCGGCGAGCAGTTCCGTGCCGTTCCATTGGGCCCGCATGAGCGAGGTGTCGCCCACGACGTACACGGTGTCGCCATCGGCCGAGAGGCGGGCGATGGACCGTTCGGGGAGATCGCAGGTGGCCACGATGGCCAGCGTGATGGGATCGAGCACCAGCAGCTGGGTGCCGGGCATGTCGGGATCAGGATCGGCTCCCGGCAGGGTGCCACCGAAATCCTTGGTGACGACATGACCCGACGGCAGCGTGACGAAGCTGTTGTACGGGCGCACACGGGGCAGGGTGACCGAGGCCAGCACCTCGAGCTCGGGACTCAGCCGATGGGCGTGGTTCCCGAAGACCGCGAGCAGTGAGCCGTCGGCGAGCACCCCGATGCCGCCGGGCCAACGGGGACCTCCGGGGAGATCATCGATACGGGCCAGACACTCGAGGGTGTCGGGATCGATGCGCTCCACCCAGGCCGTGGTGGCCTCGTCGACGGCGTTGCCCTGGAGGAAGGCCCGGCCGGAATGGTCGAGCACCACCATGGTGGCGCCGAAGGCGTCGCGGGAGGTGACGATGGGAGCGGCACCGACGAGGCCGGCGAAGGCTCCGGCCCGGGTCTGACGTCGCTGCGGACCGCCGTCCTCGGAGGTCCACGGGGAGTGCATGGTGTGGGTCACGATGTCACTGGCGGGTCATGTCGGAACGCTGCTGGGCCTCTGCGGCCTGTTTCGCCTCGTCCTTCTTGAACGGCACGAGTTCGATCTCGACGGCATCGAGGACACCCTCGAACGGGAACGGACCGGAGTAGCGAGGGCTGACCGGCAGCCCGCAGTCGTACCCCACCGACGCACCGACACTCGAGATGACCCGCATCACGAAGGGGATGTCGACCGAACCGTGGCGCTCGCCGTCGATGAGCAGATGTGCGGCGCCATGCTTGCGGATCCGCTCGAAGTCGACACCCACCACCGAGGCGCCGACCGGAACCTCGATATCGGATTCGACGACCTGATGCTCGCCGAGGCAGTTGTAGTCGAAGACCAGACGATCATCCTGGAGGAACACGCTGAACCCGGAGTTGCCGTTGCCGACGGCGTAGATGACGCCGTTCTGTCCGGCCTCCCGTTCGATGGTGGCGAGGAGCTTCCACGAGCGGCCGGCCACTGCAGCGGAGCTCTGCGAGGGCAGCGGAGCCATCGGCGGGCGGTACACGTAGCGCCGATCGTTGCCATGCGTGAGGTGATCGCCGAAGCGCACCCCGAACAGTTCGATCCCACGATCGTCGAGCGGGAGCACGCCGTACTTCGCGGCCTCGGCCCACCACAGCTCGATCAGACCGGCGAGCCGGTCGGGTTCCTCGGCGGCGAGGTTCGTGCACTCGGAGGGGTCGAGGGCGAGGTGGTAGAGCTCCCAGTCGTCGTCGTCGAAGGACTCGCCGGCGGTGTGGCGGGTGACCGCCTTCCAGCCATCGGCGTAGATGGCGCGATGGCCGACCATCTCGAAGTACTGCACGGGATGCGATGTGGGGGCGTCGACGGCGGCGGCGTCGAAGCTGTAGGTCATCGACGAACCGGCGACCGGGAACTGCTCGAGGCCGCGATGGACCGCCGGCGCCTCGACCCCGACGACGTCGAAGACGGTGGCGGCGAGGTCGGTGACGTAGTGGAACTGGCGTCGGATGCCGCCGGCGTCGGCGATGCCCTTCGGCCAGTGCACGATGAGCGGCACATGCACACCACCCTCATGGGTGTTCTGCTTGTACCACTTGAACGGCGTGTTGCCGGCCTGGGCCCAGCCCCACGGATAGTTGGCATGGGAGTTGGGTCCGCCGATCTCGTCGAGATGGGCGACCGCCTCGTCGGGTGTCTCGATCATGAAGTTGAAGAACTTCATCTCGTGGAGCACACCGAAGGGTCCACCCTCCTGGCTGGCCCCGTTGTCGGACATGACCATGAACACGGTGTTGTCGAGCTTGCCGAGCTTCTCGAGCGCGGCGACGAGTCGGCCGATCTGCACATCTGTGTGCTCGAGGAACGCCGCGTAGGCCTCCTGCAGACGGGCGGCGAGCACGCGATGGTTCTCGGGCAGCGTGTCCCATTCCTCCACACCGGGATTGCGCGGGGCGAGCTGCGTGTCGGGGGAGACGATGCCGAGCTCGCGCTGCTTGGCGAACCAGCGCTCCCGGGTGACATCCCATCCTTCGTCGTAACGACCGCGATGGCGGTCGAGGTACTCCTGCGGCGCCTGATGCGGCGCATGGGTGGCGCCGAACGCGATGTAGGAGAAGAACGGGCGATCCGGTCGGACCGAGGTGCTGTCGTGGATGAACTCGACCGCCCGGTCGATGAGATCCTCGGTGAGGTGATAGCCCTCCTCGGCGGTCCTCGGCGGATCGATGCGATGGTTGTCGTAGGTGAGATCAGGATTGAACTGGTCGGTCTCACCGTCGAGGAAGCCGTAGAAGCGATCGAAGCCGCGCTGCAGCGGCCAGGCGTCGTAGGGGCCTGCGGCGGAGGCTTCGTCCATCGGGCAGAGGTGCCACTTGCCGAGCGCGAAGGTGGAGTAGCCCTTGTCGCGCAGCACCTCGGCGATGGTGGTGGCATGCGGGGTGATCTTGCCGGTCATATGCGGATAGCCGGTGTTCCAGTTGGAGACACTGCGCATCCCGACGGTGTGATGGTTGCGACCGGTGAGCAGCGACGCGCGCGTGGGCGAGCACAGCGGTGTGACATGGAAGTTGGTGTACCGCAGACCGCCGGCGGCGAGACGATCGATGTTCGGCGTGACGAGGTCGGAACCGAAGCAGTTGAAATGCGAGAACCCGAGATCGTCGAAGAGGATGACGACGACGTTGGGTGCGTCCTCGCCGGGGTGGACGGGCTCGGGCCACCACGGCGTGGATTCGGCGTGGGTGCGACCGATCGAACCACCGAACGGGGCGCCGGTGAACGCGGTGTCCTGCGAGGTGTCCGCCATGGTCATTCCACCCCCATCGGCAGCATCTCGGGGGTGAGGCCCTGCTGCTGACGGTCGTTGCGATGTGCCACGCGGGTGTGGGTGGAGGCGTGGGTGAGGACCCAGAAGCGACCCTCGACGATGGCGTCGGTGACGTTGCCGGCCACCACGGCGGGATCGAGTGCCGTGGTCTGCATGAACGACTCGAGCGTATCGATCGACACGGCATCGGGCTTGCGCAGACCGAGATGCGACGGCGCGTTGCGGGTGGACTCGAAGATCTTCGTGCGCACGAGCTCGGGACACAGGCAGGTCACGCCGACCCCTGTGCCGGCGAGCTCCATGACCAGCGCCTCGGAGAGACCAACGACGCCGTACTTGGCGGCGTGGTACGCACCCAGCATCGGGGTGGCGCACAGGCCCGCCTCCGACGCGGTGTTGACGATATGACCCTCCCCCTGCTCGATCATGAGCGGGGCGAACGCGTGCACGCCGTAGGCGACACCGAGGAGATCGACACCGACCACCCAGTCCCACACCGCCGGCTTGGTGCGCCAGGTGGTGCCACCGGAGGCGACGCCGGCGTTGTTGCACAGCACATGCACGGCGCCGTAGGTGGCCACCGCTGTGTCGCGCAGGGCAGCGACCTGCTCGGCGTCGGAGACATCGCACACCACGGCGGTGACCGCCGCTCCTGCGGCCTGCAGCCGACCGGCCTGCTCGTGCAGCACCTCGGCCTCGACATCGGCCATGACGACCGACATCCCCTCGGAGAGGAAGCGCTCGGTGAGCGCCAGTCCGATCCCCGATGCGGCACCGGTGATGACCGCGATCTTCCCGTCGAGTTGCATGCCCTGCGTGTCCATGGAGTTCCCCCTGTCGTGTATTGACATCATTACTGCCAGAACCTACGTTCGGCAAGCGGTCGCAAGGATCCGCGCAGCGCGTCCACCACGAGGAGCGAACCATGGCCGAGAGCACGTCATCCCCCACCGCCCGTCGGGTCGCGATCGTCGGCGACGCCAAGCATTACGTCGGGCCCGACCTCGCCCGCATGCTCGCCGCCACCGGCCATGACCTCGTCGTCGGCGACGCCAGTGCCGAACTCGTGGCCGAGCTCGAGGCCACCGGTGCCACCGTCGTGTCCCTCGAGCGCACCTCGAACATGACCCGTCCCGAATCGGCCCCGGCACTCGCGGAGGCAGCGCTCGAACGCTTCGGCCGCATCGACGCCGCGGTGCTGGCCTCCGGTCAGATCATCGGCGGCCGGTTCGTAAACGCCACCCGGGACCAGTACCAGACCCTGTTCGAGGGCTGCATGGTGGCCCCGTTCAACTTCCTCCAGGCGGTGCTGCCCACGATGATCGAGCAGCGCTCGGGCCAGATCCTCGTCATCACCAGCGCCTCGGGGGCACGGCCCGTGTTCGGTGCCCCGCTCTACTCCTCGGTGCGCGCCGGGGCCAACATGCTGGTGCGCGGCGTCGCCCAGGAGGTCGCTGCGAAGAACGTGCAGGTCAACGCCGTGGGCACCAACTACATGGACTTCCCCGAGTTCCACGCCGCCGTGGGCTCCCATGATCCCGCCGTGCGCGCCGAGGTCGAGAAGCAGGTGCCGCTCGGGCGACTCGGTCAGATGCCGGAGTTCGCCTCGTTCTGCCGGGTGTTCCTCGACGGCACGAGCACCTTCACCACCGGGCAGTACATCTCCTATGCCGGTGGTTGGGCCTGATCGAGCCGCGGGTCAGTCGACGGTTCAGTCGGCGGTCACCACCGAGCGGCCGTTGCCGCACCAGTGACAGGCCACCTCCTCGATCGATTCGCTGAGCACCTCTTCGCTCTCCACCGACAGTTCGCCACCCACGGTGTAGTGGTGGAACGAACGCGTGCGTCGGGTGGAGGTGACATCGAAGCGGGTGAGGTTGCCGCACGCCGTGCAGCGATATCGGGGGGAGTTCACGGCGGGGAGCATACCGATGCTTGTCTCCGAACGCCTGTTCGACTACAACTGCTCCCGTGTCTCCCCGTCCGACGGTTCCCACCCAGCTGTCGCTCGACGACCTCGGGACCCCGCTGCGCGATGTCACGTTCTGTGTCATCGACCTCGAGACCACCGGCGGTTCCCCGAGCACCTGCGGCATCACAGAGATCGGTGCGGTTCGCTACCGCGGCGGCGAATGTCTCGGCACCTTCCAGACCCTCGTGAACCCGGGCTGCGCCATCCCACCGCAGATCACCGTGCTCACCGGCATCACCGAGGCGATGGTGTACCCCGCCCCCCGCATCGAGCATGTCCTGCCCACGCTGCTCGAGTTCATCGGCGACGCCGTCATCGTCGGACACAACGTGCGCTTCGATCTCGGCTTCCTGCAGGCGGCGCTCGAACGCGACGGGCGCGAGCGTCTCACCAATCGCTCGGTCGACACCGTCGCCCTCGCCCGACGCCTCGTGCGCGGCGAGGTCCCGAACTGCAAGCTCGGCACCCTGGCCGAACGGCTCCGACTCCCCCACCGCCCATCGCATCGAGCTCTCGACGATGCACTCACCACCGGCGATCTCCTGCATCTGCTGCTCGAGCGGGCCGGGCGTCTCGGCGTCACCGGCCTCGACGATCTCCTCACCCTCCCCACCATGGCGGGGCACGCCCAGGCGGGGAAGCTGCGGCTCACCGACGATCTCCCGCGCACCTCGGGCGTGTACCTGTTCCGATCGGCGAGCGGCGATGTCCTCTACGTGGGCAAGGCCACCAACCTGCGGGCGCGGGTGCGCTCCTACTTCTCCGGCGACGACCGCCGGAAGGTCGGCGCCCTACTGCGAGAGACCGTCCGCATCGATCACATCGAGACCCCCCATGCGCTCGCCGCCGCCGTGCACGAGGTCCGGCTCATCCACCGCTTCACCCCCCGCTACAACCGCCAGTCCAAGGACTGGTCGAAGTACGTGTACGTGAAGCTCACCCTCGGCGAGACCTATCCCCGCCTGTCGATCGTGAAGGAGGTGCGTCCCGATGGCGGGCTCCACATCGGCCCGCTCACCTCGCGATCCACCGCACAACGGGTGATCGACGCCATCCACTCCTCGGTGCCGCTGCGTCGGTGCGCCACTCGCGTCTCGGCCCGTTCGCAGCGGGAGGCCCCGTGCACCTCGGCCCAGCTGGGCGTGTCGATGTGTCCGTGTGCGGGCGGAGTCGATCCCGCCGAGTACGCGCTGATCGTCGAACGCACCGTGCGCGGGCTCACCACCGAACCGGAGCTCCTGCTGGCCCCGCTCGCCGAACGCCTCGCCATGCTGGCCCATGAGGAACGCTTCGAGGAGGCCGCCGATGTCCGCGACCGCGCCGAGGCGCTCTCGGGCGCGCTCCGTCGGCAGCGTCGCTTCGAGCAGCTGCGCCGGGCCGGCGCGCTGCGCATCGAACGCCCCGATGGCAGCGGTGCGCTGTTCGACTCCGGCCGCCTCGTGACCGCCTGGGACACCGGTGAGCCGGCCCCCGAACTCCCGCTGACCACCCCCGAACCGACCGACAGCGCTTCGGACAGCCCCACCGACAGCACCTCCGACAGCTCGGGCGGTCTGCTCGCCCCTCTTCCTCGCGAGCAGGCCGATGAGTTCGCCTGTGTGGCCGCCTGGCTCGATCGCCATGCCGACGAGATCACCATCACCGCCTGTGACGGCGAGTTCAGCTCCCCGCTCCCGGCGGTCGGGTCGTTCGCCCCCCGACGCTCACCGGTGGCTCCCGATCCCCGCGACCCCGGCCAGCTCGACCGACCCGAACGTTCGGGCGGACGCCGGGATCACCGCAGCGACGCACACACCTCGACGAGACGATCGAGCACGCGCTTCGCCGCCCCGGAGTCGATCGATCGCTGAGCCGCGGCCACGCCGGCGCCGAGATCCTCGGCCAGGCCAGCCACCACGAGGCCGGCCGCCGCGTTGAGACACACGATGTCGCGATGCGCACCTGCCTCACCGGCGAGCACGCTCTCGGCGATCCGTGCGTTTGCCGCGGCATCACCACCGGCGATCGCAGCCGGAGTGGCGATGGGGATCCCGACCTCACCCGGATCGAACTGTCGGGTGGTGACGATGCCGTCGCGCAGCTCGTGCACGGTGCTCGGTCCGGTGGTGGTGAGTTCGTCCATACCGTCGCTGCCCGTGACCACCATCGCCCGGGGGGCGCCGCGCTCGGCCAGGACGCCGACCACGGTGGGGGCCACACGAGGGTCGCTCACGCCGATCACCTGACGCAGCACGCCCGCCGGATGCGAGAGCGGGCCCAGGTAGTTGAACACGGTGGGCACCCCGAGCTGGGTGCGGACCGGCCCCACATGGCGCATGGCGGGATGGAACGATCGGGCGAAGCAGAAGCCGATGCCTGCGTCGGCCACGCAGCGGGCCACACCGGTGCCGTCGAGTTCGACCGCCACCCCGAGCGCCTCGAGCAGATCGAACGAGCCGGAGGTGGACGACGCCCTGCGATTGCCGTGCTTGACCACCCGGGCACCGGCACCGGCGGCCACGAAGCTGGCCATGGTGGAGACGTTGAGCGCATGCAGCCGCCGGGTGGGGGCGCCACCGGTGCCGACGATGTCGATGGCCTCCGCACCGGCGGGGAGCTCGATGGGTGCGGCACTCTCCATCATCGCCCCGACCAGGCCGGCCACCTCATCGATGGTCTCCCCCTTCATCCGCAGCGCCACGATGAACGCTGCGATCTGGGCGTCGGTGGCCTCGCCCCGGAGGATCTCGCGCAGCGCGGCCCCGGTGGCGTCTCCGGAGAGATCCTCACCGTTCATGACGGCGCCGATCAGCGCCGGCCACCCTCCGTGGACCTCGAGTTCGGAACTGCCGGCGTCAGACATCGCCCGAGTATGTCGCGCTTCAGGCGGTGCGGCGACGCTGCCGGATCATCCGTCGACGTTCGCGCTCGGTGGCTCCACCCCACACGCCGTCCTTCTCACGCACGGCGAGGGCGAACTCCAGGCACGACTCACGGACCTGACACTGCGCACACACCGCTTTCGCCGCTGCAGCATCGGCGTCGTCATCGGTGGGTGGGTAGAAGATCTCTGAGGCCAGGCCCTGACAAGCAGCCTTCGAATGCCACGTGTGGTTCATGGAGAGGAGATTCCTGCGGAGCGGCCTCAGCGAGAGGCGCTGGAGATTGCGAGCGAGTGAGTATCTCCCCGCAGCGACGGGAGACACAAACCGAGCATCGGACCCCCGGGATCGACCCCTGATCCCGCTCAGCGAGCGGTGAGGCCGAGGGCGCGGGTGAGCAGCCGGATCGGGTGTGTGACCTCGCCCAGGCCGGTCTGGCCGAGCGACTGTGCGGCACTCCCGCAGTCTCCGACGATGATCGGCACGCCACCCGATCCGGCGTCGCGGGCGGCGGCGTCGAGCCCCTGCACCGTCCGATCGAGGGTCCCGGCGGGCACCCTCGGATCAGGGGACGCGCATCCGGCGACCACCGTGACGTCGAACCCGGCGAGCTCGAGCAGCGCCACCGACGGGAGGTCGGGTTCGAGTGCTCGTGTGCGGCAGGGGGCGTGCACGACCACCGGACCGGCATCGGGCACCCGCAGCAGCAGCGCCGCATCGGCGCCGTGACGTTCGAGGAGCATGGCGCTCGGATCATGGGTGTGCGCCGCGACCAGCTCCGCGTCGGCACCGCCCACATGAGCCGGATACGCGGTGCGGATCACCGAGAGGCAGCGCGGCTGGGGCACCACGACCTCCCGACCCGATCGCACGGCCTCGGCGAGGCGACGGACGTTGCGCCTCCCGAGCACCACGAGGCCGTCGATGTCTCCGGCGTCGAGCTGCGGGGCGCCGCAGCACTGCAGACCCTCCGGGAGGGAGCATCCGACACCGACCCGCTCGAGGAGCCCCACGAGATCACGACCGAGATCAGGGTCGTGATGCTCCACATGGCAGGTCGGGAACAGGGCGACCGCGCCGGCGCCGAGCGGTTCCGTCGGTTCCGGGCGGGCGCGGAACCAGGTCGAGAACCGGGTGCGGGTGGTGAGCGGGGCGATGATCGCCGCAGGGAGTCGGCGGATGCCGGAGACCAGCCGGCGGGCGGCACCATCCGATCCCGTGCGGACGCGCACCTGACGGGCACGGGCCATGAGCACGGGGATCTCGATGGGGTCGTCAGTCAGGCCCGGGCCGGCCGGGCATCCCACCGCGCACAGCCCGCAGTCGAAGCATGCCCCGACGGCATGGTCCTGCTCCGCCGGGCTCATCACCGGAGAGCGCCCCGGGTCGGCTCCGGCCCGATCGAGGAGCTCGAAGAGCCGGGGGAACACATCGCATCGGTCCACACAGGCCCGACATCCACCGCAGACCGCAGCTGCACGGTCCACCTCGGCACGCATAGCGGCCTCGTCGAGATATAGGGGATGGAACGGGTCGGACACGGACGGCACGGTCGACGACCCTACTGACCCCCGTCGGATCCCCGGTGCACGCACCCGGGTCGTCATGGACCCGCCGGCTGCTCCGGGGTCGGTCGGCACCTCACAGCACCGATACCGCCGATGCGCCCACCGGGCCTCCGGCCTAGGCTCGGCGCCCATGACCCCTGGTGCCTTCGACCGGTCCGAATCACTGCGCTCGCTCGAGACCACGACGTTCGACGTCGTGGTCATCGGCGGTGGCATCACCGGGGTCGGCTGCGCGCTCGACGCCGCGTCGCGGGGGCTGCGCACCGCACTCATCGAACGCGACGACTTCTCCTCGGGAACCTCGTCGAAGTCCTCGAAACTCGTGCATGGTGGCCTGCGCTATCTGCAGCAGGGCGAGATCCGACTGGTCTACGAGGCGCTGCACGAGCGCCAGCGGCTCCGCCACAACGCACCCCATCTCGTGAAGGTGCTCCCGTTCCTCATCCCGATCTTCTCCTCGAAGGGCGTGGTCTCGAAGAAACTCGCCCGGGCGATGGGCTCGGCGATGTGGATGTACGACTTCACCGGCGGTGCCCGCATCGGCAAGCTCCACAAGCGGGTGTCGAAGGAGGAGGCGCTGGCCCACTTCCCCACCCTGCCGGGCGATCGACTCATGCCCTCCTACCTCTACTACGACGCCCGGGCCGATGATTCGCGCCTGTGCATCACGGTGGCGCGCACCGCTGCGCTCGAGTTCGGCGCCACGGTCGTCAACGGGGCGGCGGTCACCGGACTGCGCAAGAACGCTGCCGGTGCGGTGTGCGGGGTCACCGTGGAGGCCGATGGTCGCACCATCGAGGTCACGACCGCCTCGGTCGTCAACGCCGCCGGGGTCTGGGCCGACGACGTCATGTCCTTCGACGAACCCGAACGGCGTCGCACGATCCGTCCGGCGAAGGGCATCCACATCACCGTGCCCTGGCACAAGGTGCGCAACGACATCGCGGCGGTCATCCCCGTGCCCGGCGACAAGCGATCGGTGTTCGTCGTGCCGTGGGGCGAGTTCACCTTCATCGGCACCACCGACACCGACTACGACGGCCCGGTCGACGAACCGCAGTGCACCGCCGATGACATCGCCTATCTGCTGAAGGCCATCAACGGCTCGGTCACCACCGAGATCACCGTGGACGACATCGTGGGCACCTGGGCCGGACTCCGTCCGCTCGTGGCCGACCCCGAAGCCTCGGGTCGCACCGCCGATCTCTCACGACGCCACAAGGTCTCGGCGTCGATCAGTGGCGTGGTCACCATCACCGGCGGGAAGCTCACGACCTACCGCGAGATGGCCGCCGACACCATCGACGAGATCCTGGGCAGCGTGCTCGACGACGACGCCCGTCGACGGGCCACCAGGCGCTCCCGCACGAAGAATCTCCGACTCCATGGGGCCGAGGGCTACGACACCCTGATGGCCGCAGCGGACTCGACCTCCCCGCTCGGTGGCGAGGTCGTCCGCCATCTCGCCGATCGGTACGGCGGCGATGCCCGACTCGTGCTGGCCCTGGCCGAATCCGACCCCGACCTCGCCGCACCGCTCGTCCCCGGACTCCCCTATCTGCGCGCGGAGGCGGTGTTCGGCGTGCGCCACGAGATGGCCCGCACCCTCGACGACATCCTCAGCCGTCGCACGCGGGCACGCCTGCTCGGTCGCGACGACTCCGCCGCCGCTGCCCGTTCCGTGGCCGAACTCGTGGCCGGCGACCTCGGCTGGGACGCGGCCGAGATCGATCGGCAGGTCGCCGCCTACATCAGCCTCGTGGACGAGGAGCGCAACGTGCCGCACCTCCCCGAGGTCGCCCTCGACGTGGCGCTCGGTCACTGATGCCCGCCGAACCCACCCCACCCATCGCCTTCGCCGGCGCCGCCGCCATCTCGGCACGGTTCGACTCCCCCGTCGTCGGCGTCGATGACGCCGCGCTCGATCTGCTCCGGTCCACCGGTGCCGCCGTCACCCTCGACCACGACGCCATCGCCGGAGTCAGCCGCGACTGGTGGCCGCTGGCCATGACCTGGGCCGGTGCCGATCAGGTGGCCGCCCTGGCCGCCGCCATCGTCGCCCCGACCACCCCCGAACAGGTCGCCGACGTCCTGCGCATCTGCCACGAACGGGCCATCCCGGTCACGCCCGCCGCCGGCCGCAGTGGCGTGGTCGGCGGCTCGGTGCCGCTGTTCGGCGGGGTGCTGCTCGATCTCTGTGGTCTGCGCGGCATCCGCTCCGTCGACCCAGGTTCGATGATCGTCGACGTGCTCGCCGGCACCTTCGGTGATGTGTTCGAGGAGCAACTGCAGGCCGAGCACGGCCTCACCGTCGGGCACTGGCCGCAGTCGGTGGCGCTGTCCACCGTGGGCGGCTGGCTGGCCTGCCGGGGAGCGGGGCAGCTGTCGAACCGCTACGGCAAGATCGAGGACATCGTGGTGGGTCTCGATGTGGTGCTGGCCGATGGCACGACCCTCACCACCGGCGGTCACGCCCGCCAGTCGGCCGGGCCCGATCTGAACCAGCTCTTCATCGGGTCAGAGGGCACACTCGGCGTCATCACCGGCGCCCGTCTGCGGGCCCATCGGATCGCCACCGCCACCCAACGGTCGGCGTGGAGCTTCCCCACCTTCGAGGCCGGCGCGGATGCCTGTCGTCGCATCACCCAGCGCGGTCTCGCCCCCGCCGCCCTGCGTCTCTACGACGCCGCCGAGGCCGACCGCAGCTACAGCACGGGTGATGTCGCCGTGCTGCTCGTGTTCGACGAGGGCGACGAGGAGATCGTGCGTGCCGCCACCGCCATCACCGACCAGGAGTGCGCCGGCGGCACCGCCGGCGCGTCGCCGCTCGATGCCTCGCTCGTCGAGAAGTGGCTGGGTCATCGCAACGATGTCTCCTCGCTCGAGGCGCTCATCTCACGCGGCTACGTCGTCGACACCATGGAGCTCACGGTCGCATGGGCGCAGCTCGATGCGCTGTATGTCACCGTGCGCGATGCCATCGCCGCCGTGCCCGGCGTGATGGCCGCCAGTGCGCATCTCTCGCACAGCTACACCGACGGCGCCTGTCTCTACTTCACCTTCGCCGGGAAGCCCGTCGAACCCACCCGGGCCGCCACGGAGGCGCTCTACATGGCCTGCTGGAACGAGGGCACCTCGGCGGCGCTGCGCATGGGCGGGTCGCTGAGCCACCACCACGGCGTCGGTCTCAACCGGGCCCGCTTCATGGTCGATGCCCTCGGCGCCGGTGCCATGCACACACTCACGTCGATCAAGCGGGCCCTCGACCCGCACGGGATCCTCAACCCCGGCAAGCTCGGCCTGCCGGGCCCGTTCGGCGAGGCGCCGTTCCCCATCGAGGAGGACGCATGAACATCTTCGATCGCCGGGTGCTGCTGAGCGGCGCCCTGTCCGGCCTGTTCTTCGCACTGCCGGCGGCCATCGCCCAGCGCACGGTGTTCGCCGATGCGCCGATGAACGGCGTGATGCTCTTCATCATCTTCTTCGCCGGTGCGCTTTCGGGGTACGCCGCCGCCCGTCCCATGCCGATGCACGCCCTCATGCACGGCGCCGCCGCCGGGCTCATCACGTTCCTCGGCCCCCAGTGCGTCTACCTCGTCGCCAAGCATCAGTTCCCCAACCCGCTGGCGATCATCTTCGGCGGCCTCATGTTCGCCTCCCTCGGCACCATCGGCGCCTACATCGCCATCTGGCGCGACGCCCATGACGCGGCGAAGGAGGCCCGCGCATGAGCATCCTCGTGATCGATGTCGGGACCTCGGGTGTGCGGGCCGCGGTCGTGCACCCCGACGCCTCGATCTCCCACGAGCACCACGTCGAGGTCCTGCCCGAGTCCCCGATGGCCGGTCTCGTCGAGTTCGACGCCTCCCGCATGGCAGCGGCGGTGCTCGACGTGGCCCGGCGTTCACTGGCCGAGCACGGACCCGTCGAGGCGGTGGGTGTCGCCACCCAGCGGGCCTCGTCCATCGTCTGGGACCGCGCCACCGGCCAGCCGCTCGCCCCGGGACTCGGCTGGCAGGATCTCCGCACCGTCGGCGACTGTCTCGTGCTGCAGGCCGAGGGGCTCCGGTTCGCCCCGAACCAGTCGGCCACCAAGTTCACCCATCTCCTCTCACTCGTGGACCCCGACCGCGCCCTCGACCTGTGCATCGGCACCGTCGACACCTGGATCGTCTGGACCCTCACCGAGGGTGCCGCCCACGTCACCGATGTGAGCAACGCCGCAGTCACCGGGCTGATGCGGGCGGATGGTTCGGCATGGGACGACTCCCTCCTCGAACGGCTCGGCATCCCCCGCACGGCGGTCCCCTCCCTCGTCGACTCCTCCGGCCCGATCGCGGCCGCCACCGCCCTGCGAGGCGCACCGATGATCTGTGGTCTCGCCGGCGATCAGCAGGCCTCGCTCATCGGGCAGAGCTGCGTCGCCCCGGGCCCGGCGAAGATCACCTTCGGCACCGGCGGGATGCTCGACATGGTCATCGGACCCGACCGACCTGCCTTCGCCTCACGCAGCGGCAACGGCTCGTTCCCGATCGTGGCCTGGCGTCGAGACGATGAACTGATCTGGGGCATCGAGGCGATCATGCTGTCGGCGGGGACCAACGTGGAATGGCTCCGCGACGACCTCGGCATCATCGGGTCGGTGGCGGAGTCCCACACCGTGGCCGCCGCCTGCGATGACACCGACGGTGTGGTGTTCGTGCCCGCCCTGCTCGGACTCGGCACCCCGCGCTGGGACTTCGGCGCCCGGGGTGCACTGTTCGGGCTCACCCGCGGAAGCGGCCGACCGCAGATCGTGCGGGCGGTGCTCGAGGGTGTCGCCCAGCGGGGTGCCGATCTCATCGAGGCCGCCGAGGCCGATTCGGGCACCACCATCGCCTCGCTGCGCATCGACGGCGGCATGAGCGCCAATCCCACATTCGTGCAGGCGCTCGCCGACGCCTCCGGTCGCACCGTCGAGGTCTCGCCGGTGCTCGAGGCGACCACGCTCGGCGCCGCCTACCTCGCCGGCCTCTCCATCGGCACCTGGTCGGGCTGGGACGACGTCGCCGCCAACTGGAACCCGCGCACGGTGGTGGAGCCCGCCCGTCAGCTCGATCGGGCCCAGTGGCAGCGGGCCATCGACCGGGCCGCCCAGTGGCACCCCGATCTCTCGGCGCTCGACTTCTGATGCGTGGCGGCACCCTCACGACGGCGGGCCGCGTGGCCCTGCTGGCGGTGCTGATCGGTCTCGGATCGCTCACCACAGGCTGTTCCAGCACGCCGTCGAATCCGCTCGTCGTGCCCGGCGACACCCCTGATTCCATTGCTCCCGACGGGGCGGTGATCGAACTGGCCGATGTCTCGTTGAAGCCGCGGGTGGTCGAGATCACCGAGGGCGGTTCGGTGGTGTGGGTGAACCGGGACCGCACGGCGCATCAACTGGTCTCGCTGGCCCCTAATGTGTTCGAGACCCCGAGACTGGCCGAGGGTGAGTCCCACGTCCAGACCTTCACCAAGCCCGGGACCTACCCGTACTACTGCACCATCCACAACGAGATGAAGGGCACGATCGTCGTGTACTACGCACACTGACGTCGCCCGGAGCACGGCTCGACCCGTGCTCCTCCTCCGGGCCCAGCGCCCGGGCCGCTCGAGCAGCACCCGCACCACCCCATCCCCGCCATCTGATCCCCGCCCCCTGCGGATGATCCAGCACCATCGAGGACACCCCACATGTCGATGAGCCCCCACTCCGAGACCAGCACCCCAGAGGAAGCGGCCGCTGCAGCGGTCACCTCCCGCCGGTCCTTCGTGCGACGTGCAGCGCTCGGTGCTGCCGCCCTTGGCACCGTGGCCGCAACCGGCGCCACCCTCACCGGGGTTGCTGGTGCGTCGGAGGTGATGACGAGTTCCTCGGGCGGGGCCGGAGCCGGTGCCGCTGCCGCCGAATCCTCCCTGAGTGCCGTGGATGCCGCGCTTCTCACCTTCCTCCAGAGCATCTCGCTCGCCGCCCAGCAGGCCCTGCAGAGCGCCTCCGACGCCACCTACCTCTCCAACGTCACGATGGAGCGGATGCGTGAGTTCAGCCGCCACCATCGCGATCAGGCCGCCCGCCTCGGCAAGCTCCTGCCCACCGATGCCGCCGCCGCCACGCCCGCCAACGCCTCGTTGCTGGCGCAGATGACCTCGAAGTTCAACGCCGCCGGCACCGAGACCGAGATGCTCAACGCCGTCGCCGGTTTCGAGGAGAGCCTCTCGGCCACCTTCATCGTGGCCCTCGGTCAGGCCGATCACTTCTCGGTGTCCGAGGCCATCGCCGGCTGCGCACCGATCCTCGGTCAGCAGGCCGCCTCCGCCGGTGCCGATGCGGGTCAGTCGCAGAGCACCTGGCTGCCGGCTTTCGCGTCCACCAGCGGCGCCATCACCCAGTCCGCCTATCCGATCCGCTGAGCCGGCACGAGACAACAGGAACCACGACACCATGAACGATTTCAGCTCAGACGAGATCCGCCGCAACCTGCGGGAGTCCGCCACCGAACAGGCCGACGCCCTGCCCACCTTCGCCAGCGCCGTCGACCAGCTCCTCGACCCCGCCACCGGGGCCAGTGTCGAGGACAAGGCCACCTTCCTCGGCGTCCCCACCCGCCGCTCGTTCATCCTGGGTGGTTCGGTGGTGGCCGCCTCGGCCATCATCGCCGCCTGCAGCAAGAAGAAGCCCGGCCAGATCCCCGTCACCGCCCCCACCCCTGACCCCACGGCCGTGAGCCCCACCACGGTGCCCGGCAGCGTGGCCAACGATCTCGCACTGCTGCGCACGGCGCAGTCCATCGAGGCGCTCGCCGTGTTCACGTATCAGAAGGCCCTCGACTCGGGGCTCCTCACCACGCCGGCGGTCATCGACGCCGTGAAGCTGTTCCAGGCGCAGCATCAGGAGCATGCCGATTCGCTCAACGGCCCGGTCACCGGCGCCGGCGGGAAGATCGTCACCGAGCCCAACCAGTATCTCCTCGACGCCGCCATCACCAAGGAGCTCGCTGATCTCACCGATCAGAAGAGCGTCCTGCAGCTGGCCCGCGACCTCGAGAACATCGCCGCCCAGACCTACACCGGTGCCTCCGGCGTGCTCACCGTGCCCGCCCTACGGGTGGCAGCCATGACCATCGGCAACGTCGAGGCCCGCCACATCACGGTGCTGAACGGCGCCCTCGGCTATGCCCCCGTGCCGCTGCCGATCATGTCCACGGCGAAGGCGATCAGCCCGAAGGGCTACGTCAAGTAGGTCCCGCTTCATCGACTCCCGACCGGCAGCTGACCGGCGGCACCGGCTCCTCGCATGTCACACTGTCGGGGCGATGGTGAGTCGGACGGGTGACCGCGGTTCGGCACTGTGTGAACAGTGACCGTTCTGAGGAAGGTCGGGGCTCCACCGGGCATGGTGCTGGCTAACAGCCAGTCGGGGCGACCCGCAGGAAAGTGCCACAGAGAAAAGACCGCCGATGGCCCTCGGGCACAGGTAAGGGTGAAACGGTGCGGTAAGAGCGCACCAGCATCGGGGGTGACCTCGATGGCTCGGCAAACCCCACCAGGAGCAAGGCCGAATGTCGGAGACGAGCGGCCCGTTCGTCAGTCCCCCGGGACCGACACTCCGCTGGTAGGCCGCACAGATGGATGGTCACCCAGGCGCCGGGAGGCGCTGGACAGAACCCCGCCTACAGGCCGACTCACCATCGCACCCACAGAGCACTCGAGCAGTCCACGAGATCGTGGCGCCCGGGGTTGTCGGGGTGTGGCACCGGTCCGTGATCGGTCCGAGATCGATCCGAGCACAGGTCCAGCCTCATGATCACATCGACGTCGCCGCAGGGATCCGGACTGCATCGCCGAGCGGCCTCCTGGAGCACGCTCGCCCTGCTCTCGCTGCCCATCGTGATCGCTGCATGGCACGACGTCGGGGCGCTCGACCGGGCGATCGGTGATTCCGCCATCATCCAGCTGCAGGTCGACGACATGCCGGGACGACTGCCCCTCGTGGGGGTGTACTCACGATTCGGGTTCCACCATCCCGGCCCGATGCTGTACTACGTGGTCGCCGCACCGGTGCACCTCCTCGGCGCATCCGGCCTGGCCATCGCCGGTGCGCTCGTGGCCATCGCATCGCTCGGAGGGATCCTGCTGGTCCTGTACCGCCGCGGCGGCTCCGTGCTGTTCGCACTCGGCGTGGTGCTGGATCTCGTGCTCGTCCGTTCGATGGCGCTCGACGTGCTCAGCGCCTGGAACCCCTACATCCTGATCCTCCCGTTCGCGCTCGCCATCCTGCTCACCTGGTCGGTCTGGTGCAGCGACTGGCGGGCGCTCCCCTGGCTGGCGTTCGTCGGGAGCTTCGTCGTGCAGGCCCATATCGGCACGGCCCCGACCATCGCCCTCATGTTCCTCAGCGCTGCGGTCTGGACGACGATCGCGCGGGTGCGCCGTCGCTGCCCCACCCGGCCGGTCGTCCTCGCCATCGTGGTCCTCGCCGTGGTGTGGCTGCCGCCGCTGATCGAACAGTTCACGCACCAGCCCGGCAACATCTCCCAGATCCTGTCGATCGGCTCTGGCGGATCGGGTGAACCCACGCTCGGGCTCACCGACGCCCTGCATCTGCTGAGCCATCTGCTCGGACGGACGAATCCACTGACCGTCGCCTCGACCGCACCGATCGAACTCATCACCGCCGCTCGCACGACACCGATCCTGCTGCTGATGGTCCCGGCCACCGCCCTCGCCCTGAGTGCGTTCCTGGCCCGGCGACTGCGGCTCGATGACGCCCTGCGACTCACGGGACTGCTGTTCGGCCTCTGCCTGACCTCGCTGGTGTTCCTCACCTCGATCAGCGGCCTGCCCTACCTGTATCTCGTCCGGTGGATCATCGTGATCACCTGCTTCGTCTGGATGGACCTCATCTGGATCCTCATCGCCATGGTCCGCACGAGGATCACGGTGCGCCCCTCGGTGCTGGCGAGCATCGGCTGCTCGGCGGTGGCCCTGCTGGCGATCGGGCTGATCCCCCTCGGGCCGTCAGCGGTGCATTCCGAGAACCTCGTGGGTGCAGAAGCGATCCGGTTCCTCGAGGGTCGCATCGACGATGCGATCGCCGGATGCGGACTCATCGAGGTGCGATCCACCTCGGATCAACCGGTGACCGGACCGGCACTCGCGTCGGGGGTCATCGCCGAACTGCACCGTCGCGGCCGCAATGCAGTCATCGAGGATCTCTTCGAGTTCTCGCACGGCGCCGAGCACAGCCTGCATGGTCGCTCACCCGACTGCACGCTGACCCTCACCATCTCGAGCGCAGCTGATCTCACCTCGGTGCCAACGGCTGATGGCGAGCGGGTCGCGGCGTTCGACACGCTGAACCGACGAGAACGCATCCAGTACCAGCGGCTCAGCCACAAGAGGGACGCCGGACCGCTCGACGACCGGGACCGTGCTGAGCTGCGTCGACTCCGCGCCGCAGCACTCTCGGTCCGGGGCACGATCGTCCATCACGACTGACAGCCCGCTGGCCGCCCACTGGAGCTCAGGGGCACCCCTTCGTCCCCCACGAGCGCAGGAGCCCCCGAGCGCTCAACCCGGCTGCTGGAGGAACACCTCGTACACCGTCGACGCTCCGGGATCTCCATGCTCGATGGTCACCCGCCCCAACTGCCGAGCGCCGTCGACCGGCCCCGCAGCGTCGGCGGGGCCGGCTCGGACGAGAAGCGTGCAGTCGGGGGTGCGGCCCCGCAGGGCGTGCTGCTCACCGTGGCTGAAGGCGAACAGATCGTCGACGGCGACGTCACTGCCGTCATGATGCAGCTGGGCCAGAAGCCCGCTGGCCACGAGCAGCCCCTCGGGGCCACCGATGGGTGCGATCCCCACCAGCCCGCATCCGCCGATGCCCGCCCGAGAAGGACCGATGAGTGCGGCGACCGCCTCCGAGCCGACCGCATCGTTGGCGTGTCCCGGGGTCTCGGCCAGCGGGATGAGGGCGACGACGAGCAGGGCGCCGAGCCCGAACGATGCGGTGAGGATCATCCTGCGTCGATCCGCAGTGCTGGCGGAGGTTGATCTGCGCTGATCGAGCCGGAGACGCAGCACACACAGCACCGTCCAGACGAGCGCCAGCCAGATGAACGCGCTGAGCACCACCAGCCATCGTTCGAGATACAGGTACGGCAGGCCGCTGATCGAGGCCAGCGCCAGAGCCGACACGAGCAGCAGACCGAACAGCAGACCGGCGAGACGGAGCTGATCATGCAGTCGCCAGCGCAGGGCGAGCAGGGCCGTGGCGGCGAGCGCAGCCAGCGGCAGGATGATCCACCAGCCCGACCCATCATGGACCGAGGCGAGGATCCGGAGGTCGCCCACGCTGTTGAAGCGGAGTGGGTCCACTCTCCCGAGCAGCAGACCGAGCAGACCGAGCCCCCTGCCGAGACCGAGCATGGGTCCGTTCGTGGAGGATGACCCGGCGTCGAGGATGCTGGACAGGTTCCCGGGGTCACCGGTGACCTGCTCGATGATCGGCGGCAGCCACACGATGAGCAGCACCGCCGCCGAGATCAGCGCCAGTCGTGGTGGACGTGGGGAGCCGCCCGTGGAGGCTGGTGCCGACCGACGGGAACGGATCCCGGACATCACGACGACGAAGATCGCTGATCCGAACAGGAACGCCATCGCCGGAGCGAGCCCGAGATGGGCCTGGGCCACGAATGACCCCACCAGCGCCAACCACGGCAGCGCCCGCCAGTCCCGACACCACACCGACCAGGTGAGCGCCACGGAGAGCGCGAACGGAACGATGAGCACGTACGGGTTCCACATCGAGAGCACATCGAGCGACATGGATCTCGTGAGCACCACGGCGAGGACCACCCCGAGGACGAACAGCAGCATCCCTCCGCGGCGGTGCAGCACGAACAGCAGTCCACACAGACACGCCACCGCCACGACCGCAGCGGTGACGACGAGACCCGGACCGCCGAACAGGCGCACCGCCGGCGCTGCGATCAGGTACAGCAACGGCCCGGGATGGTGGAAGCCGAGTCTCGAATACACCCCGACCAGCGGGATCCGACCGGGGATGTCGTCGGCCTGGAGCTGGATGATCGCCTGGTCACCGACGGCGAATCGCAGCGTGTGCAGGTCGCTGATCATGGCGACCAGGATCGGCAGGGCCACCAGCACTGACGTGCCCACGAGGACCGCACGTCGGGTCGAGGGACGCATCTGTGTCGGTTCAGTCGGCCAATCGCATGACGCGGGCGAAGGACGCACGGGTGCACCGGGCGACAGGGAGATCGACACCGGTGTCGCTCGCCAGACCGAGCGCCTGATCGAGATCCTTCTCACCGAGTTCGCGCACATGCTCGAGGATCTCGCGAAGACCTGCGGGTCCATCCCCGGCCAGCGGTTCCGGTCCGCCGAGGGCGAACGGGGAGAGGGCCTGGGCGAGCACCCCGGTCTCGTCGATCGTGCGCCGCAGCAGGGCGAGATCGACGCCCGCCGATGCCGCCAGCGTCATGGCCTCGTGCACGCCCGCCATCATCATGTAGCCGGTGGCGTTGCGGGCGAGTTTCAGCGACATCCCGGCGCCGACCCCACCGGCATGGATCACATCCTTCGAGAACGCCATGAGCACCGGGGTGGCCCGGGCCACGGCATCGTCGGCGCCACCGACCATGGTCAGCAACGTGCCGGCGCGCGCGCCGTCCTCCCCGCCGCTGATGCCCGCATCGAGCACGGCCACACCAGCGGCTGCGCCGGTGGCGGCGAGGTCACGGATGGTGTCGATGCTCACCGTCGTGTGCACCGCCACGACTGCGCCGGGGGCGAGGACATCGAGCACACCGGGCCGACCGTCGGCTCCGAGGAGCACCTCCCGGGTCTGCGCATCGTCGAACACCACGACACTCACCACGGCGGCATCGATGGCGGCTTCGGCAGGAGTGGCCGCCGCGATGGCGCCGCGGGCCTCGAGCGCGGCGACGGCGTCATCGGAGATGTCGAACACACGGACCTCATGGCCGACGTCGATGAGATGTCCGGCGATCGGCCCGCCCATGCGCCCGAGCCCGATCACGGCGACCTTCACAGGATCATGCGTCGAGTCACGCACCGGGTCACTCATCGGTGCCACCTCCAGCGGCGAGACGCTTCTCGTGCGCGGAGATCGCTGTCTCGCTCACCCGGTACAGCTCGCTGCTGCTCGGGTAGCCGACGTAGGGGATCAGGTGGATCGCCACCTCCCGGACCTGGGCGACGGAGAGCTCACCACTCTCGAGGCATCGGGAGAACTGGATACCGAGGGTGTCGAACGCCCGCTGGGCGGCGAGGACCCCCATCACGAGCAGTCGGCGCTGCGGGACGGCGAGCGCCGGACGGGCCCAGACCTCCCCGAACAGCTGGGAGAGCATGAGATCGAAGAACTCCGACTGACCCTCCTCGAACACGAAGGCGTCCTCGCCGTACACCTCCCGATACATGGCGAGGCCACGCGCTCGCCGACTCTGATCATCGAGTTCCGCTGTCATGGTGGTGACCATAGAGCCGATCAGGTCGGTGGCCGGGATGTTCTCCCGGCCACCGGTTCAGGACCCGAACAGCAGACGGGGGGTGAACGAGCGACTCACGGCGTCGGAGAGGCCCTGCATGTTGCGCACCCGCACCGACACTGTGTAGCGAGTGCCGTTGGAGAGGCTCTCGAACCGAACCGAGGTGGCGTCTGCGTCGAGATCACGACAGGTGGTGTCGACGCACACGGAGAACCCGGTGATCTCGGTGCCACCGTCGTCGACCGGCGCGGTCCAGGACACATCGACCGCTCCCGCACGGGGAGTCGCCACAAGCGTCGGGACCACATCGGGCACGGTCGAGGGAACGCCAGTGGCATCATCACCGACACCGACGCCGGCGGGGTTCCGGGGGGTGACCGACACGGTGTACTCGACCCCGTTCAGCAGCGAGGTGACCGTGGCCGAAGTGGCGGCGCCGTCAGCACCGGCGCAGACCCTGCGGCCCGGTCCGACATCCGGCGGTGTGGCGCAGATGTCGTATCCGATGAGTGCCGCACCGCCGTTGAAGCCCGCCGTCCAGTTCACCGTCAGCGAACGGTCGGCGCCGCTCACCGAGGTGATCGACGGTGCTGAGGGGATGGTGAAGGGGACGCCGGAGCTCGAAGCCGTCGCCGAGGTGCCGTAGGCCGTGGACGCCGAGACCGAGACTGCATAGGAGGTGCCGTTGGTGAGACCGGTGACGGTCCTGCTGCGAACTGCCGCATCGACAGAGGCGCAGGTCGTGACCACGCACACCCGGTAGCCGGTGAGGGGACTCCCACCGGTGGAGGTCGGCGTGCCCCATCGGATGGTGAGGCTGCCATCAGCACCGACCACGCTGCGCACCTCGGGTGCCGAGGGAGCGCCGGGGAGCTCGATCGATGCCGACTCCGAATCGGATGCGCCGTGCACGTTGAAGGCCTTCACGGTGAGGGCATAGGTGAGCCCGTTGGTGAGACCGGTGATCGAACCGGTCGTGGCAGCGGCGCCGACGTTCACGCAGGTGGAACCGGCGCACAGCTGGTACTTGACCAGCGCCGCTCCCCCGTCGAACCTCGGCGCCTCCCAGACGAGGTCGACGGCACCCGGGCGACGGGTGGCCGACACGATGTTCGGGATGTCGGGGATGGTGGAGGGAACTCCGGTGCTCGTGACCGTGACGCCGCCGGCGATGTTCGTGGCGGTGAGCGCCACGTCGTAGCGGGCGCCGTTGACCAGACCCGGCACCACGATGGACCGCACTTTTCCGGATGCGGACACGCAGATCGGACGACCGATGGAACGATTCACGCAGACACGGTGACCGGTGAGCGCCGAACCGCCGTTGAAGCCAGCCGTCCAGTTGACCGTGAGGGTCTGGTCGGTGCCCACCACCGAGGTGATGGTCGGGGCCGACGGCGTGGTGAACGGCACCACGGTGCCGGCATCGGTGTTCTGCACCGACGTGCCGTAGCCATTGATCGCCACCACGGTGACGGAGTAGCCGGTGCCGTTCGTGAGGCCGGTGATCCGGGCGGCGCGATCAGCGGCCACGGCCGGAACGCAGGTGGCGCCGGCGCAGACCGAATAGCCGGTGATGCGATCGCCGCCGGTGGACGACGGTGCGGCCCAGCGGACGTCGATCGACCCGGCGCCGGGTGTGGTCTCGACCGACCGTGGCGCCGACGGAGCACCGGGGAGCGTGATCGAACCGGTGTCCACCGGGGAGTAGCCGGCAGCGTTCCTGGCCGAGACGGTGACGCTGTAGGTGGCGCCGTTGGTGATGCCGGTGAGCGTCGCGGTGCGACGGGACCCGGTGACATCGAGACATGATCCCGACACCACGCAGATGCGATAGCCGAGGATGACCCCACCGCCATCGTTGGTGGGGACATCCCAGGTGACATCGATGGTGTGACTGCTCTGGGTGATGTCGAGGATCTTCGGGGCCGAGGGCTCGACCATCACGAGAAGACGGCCGGCGTTGAAGCTCCAGATGTCCGGGAGCAGTGTCGTGACTCCGACGATGCCGAGGCCGGCGGCGCCGGTGCCGGCGACCGAACGGAAGTCGGTGGTGGCATCGATCGTCGCCGAGTTCATCCTGATGCCGGTCATGGTGGCACCGGAGGCGTCGGCACCGGACAGATCGGTCCCGCTGAGGCGGGCGCCGGTGAGGTCGGCCCCCGCGAGTCGGGCCCCGACGAGCACCGAACCGGTGAGATCGGCCCCGCTGAGGTTGGCGTTGCGCAGGTCGATCCCGGTGAGATCGAGACGGGCGAGGTCGGCATCGTGGAGGTCGCGGCCGGCGTAGGACCCACCGGCCCGGATGACCGAACCATTGATGATCGTGCCGCGTGATGCCTGCGAGGTGCCCACCGAGTTGGTGGCACGAACGCTGAACACACTGGTCAGTTCATCGAGCTTCACGGTGAGCGAACCAGCGCTGGCGTCGAGATCACGGCAGTGGAGCGGGATGTCGAAGCACACCGTGTAGCCGGTGATGCCTGCGCCGCCGGTGCTGGCGGGGACCCGCCACGAGAGGCTCAGGTTCGAACCGCTCACGCTCGCCGAGGTGATCGTGGGCAGCGACGGTGCCAGGAACGGGCTCGGGTAGGCGGTGGTGACGGCATCGGCCGAGGTGCCGAGTGCGTTGCTGGCCCCGACCCGCAGCGTGTACTGCGTGCCGCCGGTCAGTCCGGAGAAGGTGACCGAGGTCGCCGACGCGTCGAGGTCCTGGCAGGACGCACCGACACACGCCCGATAGCCGCTGATCTCGTAGCCGCCATCTGAGGTCGGGGCGGACCAGTTCAGCGTCAACGCACCATCGGCGACAGTGGTCGAACTGAGCACCGGGATCGAGGGAACGGTCCGGGGAGCCGCGGTGGTCGATGCCTGCGGTGATGCGCCGCCGGCGTTGGTCGCTGCGACCGTGACCGTCCGCGTGCCCGGGGCGGTGAGCCCGGTGATGGTGGCGGTGCGGGCGGAGCTCGCGAGGTTCGAGCAGGACGACGCGGCGCACACGACGTACCCGGTGATGGTGTCTCCGGTGTTGGCCCCGGGAGCTGACCAGTTCACCGTGATCGAACCGTCGCCCACGCTGGTTCCGGTGATGACGGGAGCATCGGACGGCGCCCGGGTGACGTACAGCGAGCCACTCGTGATCCGCCACATCGACGGGAGCTGGCTGGTGGTTCCACTGATCCCCGTTCCGGTGGCACCCAGACCGGTCACCGAGGAGAAGTTCGTCCCCGAGTTGATGGTGATCCCCGTGAGGTTCGCTCCGGTGAAGATGCCGTTGCCGAAGGTGACGTTGGACAGGTTTGCGCCGGTGAAGTTGGCCCCTGGGAACTTCGAGTTCGGGATCGATGCCGAGTTCACCTGGTCGAAGCGGATCCCGTCGAGGCGGGCGTCGGTGAAGTCGGTGGTGTTCACCGTGGCGTTGTAGATGAAGTTCCAGTTGGCGTTGCGGAGATCCGCACCGGTGAAGTCGGCGCCGGTGAGGTTCGCCTGCCAGAGCGCATTCGAGCCACCGTTCTTCAGCACCGTGCTGCGGAACTTCGAGTTGGTGAGATTCGCGTACTGCCAGGTGGCACCGGTGGTCGTGGCACCCGAGAAGGTCGCTCCCGTGGAGTTGGACTGGTAGAAGCTGGCGTTGGTGAGATCAGCGCCGGTGAAGTTCGCGCTGCTCACATCACTGCTGACGAATCGGACACCGTTGAGGTTGAACCCGGCGAAGTTCCGACCCGACAGGTTCTGGTAGTCGAACCAGGTGCTGGTCAGCGTGGCGCCGGTGAGGATCACCGAGGCCCAGTTCGTGACACTGGAATCCCGGTTGACCTGATCGAACCGCACACCGTCGAGGCGGGCGTTGGTGAAGTTCGTGGCCTTGATCGAGGCGTTGTAGAAGAAGGTCCAGTTGGTGTTGCGCAGATCGGCACCCGTGAGATCGGCCCGGTTCAGATTTGCCTGCCAGAAGCTGTTCGAACCGCCGTTCTTCAGCACGGTGTTCACGAACCGGGCGTCGGTGAGATTGGCGTACTGCCAGGTGGTTCCCGTGGTGGTGGCCGCCGAGAACGTCGCCGCCGTGGCGTTCGCCTGATAGAAACTGGCATTCGTGAGGTCAGCTCCGGAGAAGTCGGCGCCACTCACATCTCCGCCGAGGAACCGCACGCCGGTGAGGTTGGACCCGGAGAAGTCGCGTCCCGACATGTTCTGGTAGTCGAACCAGGCCCCGACCAGCGAGGCGCCCGTGAACTTCACCGAGGCCCAGTTGGTGACGCTGGACGATCGATTGACCTGATCGAACCGCACACCGTCGAGGCGGGCATTGCGGAAGCTCGTCGCATTGATGGAGGCGTCGGAGAAGAAGTCGGTGCTCGTGTTGCGCAGATCCGCACCGGTGAAGTTGGTGCGGGTGAGGTTGGTCTGCCCGAAGGCATTCGACTGTGTGTCCTTCAGGACGGTGGTGAAGAACCGAGCATCGGTGAGGTTGGCGTACCGCCAGGTGGCACCAGTGGTGGTGGCGCCGGAGAAGTTCGCCCCGGGAGCCTTGGCCAGATAGAAGGTGGCGTTCGTGAGATTCGCCCCTGAAAGGTCGGCGTTCGTCAGGTTCGCGGCGAGGAAGCGGGTGCCGGTGAGGTCGAACCCGGAGAAGTCGAACCCGGTGAAGTTGACGTAGTCGAAGTACGTGCCCCTGATCGATGCGCCCGTGAGCTTCGTGGTCGCCCAGGACACCGTGAGGCTGTCGCGACTGGCCAGATCGAGCCGGATCCCGTCGAGTCGTGCGTTGGTGAAGTCCGTGGCGTTGATCACGGCTGACTGCAGGACGTTGCTGTAGATGCCACGAAGATCTGCACCGGCGAAATTCGCCCGGGTCAGGTTCGTGTAGGCGAGCCCTTCGCCGGCGAGCGACCCGAGGGTCGAGTTCACGAACCTGGCGCCCGTGAGGTTCGCACCGCGGAAGGAGGTGTTGGTGAACGTGGCGCCGGACAGGTCGGCGTCGGTGAGGTTCGCCCCACCGAAGCTGGTGTTCGTCAGGTCGAACCCGGCGAAGTTCGCACCCGACAGCTTCGCCGCACCGAAGATGACGCCACGGAGATTCGCACCCGTGAAGACCACCCCCGGGAGGTTCCCGCCCATCTGATC
Source organism: Microthrixaceae bacterium (assembly GCA_947446975.1). Classification (GTDB taxonomy): domain Bacteria; phylum Actinomycetota; class Acidimicrobiia; order Acidimicrobiales; family Acidimicrobilacustridaceae; genus Acidimicrobilacustris. The sequence continues at coordinate 51,309 of CANFHM010000010.1, forward strand.
GAGCCGCACACCCGCAAGATTCGCGTTGGTCAGATTCGTGTGATCGAAGGTCGTCCACTGGAAGAAGTTCACCCAGGTGACCCGCAGATCCGAACCGGTGAAATCCGTGCGCGTGAGGTTCGTGTAGGCCAGACCCTCACCGTTCATCCCCGACAGATCCGAGTTCCTGATCTTCGCATCGGTGAGATTCGCACTGCGCAACGACGTGTTCTTGAAGATGGCGCCCGACAGATCAGCACCAGAGAGGTCCGCCCCACCGAACGTCGCGTTCGAGAGATCGAACCCAGCGAAGTTCACCCCGGACAACTTCGCGTTCCCGAACGTGACACCTTGGAGATTCGCACCCGTGAAGATCACCCCCGGAAGATTCCCGCCCATCTGATCGAGCCGCACACCCGCAAGATTCGCGTTGGTCAGATTCGTGTGATCAAAGGTCGTCCACTGGAAGAAGTTCACCCAGGTGACCCGCAGATCCGAACCGGTGAAGTCCGTGCGCGTGAGGTTCGTGTACGCGAGTCCCTCGCCGTTCATACCGGAGAGGTCGGAACCGATGATCTTGGCGTCGGTGAGATTCGCGTTGCGCAACGACGCACCGGCGAAGGTCGCCCCCGACAGGTCGGCACCGGTGAGATTCGCCCCACCGAAGTTGGTGTTCGTCAGATCGAACCCAGCGAAGTTCACCCCGGACAACTTCGCGTTCCCGAACGTGACACCACGAAGGTTCGCGCCGGCGAAATTCACTCCCGGCAGCTCGCCGCCCATCTGATCGAGCCGCACACCAGCAAGATTCGCGTTCGTCAGATTCGTGTGATCGAACGCCGCCCACTGGAAGAAGTTCACCCACGTGACCCGCAGATCCGA
>CANFHM010000011.1 GCA_947446975.1 Microthrixaceae bacterium
GCTCGCCGCATCGGCATCGACGCACTGGTCGAGATCCATGACGAACCCGAGCTGCAGCGAGCCATCGATGCGGGTGCCGATCTCATCGGCGTGAATCAGCGCGACCTCGTCACCTTCACCGTGGACACCGCCCGGGCCGTGCGCATGGCACCGCAGATGCCCGACGGCGTCGTGCGGGTGGCCGAGTCCGGCATCACCGGCCCCGAGGATGCCGCCGTGCTGGCCGCCGCCGGCTTCCACGCCGTGCTGGTCGGTGAGCATCTGGTGACCTCCGGTGATCCCGAAGCCGGTGTCGCCGCCCTCCGCCGGGCCCGTCGGTGACCGGACCCGGCGCTCGGGCTCAGGAACGTGTGCTGTATGTGGTCGTCGCCGACTGACCGCTCCCCTCAGCGTTGGCGGCCACGACCTTGATGACGTAGGACGTGCCGGTCGCCAGCCCACTGATGGAACACGTGCGGGCGACCGTGATGCACCCAGCGCCGCCGACGGTGATGCCGCCCCTCTCGACGGTGACCGTGTAGCCGGTGATCGCGGAACCATTGCTCGCCGCCGAGGGCCAGGCCACCTTGACCGGTGCAGTGCGGCTCGTCTGGGAGGCGGTGACCGGGGAGGGGGCGCCGGGCACTCCGATCGGGACGAGATTCGCCAGCTTCGCCGCACCCGAGTCGCCGGCGACGTTGGTCGCGACGAGACTCACCGTGTAGTTCGAGCCGTTCGTGAGACCGGTGATCGTGCACGAGTTCGTTCCGAATGCGACAGTGCATGATCGAGTCGGGAGACCGGTCGAGGTCGCCGAGGCGGTGTAGCCGGTGATGCTCGATCCGCCGTTGGACGACGGTGCGGTCCAACGGATGGCGAACGAGCCGAGTCGAGCTGAGTCGAGCGTCAGACCGGTCGGTCGTCCCGGAGCACCTGCGGCCGAGGCACGTGGAGCGATCACCTGCGACGGGCTCGATGGCGCACTGTTGCCGAGGGCGTTCGTCGCCGTGACCGAGAAGGTGTAGCCGACACCATTGGTGAGGCCGGTGACGGTGCAGGACGTCGAGGACGTGGAACAGGTGCGTCCGTCCACAGCGACGCCTTCGGCGAATGTCGTGACTCGATAGCCGGTGATCGCCGACCCGCCGTCACTGAGGGGCGCCGTCCATGACACTGACGCTGCTTCGTTCCGCCGGGTCGCGATCACCCTCGTCGGCGAACCGGGTGCAGGGTTGACCGTCCTGAGAAGTCCCGTGGCGAGCTCGTTGCGCGTGGTGCCCTCGGGGGCTGTGCCCTGGTACGCGGCATTCGGGTACCAGTGCGAATTGGCTCCCGATGCATAGGTCTGATCGACGATGAACCCCTGGGTACCGTCGGCTCCCGAGTAGGTCGTCTTCACGTTCGGGGACGGAGTGGTCACCAGGAACGAGAAGAACTGGGCACTGTCAGCCTTCGTCGCAGGTGCGACGATCTGGGGTCCGGTGAAGCGGATCACCTTGTTCGACCCGACGGTGAGCACCGAGCAGGACCATGTGTTCACCGCTGCTCCGGGCTGGTTGGTGTAGCCCGTGCCTGAGTTGTTGACCTGCAACAGCGCCGAACCGCACGCTGGATCGGTCCAACCGGCGGGGATGTTGATCTCGACCTTGACGTCGGTGTCGTCGGAACCGTTGAACGGTGACGTCGTCTCGACTGCGGCGCGAACCACGAGGGTGTACCGGGTGCCCGGCGCGTAGGGGGAGGTCGTCGAACCGAGCGGGTTCGGCTGGTAGGAGAATCCGGCATAGGAGGAGAACCCCGCATGGGCGAACGCTGGAGTCGCCGATGCGATGAGGCCGGCCAGGCAGATGCCGACGAACAGGCCGGCGCGGCCGAGAGCCCTGCTCGAAGGAGTTGGAATGCGGTTCATGTCGGGTGGCTCCTGGGCGGCGTGTGATCGGCGCTCGTTCGCCGACAGGTCGGGAGTCGCTGATCCCCCTGCCAGAGTTCCCGAAGATGCTGGGAACTCTCGAGGTGTTTCTCCGACACATGGGCATGTTCTCGAATCACACTCGTCAGTCGATCGATCCCACGAAGTCACGGCCGGGGCCGGGAGTCCAGCTGAAGGTGCTCGTTGTTCTCGCGGCGTTCGGTGCCGGTCTGGTCAGCATGGTCGTCGCCGGCTCTCCCGCATCGGCCCATGCCACGTTTGTGACTCCCGCGACTGCCGCAGTCGGAACTGAGGTGTCATTCACCCTCGATGTGCCCCATGAGCGAGCAGAGGACGTCTTCAACACCGTCGTCCGGATCAAGGTTCCCAAGGGTTGGAGTGGAATCTCCTGCGCTCCGTTCCCCACATGGACATGCACTGCGAACTCCGGCGAGATCGATTTCATCAAGGACTCGGGCGCGGAGCCGGCGCAGGACGAGACGTTCCTGTTCGTCGCTCGCGCCGACGATGCCGGTCAGGTGGCGTTCCCCGTTGTCCAGATCTACAGCACAGGCGAGAACGTTCTGTGGCAGGACACCGCCAGAGTGACTGCGGAGGGCGGAGACCCGCCGGTCACCGAGGTGCCAGTGGTGCCGCCGACCAGGGGAGATGATCCGGACCCGGCAGGAGAACCGAGACCCTCCGCTGCCGTGGGCGAGGATTCCGCCGTTGATGGATCAGGCGGCGGACCGGATCGCGATCCGAACGTCACACTTCCTTCGGATCCGACTGTGTCGCCTGCAGATGTCCATGCGTTCGACGCAGCCATGGCCGGTGAGGATGGAACATCCCCGTCGTCGGGAGATGGATCGAGTTCCGGTCTGTTGATCATCGTGGCCGCCGTCACGGTGCTCGCCGCGACTGGTGCAGCGACGTTCTTCGTGTTCCGGCGACGGTCCGGGGCCTGACCGGAGTTCGGTCGGTCCCTCAGTTCGCCTCAGCGATGGTGACGGAGGAGCGAAGATCCATGCGTGCCCGGGCCACCCTGGATCGCACAGTGCCGATCGGCACCTCGAGCACGACCGCTGCCTCGTCGTAGGACAGTCCCAGCAGCTGCGTCAACACGAACGCCTCCCTGCGGTCAGGGTGAAGGGCCTCGAGCAGCTCCGCAGTATGACCTTCGCCACTCGAAGGCGATGCAGAGGATCGATGCTGGGACTCGAGGCGTTGCAGGAGTCGTCGATCGCGGATCCGACTGCGCACATGGTCTGCACACACGTTGCGAGCGATCGCGAGAAGCCAACTTCGCACCGATGACTCGCCCCGGAACGCTCCGAGCGATCGGAGCGCCCGCATGTAGGTCTCGTTCACCAGATCTTCGACCTCGCCAGTCGAACCGAGCGAACTGCAGAGGCGCCAGACGGCGGGCTGCGTGAGTCGAACGAGCTGCTCGACCGAACGGTCGTCGCCCTCTCTGGCGGCGATCATCAAGTCGTGCAGAGGATCGTGCGCAGCCACGGCTCTAGTATCGCGCCGACGAAGCAGCGGTGAACGCCGCCCGATCCCCGGGAGCACGCTGATGGCTGAGGAGATTCTGGCCTGTGGCGAGGTCGTCGAATCGATCTCCGCGCTCGCCGACGGCGAGGCATCAGTGCTCGACCGGACCGCGATCGGATTGCACCTCGGAGGTTGCTCGGAGTGCCGAGTGTTCGCAGAGTCGATACCGGACCGAGAACGCGGATTCGTCGTCGATTCGGCTCCGACGATGCCGGATCTGGGACCGTCCATCGCATCGAGATCGGCCCGGGCCGAACGGCGCCAGGGGTGGGGAGTCACCCGGCTGGCGCTCGCTCTGGTCGCGGTATCGGTCGTCGCCCTCTCGCTGCCGGCACTGTTCCTCGGGGAGGACGGCGCTGCGCCATCGCATGAGGCCAGACACCTCGGGGCCTTCTCGATGGCCTACGGGATCGGCTTGATGGTGATCGTCTACCGGCCGTCACGAGCGAGGGCGTTCCTGCTCGTGACGATGCTGCTCGCCACATCACTGATCATCACGGCGATCTTCGATGTCGCTCAGGGCAACATTCCGCTCTCCGGCGAGGTCATCCATGTTCCCGAGGTTGCGAGCCTCGTCCTGGTCTGGCTCCTCGCCCGTCAGCGACCGGGTTCGCATCTGGGCGAAACGGATCGGGCCGACCCTGCGATCGTGGCGCTGCGACTCATCGATGAACCCGGCGACGAGGACCGAACGGGTTGATCCATGACTGGCGAGCTCGGACCACATCTTCAAGCGACCCGTCCACGACGGTAGCGTTCTTCCGTGTTCATCAAGATCTGCGGGATCACCAACGTCTCCGATGCGCTCCTCGCCGTGGCCATGGGCGCCGAGGTGCTCGGCTTCGTCTTCGCCGAGTCGAAGCGGCAGGTCACGCCCGAGCAGGCCGGCGAGATCATCCAGCAGCTCCCCTATGACGTGACCGCCGTCGGGGTGTTCCGCAACGAGAACCCCGACCACATCCTCGATGTCATCTCGGTGGCCCGGCTCACCGGCGTGCAGCTGCACGGCCAGGAGACCCCTGCCGAGGCGGCCCGGATCCGACGCCGGGCGCCCCTGCTCGTGCAGGCCTTCTCGGCGAACGACCCCCGACTGGCCCGCGTGGACGAGTACGCCGTCGATGCCGTGCTGCTCGATGCGCCGGTGCCCGGGTCGGGGGAGACCTTCGACTGGGATCTCGTGGGCTCGCTCCCGCAGCGGCGCCGGGTGATCCTCGCCGGTGGTCTCACGCCCGACAACGTGCGCGATGCGGTGCGGGCGGTTCGGCCATGGGGGGTGGATGTGGCGAGCGGGGTCGAGTCGGAGCCCGGACGCAAGGACGCCCTGGCGCTGCGCCGGTTCATCGATGAGGCGTCGAATGCGCTTTCTGAGTTCTCCATCGACCCGGAGCGGGCCTAGCCTTCCGACACCCACCCGGGCATCGACCCCCCCCGTCGCTGTTCCAGTCGCAGAGAGGCATCACCATGGCATTGGCCGAGCCGTCATCCTCAGGTCGTTTCGGAGAGTTCGGGGGCCGCTACGTCCCCGAGACCCTCGTGCCGGCCTGCCTCGAGCTCGAGCGCGCCTTCCGCAGTGCATGGGGTGACCCCGTGTTCCGCGCCGAACTCGACGGCCTGCTCGCCGACTACGCCGGCCGTCCCTCGCCGCTCACCGAATGCCACCGACTCTCCGAGGAACTCGGGGTCCGGGTGCTGCTGAAGCGTGAGGATCTGAACCACACCGGCAGCCACAAGATCAACAACGTGCTGGGTCAGGCGCTCCTCGCCAAGCGGATGGGCAAGACCCGTCTCGTGGCCGAGACCGGTGCCGGTCAGCACGGCGTGGCATCGGCCACCGCAGCGGCGCTCATGGGCATGGAATGCATGGTCTACATGGGCGAGATCGACATCGAGCGCCAGGCGCTCAACGTCTTCCGCATGAAGCTGCTCGGCGCCGAGGTGGTGCCGGCGGTCTCCGGGAGCCGCACCCTCAAGGACGCCGTCAACGAGGCCATGCGCGACTGGGTGGCCACTGTCGAGACCACCCACTACTGCCTCGGCTCGGTGATGGGACCGCATCCGTATCCGTGGATGGTGCGTGAGTTCCACACCGTCATCGGTGTCGAGGCCCGGGCCCAGTGCGAGAAGCTGCTCGACGGCGGCGTGCCCGACATCGTCACCGCCTGCGTCGGCGGTGGTTCGAACGCCATCGGGATCTTCTCCGGCTTCGCCGACACCGACGCCGAACTGGTCGGGGTCGAGCCGGCCGGCGGCGCAGCGGTCGGCCGTGGTGTGCCCGGTGTGGTGCACGGCATGAAGAGCTATCTCATGCAGGACGAGTTCGGACAGGTGCAGGAGGCCCATTCCATCTCCGCCGGTCTCGACTATCCGGGCGTCGGACCGGAGCATTCGTTCCTCTCCTCGATCGGTCGGGCCCGCTACGAGGCCGTCACCGACGCCGAGGTCATCGACGCCTTCCAGCTGCTCAGCCGCACCGAGGGCATCATCCCCGCCCTCGAACCCGCCCATGCGCTGGCCTGGATCAGCCGGGATCGGGCGGCGCTCGCCGGGAAGACCGTGCTGCTGAACATGTCGGGTCGCGGCGACAAGGATGTCGGTCAGATGATGGAGATCCTGGGCTGATGGTCACTGCTGCTGAGGAGGGGCTCACCATCCCCGAGGCACCGGCTGAGCCCGGTGTTCTGGAGTCCGCGCTGCGAGCAGCGCGGGCATCGGGTCGGAAGCTGCTGGTCCCCTATGTCACCGGCGGTCTCGGCGACGACTGGGCCGACATCGTCCGGGCCGTCGCCGATGCCGGCGCCGACGCCATCGAGATCGGCGTACCGTTCTCCGATCCGGTCATGGACGGGCCCGTGATCCAGGAGGCCAGCGAGCTCGCCCTCCGGGCCGGCGCCACGCCGGTCACGGTGTTCGACGAACTTCGCACCATCGACGCTGGTGTCCCGATCGCCGTGATGACCTATTACAACCTGGCCTTCCATATGGGTCACCAGCGTTTCGCCGAGTCGCTCGCCGCCGCCGGTGTGAGCGCCGCCATCCTGCCCGATCTCCCGCTCGAGGAGGTCGGCCCCTGGGCCACCGCCGCGGATGCGGCAGGGGTCGAGACCGTGCTGCTCGCCGCACCCACCGCCCCCGATGAGCGGCTCCCTCTCGTCTGCGCCCGGGCCCGTGGCTTCGTGTACGCCGTCGGACTGCTCGGGGTCACCGGGGAGCGCGACGCCCTCGCCTCCTCCTCGCTCGTCATCGCCCGCCGCCTGAAGGCGATCACCGACAAGCCGGTGCTGGTCGGGGTCGGTGTGTCCAACGCCGAGCAGGCCGTCGAGGTGTGTGCCGAGGCCGACGGTGTGGTCATCGGCTCGGCGCTGATGCGTCGGGTGCTCGAGGGTGTGGGGCCGGCCGGCGCCGGTGCCTTCATCGCCGAGGTCCGCGCCGCGCTCGACGCCGCATCCTGATGACCGAGGCGCAGCAGCCCCTGTTCGACCGGGTCGATGGGGTGGCGTTCTTCGAGCGCGTCGTCGATGCCTTCTATGAGGGGGTGATGACCGATCCCGTGCTCGCCCCCCTCTACGAGGTCGAGGATCTCGACGGTGCCCGCCATCGCCTCACGCTCTTCCTCGTGCAGTACTGGGGCGGGCCGAGCACCTACAACGATGAGCGCGGTCACCCTCGGCTGCGCATGCGTCATTCCCCCTACCGCATCAGCACCCTCGAACGGGACCGCTGGCTGGTCCACATGAACGCCGCCGTCGACGCCGAGCAGCATGCGGGTCGCCTCGAGGCCGCCGATCATGCGGCGATGCGCGCCTACTTCGTCACAGCTGCGGATCACATGATCAACAGCGGGGGACTGGCGATGCGGGGCGACGGCACGAGCTCGCATCTCGAACCCTGAGGGCGGCAGTTCCATCGACCCGGATGCATAGGTATGCCGCATTCGGGTCCATCCACCAACCTCGCGCCGGATGCCGCGAAGCTAGGGCATCGGGCGGTTCCGCCCGAGTTCGTCACGAGAACCCCGGGGATCTCGGGGAAGATCCCAGCCAGGGTCGCCAGATGCCCGCCAGGGCCAACAGGAGGATGTCATGACCAAGAGTGAACTCATCGCCGAGATCGCCGAGCGCACCGGCCAGACCAAGACCGATGTCGAGAAGACGCTCAAGTCGTTCGAGGACATCGCTCACGAGGTCGTCGCCAAGGGTGGCGAGAAGCTCACGCTCCCGGGCTTCATCAGCTTCGAGCAGACCCATCGCAACGCCCGCACGGCCCGCAACCCCCAGACCGGCGAGACCATCCAGGTCCCCGCGTCCAAGGCTGCCAAGGTCACCGCTGGTTCCAAGCTGAAGGCCTCCGCCAAGGGCGCCAAGTAATCCAGCTCCCAGACGTCTGGACGGAGGGGCGCCCGGTGCGCCCCTCCGCCGCGTCCGGGTGCCGCCGGCGTTCGGTCGGCCGCTAGCGTTCGGGCATGACTGAGAAATCCACTCCCGGCCAACTCACCCCCGGTTCGAAGGCCCCGTCGATCTCGCTGCTCGACCAGAACGGCGACAAGGTCAGCCATTCGCAGTTCAAGGGTCGCAAGGTGCTCGTGTACTTCTACCCGAAGGCCGACACCCCCGGATGCACCACGCAGTCCTGCGGTCTGCGCGATATCGCCGATCAGGTCGGCGACACCGTCATCGTCGGGATCAGCCCTGATCTGCCGGCGAAGCTCAAGAAGTTCGACGACAAGTACTCGCTCGGCTTCACACTGCTGTCGGATCCCGAGCACACCGTGTCCGAGGACTTCGGAGTCTGGGCGGAGAAGAGCATGTACGGCAAGAAGTACATGGGCATCGTGCGCTCGGCGTTCCTGATCGATGAGAAGGGCAAGCTCGAGCAGGTCTGGTACAAGATCAGCCCGAAGGACACGCCGACGAACCTGCTGGCCGCGCTCGCCGGATGAGCCTCCCCGCCCCCATCGAGGTGCTGCCGCATCGGGCGCCGTTCCTGCTGCTCGACGAGGTCACCGAACTGCACCTCGGTGAGGGAGCGATCGGCCGGTGGCGGCTCACCGGCGACGAGGACTTCTTCGCAGGTCATTTCCCCGGACGTCCCACGCTGCCGGGTGTCCTGATGCTCGAGGCGATCGCACAGCTCGGCGCCTATGCCGTGCTGAGCGATCCCGCCCATGCTGGGAAGCTGCCGCTGTTCGGAGGGGTGGAGAAGGCCCGGTTCCGCCGACAGGTGGTGCCCGGCGACACCCTCCGTCTGGAGATCACACTCGGTCGCATGTCAGCCCGGGCCGGCAAGGGCTCGGGCCGGGCCCTGGTGGGCGACGCAGTGGCCTGCGAGGCCGAGATCCTCTTCGTGTTCGCCGACGCGGAGTGACCCATGGCGCTCGGTGTCCTGCGTGCACCGTTCGGTTCGCTGTGCGTGGTCACCTCCGAGCTCGGTGTCGTCGGCATCGAGTTCGGCACCAGCAGTCGGGTGGTGTCCGCGCTGCATCCGGATGGCCCGGCTGCGGCTGCGCATCTCGAGCAGGCGCTGGCCGAGCTCGGCGAGTACCTCGCCGGTGAGCGGCGGAGCTTCACCGTGCCACTGGATCGTGCCGGCCGTCAGGGGTTCCGCGGTCAGGTCCTCGATGCGCTCGAGACCGTGCCGTTCGGGCGCACTGTCTCCTATGCGGAACTGGCCGGGCTCGCCGGGCGTCCGCGTGCCTTCCGGGCGGTGGGCACCACGATGGGCCTGAACCCGATCGCGGTGATCGTGCCCTGCCATCGGGTGCTGCGGGCCGGCGGGGCGCTCGGTCAGTACGGCGGAGGGATCGCGGCGAAGCAGTGGCTGCTGGAGCTCGAGGGATGGTCGCCGCCCGGGGTGCGGACGCCCGGGTGATGCCGACGCCGGGGTGACCCTGTGTCGTGAGGGTGACCCTGTGTCGTATGGGTGGTCCGGTGTGGTCGGGGCTGCGTGGTTCAGTCAGCCGGACCGATGACGATGCAGCCGTTGTGGCCGCCGAATCCGAAACTGTTCGACAGCGTGGGCCCCGGGGTCCAGCGGCGAGCCTCGCCGGTGACGATGTCGATCGGTGCCATCTCGGGATCTCGCTCGACCAGCCCGGCGGTGGGGGGCAGGAGCCCCTTCTGGATCGCCAGCACGATGGACACCGCCTCGAGCGCACCGGCTGCGCCCAGGGAGTGCCCGGTGACCCCCTTGATTGAGGTGACCGGAGGTCCGGCCGGACCGAACACGGTGTCGATCGCCGCTGCCTCGGCGGCATCGTTGAGCGGGGTCGAGGTGCCGTGGGCGTTGACATGGGCGATGTCGGCCGGGGTGAGGCCGGCATCGTCGATGGCCATGCGCATGCAGGCGATCGCACCGACACCACCCGGCGAGGGCGCCGTGATGTGGTGGGCGTCGGCGTTGGACGCCGCGCCCATGAGTTCGGCGAGGATCGTGGCTCCGCGGGCGCGTGCGGACTCCCACTCCTCGAGCACGAGGACCCCGGCACCCTCGGCCAGCACGAATCCGTCGCGGTTGCGGTCGAACGGACGGGAGAGGCACTCGTTGGACATCGCGGTCATGTTGGTGAAGCCGGCGATCCCGGTGGGAGTCATCGCCGCCTCGGAGGATCCGGTGATCACCGCGTCGCACCGTCCGTGGCGGATGAGGTTGAACGCGTTGCCGATGGCCTGGGTGCCCGCGGCGCAGGCGGTGCAGGTGGTCTCGCAGGGACCCTGCCAGCCGTAGCGCATCGAGACCGCTGCTGATGCCGCATTCGACATGAGCATCGGGACGAGGAACGGACTCACTCGTCGGGATCCCTTGTGATCGTTGACCAGCACCTGCTCCTCGAGGGTGGTGAGCCCCCCGATACCGGTGCCGATCCAGACTCCGTGACGCGCCGGATCACCGGGGATGTCGCCGGCCATGGCCATCGCCTCAGCGGTGGCGGCCAGTGCGAACTGGGTGAAGCGGTCGCTGCGGCGGGCGTCCTTCGGATTGTCGAAGAACGGTTGTGGATCGAAGTCGTGCACCCGCCGCAGACCCTCGGGGGCGGGGGAGAGGAGTCCGTTCCAGAACGCCTCGGTGCCCAGCCCGCAGGGGCTGATGACGCCGATGCCGGTGATCGCGACGCGACGGGGTTCCATCACTGCTTGGAGGTGACCAACTCGAACGCCTGGCCGACGGTCTCGATGCCCTCGAGCTCGGATTCGTCGACGCTCACATCGAAGACCTCTTCGAGTTCCATGACGAGCTCCACGAGGTCGAGGCTGTCGGCGTCGAGGTCCTCACCGAAACGGGCGTCCATCGTGACCTGGTCGGCGCTGACCGAGAGCACCTTCACGGCGCATGCCTTGAACTTCTCGAATGCTTCGTCACTCATGATTGCTCCTTGCGTGGTGTGCGATGTCGGCCACGCTAGTGGCCGTCGTGTGTCGATCAGGACCGCTGATCGGGCGGTGCTGCGTGGATCAGGTGGCACCCATCCCGAGGCCGCCGTCCACCGGGAGGACGGCACCGGTGATGTAGCCGGCGCCATCCGAAGCGAGGAACGTGACCGCCGCGGCGATCTCGTCGGGAGTGGCGAGTCGTCCGAGCGGCACGGCCCCCTCGATCGCTGCACGCGTGTCATCGGAGACGGCGGCGAACATGTCGGTCTCGACGGGACCGGGTGCGACGACGTTGACGGTGATGCTTCGTGACGCGAACTCCCGGGCCAGGGATCGGGCGAGACCGATGAGTCCGGCCTTCGACGCCGCGTAGTTGGCCTGCCCGGCCTGACCGGTGGAACCCACGACCGACCCGATGAAGATGATCCGGCCGAACCGGGCGCGCATCATCTTCTGCACGGCTCGCTTGGCCACACGGAACCCACCGGTGAGGTTGGCGTCGAGCACCGAGGCGAAGTCATCGGTTCCCATCCGCAGCACGAGCATGTCGGCGGTCATGCCGGCGTTGGAGACGAGCACCTCGACCGGGCCCAGCGTGGCTTCGATCTCGGTGAAGGCAGCGTCGACCTGCTCGGTGTCGGTGACATCGCAGCGCACGCACAGCAGACCCTCGGCATCGGCCGGTGGATCACCACGGTGGGTGATGGCCACGGCATCGCCGTTGGCGACGAAGGCCCGGGCACAGGCGAGGCCGATCCCTCGGTTGCCACCGGTGACGAGAACCACTCGACTCATGTTCGACCCTCCGGGATCCGTCCTGTCCAGCGCAGCACGGCACTGGCCCAGCTCATACCTGCACCGAATCCGACCAGCAGCACCAAGTCATTCTCGCCGACCCGACCGTCCTCGAGCGCTCGCACGAGGGCCAGCGGGATCGATGCCGAGGAGGTGTTGCCGGTCTCGTGCAGCACGGTGGCCACCCGATCGGTCGGGACCTCGAGGCGGGAGCAGGCGGCTTCGATGATGCGGATGTTGGCCTGATGGGGCACGACGAGTGCGAGGTCGGCGGCGGTGACACCGGCATCGGCCATCGAGGCGCGGGCGCTGTCGACCATGACGGTGACCGCCCTGCGGAAGACCTCCTTGCCGTTCATCCGGATGTAGCCACCGATCGGGGCGTCGAGCAGCGTGCGGGCCGAGCCGTCGGAACCGAGATCGAAGGCCAGCAGCTGGTCGTGGTCGGTGGCTTCGAGGAGCACTGCGCCGGCGCCATCACCGAAGAGGATGGCGGTGTTGCGGTCGTCCTGATCGGTGACCCGGCTGAGGGTCTCGGCGCCGATCAGCAGCACACGACCGAGGCCCATGGCGATGAGGCCGTGGGCCTGGACGAGTCCGTACACGAAGCCGGAGCAGGCGGCATTGAGATCGCAGGCGCCGCCGGCGATGGCGAGCTCCTCCTGCACCTGCGATGCGGTGGAGGGGATCTGGTAGTCGGGACTCGTGGTGGCGAGCAGCACGAAGTCGACATCGGCGCCGGTGAGCCCCGCCATGTCGAGTGCGGCCCGCCCCGCTCGTACGGCGAGCGCGGCAGTGGTGCTGCCGTGGCGCCGTTCCCTGATGCCGGTGCGCTCGGTGATCCAGGCATCGTTCGTGTCGAGACGGGCCTCGAGATCGGCGTTGGTGACGATGGTGTCGGGGAGGGCGGTGCCCCAGCCGATGATGGTGGCGCCCGAGCCGGTCTGCCGTTGCGTGGTCATGCGGATCGCAGCCAGGCGATGGGCTGACTCTGCGTGACCCGTTCGCCCTCGACGGCGAGCATGTTGACGAGGGTCCCGTGGAACGGCGAGCGCACGGCATGGTCGCCGACGGTGCCGAGCACGCACCCGGGCGTGAGCCCGAAACCGGGTCCGACGCCAGCTGCCGAGGTGAAGACGCCGGCGGCGGGGCTCACCACCATGCGTTCCGTGGCGAACAGGTGCTCACCCTCGTGGATGCCGTCGCCGGAGTCGCTGGGCATGGCGAGCAGCCCGAGCAGTCGGTCGAGGTCGCCGGGCGTCGAGACGCTCATGGTGGATGCGCCGGTGAGGGTCCGCTTGGCCATGCCGGTGAGCACACCGCCGGGACCGAGTTCGACGACGACGGTGGCGCCGGCATCGCCGAGGTTGTGGAGGGTCTGGCGCCAGCGCACCGGGCTGCACAGCTGGGCCCCCAGCAGACTCGACCATTCCGTGGCCGAGACATGCGCGCGGGCGTCGACGTTGGCGTAGATGGGGAGTTCGGCCTCGCGGAGATCGGCGCCGTCGATCGCCGTGCGCAGCGCCGAGCGGGCGGGTTCCATGAACGGTGTGTGGAAGGCGCCGCTGACGGCCATCGGCATGACCTTCTTCGCTCCGAGTTCCCTGGCCACGGCCGAGGCATCGGCGACGCCCTCGGGTGATCCGGCGACGACGACCTGACCGGGCGCGTTGTAGTTGGCCACCCAGACATCGGACTCGCACCGGGCGCAGGCGACCTCGACGTCGTCGTCATCGAGACCGAGCACCGCAGCCATGGTGCCGACGCGAGCGGTGGTGGCGGCGAGCATCGCCGTGCCCCGGGCATGCACGAGGCGCAGTCCGTCCTCGAAGGAGAGCGCACCGGAGGCGACGAGGGCGCTGTACTCGCCGAGGCTGTGGCCGGCGGCTGCAGCCGGTTCCACGCCGAGGCGTTCGACGGCATCGAGCACCACGAGACTCATCAGGAACGTGGACAGCTGGGCGTTGTCGGTCCGGGTGAGCTCCTCGGCCCCGGTGTGCAGCAGCAGCTCCTCGAGATCCCGATCGAGGACCGCCGACGCCTCGCCGACGAGTTCCCAGCTCGGATGCTGCTTCCAATGTTCGCCCATCCCCGCCTTCTGGGACCCCTGACCGGGGAAGGTGAACACGATCATCGGTGCAGTGGGTCCTTTGCAGAGGGGATGGGGGAATCAGAGTGGGCCCCGAGGAACGGAGAGGGGGCCTTGGGGTGCGGCGGGAGGGATTCGAACCCTCAAGCCCTTGCGGGCAGCGGGGTTTGAGCCCGCCCTGTATGCCAGTTCCAGCACCGCCGCAATGAGGTGCGTCGGTCACGCTACCAATCGGGCAGTGGAGGGCCGGGCTACCCATGGGTAACCACAGGATCCCGTCGCCGCCTCCGGTCGCAGGCGGGATGTCCCCGTACACTCGGGAGGTGAACCGGAACCTGCTGGAACGCCGACTGCGCGAGTTGAGTGCGCAGCTGCGCGAGCTGCGCCAGGAGCTGGTGGTGGTGGACGAGCAGCTCGAGAGCCTCGCCGGGGTCGCCGACGACGCCAGGATCCGATCACTGGTGTCGGAGACCCCGCTCGCCGAGCGCGAGCATCGGGAGGCCTCGAGGCACGCTGACGCCATGCGTCGGCATCGGGCCGAGGTGGTCAGCGACATCGCCCGGCTCGAGCAGCAGCAGGACGAACTCCTCGACCGACTCACCGCATCGACGGACTGACCAGCACCCGACGGCCGGTACGATCCTGCCGAGTTCCGGCGACCGCCCGGGCCGAGCGGAGGGGAAGTCGGTGACGATCCGAGTCATGCTCGCCGAGGATGAGGCGATCATCCGCCTCGATCTGAAGGAGACCCTCGAGGAGGAGGGCTACCTGGTCGTCGGCGAGACCGGACGCGGCGACGAGGCAGTCGCCCTCGCCCGCGAACTGCGACCCGACCTCGCCATCCTCGACATCAAGATGCCCGGTCTCGATGGACTCGAGGTGGCCCGCGAACTCACCCGGGACCGGATCTGTGCGGTCCTCATCCTCTCGGCGTTCAGCCAACGCGATCTCATCGAGCGGGCCCGCGACGCCGGAGCCCTCGCCTATCTCGTCAAGCCCTTCCAGCGCAGCGAGCTGGTGCCGGCCGTCGAAGTGGCGATCGGGCGCTTCCGCGAACTGCGGGCGCTGACCGAGCTCACCGAATCGCTCGAGGAGCAGCTCGCCGCCCGCAAGGTCATCGATCGGGCGAAGGGCCTGCTCATCGACACCTGCGGCCTCACCGAATCCGAGGCGTTCTCGTTCATCCAGCACACCGCCATGAGCGATCGCGCGACCATGCAGTCCGTGGCCGAGCGCGTGCTCGCCGGCGAACTCCGACCAGAAGGACCCTGATGTCCACGCTCATGCTCATCGACGGGAACTCCCTCACCTATCGGGCGTTCTTCGCACTGCCCACCGACATGGCCACGGCCTCCGGTCAGGTCACCAATGCGGTGTACGGCTTCACGTCGATGCTGGTGAACCTGCTGCGCGATCAGCGTCCCGATCACCTCGCTGTTGTGTTCGACCGTTCGGAGCCCACCTTCCGTCATCTCGCCCTCGAGAGCTACAAGGCCAACCGTGAGTCCTCCCCGGACATCCTGCGCCAGCAGATGGGTCTGGTCCGCCAGGTCGTCGAGGTCCTGAAGGTGCCGGTCCTCGACCTCGTCGGGTTCGAGGCCGATGACATCATCGCCACCCTCGCCACCGAGGCCGAGGCTCGGGGCGACGACGTCATCATCGTCACAGGCGACCGCGACAGCTACCAGTTGGTGCACGACCCCCATATCCGGGTCCTCTACAACAAACGTGGCGTCTCCGACTACGCCCTCTATGACGAGGCGGGGATCCTCGAGCGCACCGGTGTCACGCCCACCAGCTACGTCGAGTACGCCGCGCTCCGAGGCGATCCATCCGACAACCTCCCCGGTGTGCCGGGCGTCGGCGAGAAGACCGCAGCGAAGCTCATCACCACCTACGGCGGCATCGACGGCATCTACGAGCATCTCGACGAGCTCACACCGAAGCTGCGTCAGAACCTCGCCGAGAACGAGGATCGCGCCCGCATCAACGTCGATCTCATGCGTCTGCGCCGCGACGCCCCGGTGTCGGTGCACGTCGATGAACTCCGCATCGGTGACTACGACCTCGACGAGGTCCGGCGGGTGTTCGACTTCTTCGAGTTCCGGGCCCTCTACGAACGGCTCCTCGAGGTGCTCGGCGCGGTGGAGACCGGCTCGGTCGTCGCCGAGGCCCGGGGCCGCGTGCTCGAGGCCGAGCGAAGCGATCTCGATCGTGCCGTCGACGCGTCGGGTGTGCTGCGCGCACTGGCCGATTCCGATGAGCCGCTGGCCATCGCCGGGGCCTGGGAGGGCGCCGAGGGACGATCGGCACTCACCGGTCTCGCCATGGTCACCGACTCCGCCAGTGGCGACGTCGCCTGGATCCCCGCCTCCGTGCTCGCCGACGATGCCGTCCGGGCCGCGCTCTCGGCGCTCGTCGCCGCCGATGGCCGCCCCATCGCCGCGCATGATTCCAAGGCGATCATCCGCAGCCTGCTGCAGCTCGACATCGATCTCCGCTCGCTCACGCTCGACACGATGATCGCGGCCTACCTGCTCGACCCATCTGAGTCGCGCTACGAACTCGACCAGCTCGTCGTGCGCTTCGCCGATGCATCGCTGCCGATCGACGACGCCACCCCGACCGGTCAGCTCGATCTCGACGGTGGCGGCGACACCGGTGCCGACGCACAGACCGCCGCTCGCCGGGCGCTCGGCGTCGACGCACTCATCGGCCCGATGGGCGAGGCCCTCGCCGCCCGCGGTCTGGCCCAGCTCAACCTCGACATCGAGGTGCCGCTCATCCGTGTGCTGGCCCGCATGGAGATCCTCGGGGTCGGTGTCGATGTCGACGAGCTGCGCCGCCTCAACACCGAGCTGACCGCTCGATGCGATGAGCTCCGGGCGCTCATCTGTGCAGACGCCGGGGAGGAGTTCAACGTGAACTCCACGGTCAAGCTGCGCGAGATCCTCTTCGACCGCCTCGGGCTCGCTCCGCAGAAGAAGACCAAGACCGGGTACTCCACCGATGCCGCGTCGCTCGAGAAGCTGCGGGGTCAGCACCCGATCGTCGAGCATCTCCTGGCGTACCGCGAGGTCGAGAAGCTCCGTTCCACCTACGGCGAGGGTCTCCTGGCCGAGGTCGGGCCCGACGGACGGATCCACGCCACGTTCAACCAGACGGTGGCCCGGACCGGTCGTCTCAGCTCCGATGCCCCGAACCTCCACAACATCCCGGTGCGCTCCGAGCTCGGTCGCAGCTTCCGGCGGGCCTTCGTGCCGGCCGAGGGGTTCACCCTGCTCGTGGCCGACTACAACCAGATCGAGCTGCGCTGCATCGCCCATCTCGCCGAGGACCCCGGACTCATCGGCGCCTTCGAGTCCGGACAGGACATCCACAACGCCACCGCGGCCCGAGTGTTCGACGTGGATCCGGGTTCGGTCACCATCGAGCAGCGATCGAAGGCGAAGATGGTCAGCTACGGCCTGGCCTACGGCATGGAGGCCTACGGTCTGGCCCAGCGTCTCGGTGTCGGCGTGGGCGAGGCCCAGCAGATCCTCGACTCGTACTTCGAGGCGTTCCCGGCCGTGCATGCCTATATGGATCGCACCGTCGCCGAGGCCCGGGAGCGCGGCTACACCGAGACCCTCTTCGGTCGGCGTCGTCAGATCCCCGAGCTGTCATCCTCGAACTTCCGGGTCCGTCAGGCCGGTGAGCGACAGGCGATGAACGCAGGGATCCAGGGTCTGGCCGCCGACATCTTCAAGGTAGCGCTCGTCCGCCTGGACCAGCTGCTGGAACAGTCGGGCGGTGGGAGCCGGCTCATCCTGCAGGTGCATGACGAGGTCATCTGCGAGGTCGTCCCCGCCGAGCTCGAGGCGGTCACGGCCCTGGTGCTCGATGCCATGTCCGGGGCCTTCGATCTCCGGGTCCCCCTCGAGGTGAACCTCTCGGTCGGGGACTCCTGGGCCGCGGCGAAGGGCTGAGCGGGTGTCCGATCCGGTCCGATCCGACGATCACTGGTTCGAGGCGCTGGCCGACCATCTCGGCGAGGCCTATCTGCGCTACTCGTTCACGATGGGAACGGCCAACGAGGTCGCCTTCCTCATCGATGTGCTCGGCCTCGAACCGGGCATGCGTGTGCTCGATGTCGGCTGCGGTCCCGGTCGTCATGCCCGGGCGCTGGGGGAGGCGGGACTCTCGGTCCACGGGGTCGACATCTCACAGCGGTTCGTCGACATCGCCCGACTCGATGCGCCGGCCGGGGTCACCTTCGAACGGCTCGACGCCCGCCACCTGCCCTTCGACTCCGAGTTCGATGCGGTGATCTCCCTGTGTCAGGGGGCGTTCGGACTCGCCGGAGGAGGCGACTCGGTTCCGATGGGTGATCCCGATGCCACCGTGCTCGACGGCATGGCATCGGCCCTGCGACCCGGAGGTGGCATCGCCGTGTCAGCGTTCTCCGCCTACTTCCAGGTCCGCTGGCTGGAGGACACCGACAGTTTCGATGTGGGAGCCGGGGTGAACCATGAGCGCACCGAACTGCGATCCCCGGATGGCGCTCGGGCCGAGCACGATCTCTGGACCACCTGCTTCACACCCCGTGAACTGCGTCTGCTCGCCGCCCGGTCCGGGCTCACGGTCGAGGAGATCTGGTCGGTGTCACCGGGCGACTACGCCCGTCGCCCGCCCGACCTCGATCATCACGAGTTCCTCCTGCTGGCCCGCCGCCCTCCGACTCCCTGACGACCTCAAGTGGCCCTTGGGGTCCCTGCGTGCCTAACCTCTGAGTTCCTCATGCGCGCGAGCGCTGTCGAACGCTCCGTCCGGAGCCAGATCCCTTGTCCACCCTCGAATCCTTATCCACCGAAGAGAGAACCACCTTGTCCGACCAGATCACCACCGACGCGGCTGACGCCGCAACCCCCGCCGAAGCCGCTCCCGAGACCAACGGCATGGGCAGCTTCGACTCCGAGGGCCGCTACATCCCTCGTCAGATCATCGAGAACGATCTCGGTGCCGAGTCGCTCGACGAGGCGTACACGACCTCGATGGTGCAGGTGGAGGACGGTCAGATCGTCGAGGGGACGATCGTCAAGGTCGATCACGACGAGGTGCTCCTCGACATCGGCTACAAGTCCGAGGGTGTCATCCCGGCCCGCGAACTCTCGATCCGCAACGACGTCGATCCCTCCGAGATCGTCTCGCTCGGTGAGCGCATCGAGGCCCTCGTCCTCACCAAGGAGGACAAGGAGGGTCGTCTCGTCCTGTCCAAGAAGCGCGCCCAGTACGAGCGGGCCTGGGGCACGATCGAGAAGATCAAGGAAGAAGAGGGTGTCGTCAGCGGCCCGGTCATCGAGGTCGTCAAGGGCGGCCTCATCGTCGACATCGGCCTCCGCGGCTTCCTTCCCGCCTCGCTCGTCGAACTGCGTCGTGTCCGTGACCTCGCCCCCTACGTGGGCCGCACCGTCGACGCCAAGATCATTGAGCTCGACAAGAACCGCAACAACGTCGTCCTCTCCCGTCGGGCATGGCTCGAGGAGACCCAGAAGGAACAGCGCGACGACTTCCTCACGAACCTCAAGCCCGGCGAGGTCCGCCGTGGTGTGGTGTCGTCGGTGGTCAACTTCGGCGCCTTCGTCGACCTCGGCGGCATGGACGGCCTCGTGCACGTGTCCGAGCTGTCCTGGAAGCACGTCGACCATCCCGGCTCCGTCGTCGCCGTCGGCGATGAGATCGAGGTGCAGGTCCTCGAGGTCGATCTCGACCGCGAGCGCATCAGCCTCTCGCTGAAGGCCACCCAGCAGGATCCGTGGCAGCAGTTCGCCTCGGCCCATCAGGTCGGCGAGCTCGTCTACGGCCGGGTCACCAAGCTGGTGCCGTTCGGTTCGTTCGTCCAGGTCGGCGACGGCATCGAGGGCCTCGTGCACATCTCCGAGATGTCCGCCCACCATGTCGATCTGCCCGAGCAGGTCGTCACCCCGGGCGAGGAGCTGTGGGTCAAGATCATCGACCTCGACCTCCAGCGTCGTCGCATCAGCCTCTCGATCAAGCAGGCCGCCGAGGGTGGCATCGTGGCCGCCGAGTACCAGGAGCACTTCGGCGAGCACGCCTACGACGATCAGGGCAACTACATCGGTGGCGCCGAGTCCACCGAGGCCCAGCAGGCATGGGCGGAGTACTACGCCGAGCACGGCGATGAGGGCATGGTCCCCGCTGGTGACGACGCCGTCGCCGACGAGGCTCCCGCCGCCGAGTGATCCGGAGTTCCGACGCGGCCTCAGGCCGCGTCGGAACGCTCCAACTGCACGATCCCGAGACGCAGGGCGATGAGCACCGCCTGCGTCCGATCGCGCGCGTCGAGCTTCTGGTAGATCGACGCCAGATGGTTCTTGACCGTCTTCTGGGAGAGGTAGAGGCGAGCGGCGATCTGGGGCGTGGAGCACCCGTCGGTGATCGCCTGGAGGACCTCGGTCTCGCGCCGGGTGATCGCGTCGAGCGGCAGTCGCCAGCCGATGACGTTGGTGGGTGAATGGGTCGGTGGGGTCATGCGCAGTTCGTTCATGGCGCATGAGTCGGCAGCGACGCGCAGAAGTTGAGGAGAGACACCGAAAATCCATCGGATACATTCGGTGACCATGTTGCTCCTCGGCCTCACCGGCGGGATCGGTTCCGGTAAATCCACTGTCTCGTCCGCCCTCGCCGAACGAGGGGCCGTCGTCATCGATGCCGATGGGGTGGTCCGCGAACTCCAGGCGCCCGGTGGCGCGGTACTGGCCGCCATGGTCGACCACTTCGGCGAGGGCATCCTCGCCGCCGATGGCACCCTCGACCGTCAGGCCGTGGCGAACATCGTGTTCACCGACGCCGAGCAGCTCAAGGCGCTCAACGCCATCGTGCACCCGGCGGTGGGAGCCGAGATCGACGCGCGCATCGAGGCGCAGCGCGACCTCGACAACATCGTGGTGCTCGACATCCCGCTGCTGGTCGAGAACAAGCCCTATGCGCCCGAGGGTGTCATCGTGGTCGACACCGATCCGGAGATCGCCGTCGACCGACTCGTCCGATTCCGCGGCTTCAGCGCCGACGATGCCCGCGCCCGGATGGCCCGGCAGGCCACCCGCGAGCAGCGTCTGGCCGAGGCTGATTTCGTGGTGCCCAACGACGGCACCCCGGAGGATCTCGTCGCCCATATCGACGCCTGCTGGGAGTGGATCCGGGGCCTCGAGGCGGCGAAGGTGGCAGCCGGCCCGGCCGCCGACGGCAGCGACTGAGGAGACCTACAGCGAGAGTCGGCGAGCGAGGTCGCTGGTGATACGACGATGCGGATCGACGCGCTCCCGGACCGCGCGCCATTCGTCCAGGCTCGGGTACATCTGCGGCACGAGTTCGGCCCGCACCCGCGAGTCCTTCGCGAGGTAGATACGTCCGCCGGCCTCGACCACCATGTCGTCGAGTCGATCGAGCAGGGGAGCCAGACCGGGGACGCCGGTGGGGATGTCGAGGGCGAGGGTCCAACCCGGCGCGGGGAACGACAACGGCGAGGCGTTGTTCGGACCGAAGGCCTTGAGCACGGCGAGGAATGACGTGCATCCCGCAGCGCTGAGTTCCTCGATGATGCGCCGCAGCGTGGCTTCGGTGCCGAAGGGGATCACGAACTGCCACTGGAGGAATCCGCCGGGCCCGTAGATCCGGTTCCAGCCCCCGACCATGTCGAGCGGATGGAAGAAGGTGGGGATGGTCTGCAGTTCGTCGCGACGCAGCTTCGGCGCCTTGCGGAACCAGAGTTCGTTGAAGGCTCGCACGGTGAGCTTGTTGAGCAGGCCGCCCGGGACGAACGGCGGTGCCGAGGCGATCACGCCGGCCCGGTACTCGAAGGGATCGGTGCCGGCGGAGGCATCGAGCTCCTCGGCGGTGGCGAACCGGCCCCGGGTGAGCACGGAACGACCCATCGAGGCACCGGTGGCCATCAGATCGATCCAGGCCACGGAGTAGTCGTAGTCGGCATCTCCCGTGGCCATGAGTTCGACGACCGTGTCGAGATCAGGCGCCCGGTCGGTGTCGACGAGGAGTCGACTGGAACCGATGCGCGGGCAGCGGAACGTGGCGTCGAGGATCACGCCGGTGAGGCCCATGCCACCGGCGGTGGCCCAGAACAGTTCGGGGTCCTGCGTCGGACCGATCTCGACGACCGACCCATCGGCGAGTTGCAGATGGAGCGACTCGACGTGATCGCACCACGAGCCCTTGCGGTGGTGGTTCTTGCCGTGGATGTCGGCGGCGATGGCCCCGCCGACCGTGACATAGCGAGTGCCCGGCGTGACCGGCACGAAGAGTCCCTGTGGCACGAGTGAATGCAGCAGTCGGTCGATGCTGACCCCGGATTCGGCGGTGACGAGCACATGATCGGAGTCGGGGGCGGCAGGATGCACCGTGAACGCGTCGACGTCGATGGTCTCGATGACCCGACCGCCACTGTTCTGTGCGGCGTCGCCGTAGCTCCGGCCGAGACCGCGGGCCAGGAGACCACGGGGGTTCGACCCGGGCAGCGACCGTCGGAGTTCGACGGCCGAGGTGGGGCGCCGGACATCGGCCGCCGTGGGGGCGGTGCGTCCCCAGCCGAAGAGTTCGGTGGAACGGGGGTGCGCCAGTTCGGCGGCCGGTTCAGGCGGTGTAGATGGCAAAGCCGTAGATGAGGATCCAGGCAGCACCGGCGATGAGCAGGGTGCGATCGGACAGGACGAGGTTCTCCGGCTCAGCGCCCTTGCCCTGATCGAGCAGGAGCGCGTAGCGCAGGATGGCGATGGCGAAGGGCACGATGGAGAGCTGGAACAGCACGTTGTTGCCACCATGCAGATCGGCCGATGAGAAGGCCCACAGGCAGTAGGTGATGAGCGCGCCACCGGAGAACACGGCTCGCAGATATGTGAGGAACGCCGGCGTGTAGAGGGCCAGCACCGGCCGCACCTCCGCCGCCTGCTCACCGAGATCGGACTGCTCGCCCTGTCGTTTGCCGGTCACCATGAAGAGCGCACCGAAGCTGGTGACGATGAAGAACCACTCCGAGATCGGCACGCTGGTGGCGGTGGCTCCACCGATGGCCCGGAGCACGAAACCGGCAGCCACCGACATGATGTCGAGCACCGCCATGTGCTTGAGCCAGAGGGTGTAGCAGGTGGTGAGCGCCAGGTAGGCGAGGATCGTGAACCCGAAATCGCGTTCGATGAGGAAGGCCCCGCAGACTCCGCCGACGAGCAGGAGGATCGAGAGCACGATGGCGAACGGGACGGGCACGATGCCGGCGGCGATCGGTCGTTCGCATTTGGTCGGGTGCCGGCGGTCGGACTCCACATCGGAGATGTCGTTGATGAGATAGGTGGCACTCGCGGCGGCGCAGAAGCACAGGAAGGCGCCGATGGCATGGAACAGTTCGACCCGTTCATCGATGACTCCAGCCGCCGCCGGCGCGGCGAACACGAGGACGTTCTTCATCCACTGCTTGGGTCGCAGTTCGCGCACCACCCCGCCGAGGAATGATCCCCGGGGTGCCGCGGCCGGCACGGACGAGGGCATCGGGTCAGCCACCGAGACGACGCCAGATCATGCGCGGCGCATGGATGAGACCGGCGAACACGAATCGCAGGATCGACGGGGCGAAGATGAGTTCCCGGCCCTTGGCCAGACCGTCGACCACGACCTCGGCGACCTTGTCGGGGGTGGTGGAGAACGGGGCCGGCTTCATGCCGTCGGTCATCTTCGTGTGGACGAATCCCGGTCGGACGACCACTACCCGGACGCCGGAACCCACGAGGGCGTCGCCGAGGCCCTGAGAGAAGAGATCCTGACCGGCCTTGGTGGCCCCGTACACGAAATTGTCGGCACGGCCGCGCATGGCGGCGATGGAGGTGATCATGAGCAGGGTGCCGTGACCCTGGCGACGCATGAGGTCGGCCACGATGAGACCCGAGGTGACCGCACCGCCGAAGTTGGCGTTGACGGCCTGCAGGGCGAACAGCGGGTCGGCGTCGAACTCGGCCTGTGAGCCCAGCATGCCGAAGGCGGAGATGACGAGGTCGATGTCGCCGTCGGCGAACGCAGCCGTGAGCACACCGGCGTGGGTCTCGGGCTGCAGGGCATCGAAGGCGATGGCCGAGGCGGAGACTCCGGCGGCGGTGAGGCGCTCGATCGTGGATGCCGCGCTCGACGGCTCCCGCACCGCCAGCAGGACGCGACGCGTACGACCCTCGATCAGGCGGTCCACGATGGCGAGGGCGATCTCGGAGTTCCCTCCGAGCACCAGCACCGATTGCATCGCTCCCAACGCGTCTCGCATCAGATTCGCCCTTGTCCGGGTAGGGGGTCGACCGCCGGGTGCGGGACCGAGGTTCTTGCCGAGCGGCAAGGTTAGACGGCGTGCACCTCCGTAGACTCACACCATGCCGCCGTTCCGTCTGGTGTCCGAGTTCTCTCCCGCCGGCGACCAGCCCCGGGCGATCGAACAGCTCACGGCGAGCATCAACGCCGGCAACCGTTTCCAGACCCTGCTCGGCATCACCGGCTCCGGCAAGAGCGCCACGATCGCCTGGACGATCGAGGCCCTGCAGCGCCCGACCCTGGTGATCGCCCCGAACAAGTCGCTCGCCGCCCAGCTGGCCAACGAGTTCCGCGAATTCTTCCCCGAGAACCGGGTCGAGTACTTCGTCTCCTACTACGACTACTACCAACCCGAGGCCTACATGCCGTCCTCGGACACGTACATCGAGAAGGACTCCTCGGTGAACGACGAGATCGACCGGCTGCGTCACGCGGCCACCTCGGCGCTGCTCACCCGGCGCGACACCATCGTCGTCGCCTCTGTCTCGTGCATCTACGGCCTCGGCTCACCGCTCGAGTATCAGGACCAACTCCTCGTCCTCCGCCCGGGCGAGACCCACGACCAGCGCCACATCCTGAAGCGGCTCGTCGACATGCAGTACGAGCGCAACGACATGAATCTCGTGCGGGGCAAGTTCCGGGTCCGTGGCGACACCATCGAGGTGCATCCCGCCTATGACGAGACCCTCATCCGTATCGAACTCTTCGGTGACGAGATCGAGCGGGTGCTCGTGGTCGACCCGATCACCGGTGAGAAGGTCACCGAGCTCGAGGAGCTCATCATCTTCCCGGCCACGCATTACGTGGCGGGCGAGGAGCGCCTGCACGCCGCCATGGGCCGCATCCAGGCAGAACTGCAGGAGCAGCTCGCCCATTTCGAGAAGGAGGGGAAGCTGCTCGAGGCCCAACGTCTCCGCATGCGCACCCAGTACGACCTCGAGATGATGGAGGAACTGGGCTACTGCAACGGCATCGAGAACTACTCGGGGCCGATCGACGGGCGGAAACCGGGCGAGCCCCCATTCACCCTCCTCGACTACTTCCCCGACGATTTCCTCGTGGTGCTCGACGAGAGCCATCAGGCCATTCCGCAGCTCCACGGTCAGTTCGCCGGCGACCGCTCGCGGAAGCAGACGCTGATCGAGCACGGTTTCCGTCTCCCGTCGGCTGCGGACAACCGGCCGCTGCGCTTCGAGGAGATCATGGAGCGGCTCAAGCAGGTGGTGTTCCTCTCGGCCACACCGGGCCCGTTCGAGCTCGAGAACTCAGCGGCGATCGTCGAGCAGGTCGTGCGTCCCACCGGCCTCGTCGATCCCGAGGTCATCGTCAAGCCCACCAAGGGGCAGATCGACGATCTCATCGAGCAGATCAACCAGCGGATCGTCAAGGGCGATCGGGTGCTCGTCACCACCCTCACGAAGAAGATGGCCGAGGACCTCACCGACTATCTCCTCGAGCTCGGCATCAAGGTGCGCTATCTGCATTCCGAGGTCGACACCATCGAACGCATCGAGATCCTCCGTGATCTCCGGCTCGGTGAGTTCGACGTGCTGATCGGCATCAACCTCCTGCGGGAGGGTCTCGATCTGCCCGAGGTCTCGCTGGTGGCGATCCTCGACGCCGACAAGGAGGGGTTCCTCCGATCGGTCACCTCGCTCGTCCAGACCATCGGTCGTGCGGCTCGCAACGTCGACGGGCAGGTGATCATGTACGCCGACACGATCACCGATTCGATGCAGCGGGCGATCTCCGAGACGAACCGTCGTCGCGGGCTCCAGCAGCAGTACAACCTGGATCACGGCATCAACCCGCAGACGATCCGCAAGGCGGTCACCGACATCCTCGCCAGCCTCCGTCCGGCGCAGGGCGCACCCGTCCCGGGCTCGGACCGACGCTCCACGAGTCGCGACAAGGTGCGCAGCGATCTCGCCGATCTCCCCTCCGACGAGCTCGCCCGTCTCGTGCTCACGCTCGAGGAGGAGATGAAGGAGGCGGCGGCTGATCTCCGGTTCGAGTACGCCGCCCGCCTCCGCGACGAGATCAAGGAACTGCGTCGGGAGCTGCGCGAGGTCGGCTGAGCCCATCGATCCCCTGACCGGACCGGGCCTCGCGCATCACCGGTAGGGTGACCGCCGTGGATCAGCTGGTCATCCGGGGTGCGAGAGAGCACAACCTCCGAAACATCTCCATCGACCTCCCCCGGGACCGGCTCATCGTGTTCACGGGCCTGTCCGGATCCGGGAAGTCCTCGCTCGCCTTCGACACCATCTACGCCGAGGGTCAGCGTCGCTATGTCGAATCCCTCTCGGCCTATGCCCGCCAGTTCCTCGGCCAGATGGACAAGCCCGATGTCGATTTCATCGAGGGGCTGTCGCCGGCGATCTCGATCGACCAGAAGTCGGCATCGCGCAATCCCCGCTCCACGGTGGGCACGATCACCGAGGTCTACGACTATCTGCGTCTGCTCTATGCGCGTATCGGCGTCCCGCACTGTCCCAACGATGGTGCGGTCATCAAGCGTCAGACCCCGCAGCAGATCGTCGACCGGGTGCTGGAACTCCCCGAGGGCACACGGTTCCAGGTGCTCGCCCCGGTGGTGCGCGGTCGCAAGGGCACCTACGACACGCTGCTGTCCGATCTCGCCTCGCAGGGTTTCGCCCGGGCGATCATCGACGGCGAGCTGCATGAACTGACCGACACCGTCGAACTCGCCCGGTACGAGCAGCACACCATCCAGGTCGTGGTCGATCGTCTCGTGCGCAAGGACGGCATCGACCGTCGGCTCACCGATTCGCTCGAGACGGCCCTGCGCATCGCCGAGGGAGTGGCCGAGGTGCAGGTCGTCGGCCGGGGCGACGACTCCGGGCTCGACGACGAGATCCTCACGTTCAGCCAGCATCTCGGCTGCCCGGAGTGCGGCATCAGCTTCGAGGAGCTGGCGCCGCGCAACTTCTCGTTCAACTCGCCCTACGGCGCCTGTGAGCACTGCGATGGTCTGGGCACGAGGTTCGAGGTCGATCCCGATCTGGTCGTCCCGAATCCTGACCTCTCGATCGCCGAGGGTGCGCTCGCCCCCTGGGCCACGGCTCGCACGCAGTACTTCGGGCGGCTGCTGGAGTCGGTGTGCGACATCAACGACATCGACCCGGACACCCCCTTCGTCGACCTGCCGAAGAAGGCGCAGAAGCTCCTGCTGCACGGAACCGGCTCCACCGGGAGGGTCCAGGTCCGGTACAAGAACCGGTACGGGCGCCAGCGCTCCTACGACGCCCGGTACGAGGGCATCATCCCTTGGCTGCAGCGACGCCACTCCGATGCCGAGAGCGACAGTGCCCGCGAGCAGGTCGAGAGCTACATGCGCGAGGTGCCGTGCCCGGTCTGCGAGGGATCCCGCCTGCGGCCATTCAGCCTCGGTGTCACCATCGACGGCCACTCCATCGCCGACATCTCCAGCATGTCCATCTCCGATGCCGCCGCGGCGCTCGCCGGACTCGAACTCTCCGAACGTGATCGCATGATCGCCGAACGGGTCGTCAAGGAGATCAACGCCCGCATGGGGTTCCTGCTCGACGTGGGCCTCGACTACCTGAGTCTCGGTCGTTCGGCCGCCACCCTCGCCGGTGGTGAGGCCCAACGGATCCGCCTCGCGTCCCAGATCGGATCCGGCCTCGTCGGTGTGCTCTATGTGCTCGACGAACCCTCCATCGGACTGCATCAGCGCGACAACCGTCGACTCATCGACACGCTGCTCCGCCTCCGCGACCTCGGCAACACCGTCCTGGTCGTCGAGCACGACGAGGACACCATCAAGGTGGCCGATCATGTGGTCGACATCGGCCCGGGTGCCGGCGAGCACGGGGGAGCGGTCGTCTACTCCGGCAACGTCAAGGGTCTGCTGAAGTCGAAGGAGTCGATCACCGGCCAGTACGTCTCTGGTCGGCGCACCATCCCGGTGCCGGCGGTTCGGCGCACGCCGGGCGCCGACAGGCTCGTGGTCCGCGGGGCGCGTGAGCACAACCTCAAGAACATCGATGTCGAGTTCCCGCTGCGGGTGTTCACGGCGGTCACGGGCGTGTCGGGTTCCGGCAAGTCCACGGTCGTCAACGACATCCTGCACCGCTCACTCATGCAGCATGTCTACGGCGCCAAGGTGGCCCCCGGCCTGCATCGGAAGGTCGAGGGTCTGGAGCACATCGACAAGGTCATCAACATCGACCAGTCGCCCATCGGTCGCACGCCCCGATCCAATCCGGCCACCTACACCGGAGTGTTCGATCACATCCGCAAGCTCTTCGCCCAGACCCACGAGGCCAAGGTGCGCGGATATCTGCCGGGTCGGTTCTCGTTCAACGTCGCCGGCGGACGCTGCGAGGCCTGTTCGGGCGACGGCACCATCAAGATCGAGATGCATTTCCTGCCCGATGTCTACGTGCCGTGTGAGGTCTGCAAGGGGGCTCGGTACAACCGCGACACGCTCGACATCACGTTCAAGGATCACAACATCTCCGACATCCTCAACATGAGCTGTGCCGAGGGGGTCGAGTTCTTCGCCAACCAGCCCGCGATCGCCCGCCATCTGCAGACCATCGTGGATGTGGGTCTCGGCTATGTGCGTCTCGGCCAGCCGGCCACCACCCTCTCCGGGGGCGAGGCCCAGCGCGTGAAGCTGGCCTCGGAACTCGCCAAGCGCTCCACCGGGCACACGATGTACATCCTCGACGAGCCCACCACCGGACTCCATTTCGAGGACATCCGCAAACTGCTCACCGTGCTGTCCCGGCTCGTCGATCAGGGCAACACCGTGCTCGTCATCGAGCACAACCTCGATGTGATCAAGACGGCGGACTGGATCATCGATCTCGGTCCGGAGGGCGGCAGTGGCGGCGGCACGCTCGTGGTCGAGGGCACGCCCGAGCTCGTGGCGGCCACACCGGAGAGCTACACCGGGAAATTCCTGGCACCGCTGCTGGCCGGTTCCTAGCTCGGACCCGCACCGTGCCGGCCGGGCCCCGGCATCGTCGACCGGGTCCGCGGCTCAGGTGATGGAGAGCATCCGGTCGAGCGCCACCTTCGCCCAGCGTGCGGTGGTCGGATCGACGGTGATCCGGTTGACCACCCGATCCTCGATGAGGTTCTCGAGCACCCAGCACAGATGCACCGCATCGATCCGGAACATCGTGGAGCACGGGCACACGAGCGGGTCCAGCGAGACGACGGTCTTGTCCGGGGTCTCGGCATCGAGTCGGTTCACGAGATGGATCTCGGTGCCCACCCCGATGACCGACCCGACCGGCGCGGCCTCGACCGCCCGGATGATGGCGTCGGTGGAGCCCACCTGATCGGCGAGTTCGCAGACCTCATGGGCGCATTCGGGATGGGTGATGACGATGCCGTCGGGATGGGAGGCTCGGAACTGTTCGATGTGTTCGGGGCGGAACCGCTGGTGCACCGAGCAGTGCCCCCGCCACAGCAGGAACGTGGCGTCGGTGATGTCGGCATCGGTGAGTCCACCGTGCTCGGCCCGCGGGTTCCAGATCCGCATGTCCTCGGCGGTGAAGCCGAGATCGAACCCCGTGTTGCGCCCGAGATGCTGATCGGGGAAGAACAGCACCTTGGTGCCCCCGGCGCCATCGTCGGCGCGATCACCGAGCGAGAGGGCCCAGCGCAGCACGGCGGCGGCGTTGGAGGAGGTGCACACCGCGCCCCCATGCTCGCCGACGAACGCCTTGAGGGCGGCCGAGGAGTTCATGTAGGTGATGGGGATGACGCGGGAGATGTCCGTGGTGCGGGCCAGGGTTTCCCATGCCTCCTCGACCTCCTCGAGGTCGGCCATATCGGCCATGGAGCAGCCGGCGTTGAGGTCGGGGAGGATGACCGACTGATGATCTCCGGTGAGGATGTCGGCTGACTCGGCCATGAAGTGCACGCCGCAGAACACGATGTACTCGGCCTCGGGATGCTCCTGGGCCAGCACCGAGAGCCGGAAGGAATCCCCGCGGGCATCGGCCCACCGCATGACCTCATCGCGCTGGTAGTGATGACCGAGGATGAAGAGCCGTTCCCCGAGCGTTGTCCGGGCCGCGTGGATCCGTGCCTCGAGCTCGTCGGGCGTCGCGTCGGTGTAGCGCTCGGGGAGGGGGAGTTGGAGCCGCATGGTGGCTCTCCAGACTGGTTCGGTTCTCTGGGTGGTTCCGGGTGTCGCGGTGAAGCGGTGCTGCATCCTCCGATGTGACCGGTGGGGGCAGCCTGGACGCCGCGCCACGGGGATGTCGGTCTCGGAGGATTCGGTGCTGCCGGATTCCAGGCCGGCGGGGAGAGTGTAGGCGCGGCGACACGATGCGCGTCCTTCCGGCCGTACGATGCGCCGATGGTTCAGCGACCGCCGGCCGGCACGATCCCCGATGAACCCGGGTCCTACCAGTTCAAGGATGCGCACGGTCGGGTCATCTACGTCGGCAAGGCGAAGAGTCTGCGCCAGCGGCTCTCGAACTACTTCCAGAACCCCGCGCTGCTCCCGACCCGCACGGCACAGATGGTCGAGACCGCCGAGACGGTGGAGTGGATCCAGGTCCGGACGGAACTCGACGCACTCATGCTCGAGTACAGCCTCATCAAGCAGTACGAGCCGCGATTCAACATCGATCTGAAGGATGACAAGAGCTATCCGTTCCTCGCCATCACGACAGATGACGACTGGCCCCGGGCCACCGTGATGCGCGGCGT
Source organism: Microthrixaceae bacterium (assembly GCA_947446975.1). Lineage (GTDB taxonomy): Bacteria > Actinomycetota > Acidimicrobiia > Acidimicrobiales > Acidimicrobilacustridaceae > Acidimicrobilacustris. The sequence goes on from CANFHM010000011.1 coordinate 30,773, forward strand.
GAAGCGCAAGGGGGCCCGGTACTTCGGTCCGTACGCCCAGGCCTGGGCGGTCCGCGACACCCTCGACCTGCTGCTGCGCACGTTCCCCGTCCGCACCTGCTCGGACACGAAGCTGAACCGTCACGCCAAGCTCGGTCGACCCTGTCTGCTGTTCCACATCGAGAAGTGCAGTGGTCCGTGCGTCGGCGAGGTGACCCGCGAGGACTACGACTCGATGGTCCGCGAACTCATCGAATTCCTCGAGGGCGACACCGACGCAGTGGTCGGCCGACTCGAGTCCGAGATGCAGCAGGCGAGCGACGACCTCGAGTTCGAGCGGGCGGCACGTCTTCGTGACCGTCTCGGCGCCGTCCGATCCGTCATCGAGAAGCAGCAGATGGTGCTCGAGAAGGAGGAGGATCTCGACATCATCGGGCTGGCCGGTGATGATCTCGAATCCTCCGTGCAGGTGTTCCATGTGCGGCGCGGTCGGGTCGTGGGTCGCAGGGGGTTCGTGCTCGATCTGGCCGAGGACCTCGCCCCGGGTGAGCTGATCGACCGCGTGCTCGAACGGCTCTACGGGGAGATCCCGCCGCTCGGCGTCCCCCGGGAGGTGCTCGTGGCCGAGCCATCCGCGCAGCCCGAGCTCTACGAGGAGTGGCTGAGCACCCAGCGCGGCACACGGGTGACGATCCGGGTGCCGCAGCGCGGTGACAAACGCGAGCTCATGGCCACGGTGGTCCACAACGCCGCCGAGGAGTTCGGTCGCCATCGCCTGCGGCGCGCCGCGGATCACAACACGCGGGCGCGGGCACTCAGCGATCTCCAGGAGCACCTCGGTCTGCCGGAGGCTCCGCTGCGCATCGAGTGTTACGACATGAGTCATATCCAGGGCACCGACTACGTGGGATCGATGGTGGTGCTCGAGGATGGTCTGCCCAAGAAGAGTGAGTACCGACGCTTCAAGATCCGTGGCGATCAGGGCAACGACGATTTCGCCGCCATGGAGCAGGTGCTCACCCGCCGCTTCACGGCCTATCTCGAGGAGCGGGCCCTCCCGATCGCCGAGCGGGAGGGACGCTTCTCCTATCCGCCCCAGCTGCTCCTCGTCGACGGTGGCAAGGGGCAGCTGTCGGTGGCGGTGCGCGTGCTCGAGGAGCTCGGACTCTCCGAGGAGATCCCCGTGGCGTCGCTGGCCAAGCGCTTCGAGGAGGTGTTCGTGCCCGGACACTCCGAGCCGAGGATCGTGCCCCGCAACAGCGAGGCGCTGTTCCTGCTGCAGCGGATCCGCGATGAGGCGCACCGTTTCGCCATCTCCTTCCATCGCGAGCTGCGGGGCAAACGCATGACCACCTCGGTGCTCGACGACATCGCCGGGCTCGGCGATGTCCGACGCAAGCGACTCGTCAAGGAGCTCGGGGGAGTGGGTGCGGTGAAGAAGGCCTCACTCGAGGAGCTCACGGCGCTCGCGTGGCTGCCCGATTCGGTGGCTCGCGCCGTGTACGACAAGATCCACTCGCCCGCACCGGGCCGAACCGCCGACTGATGGAGTCCCCGTGACCGACAACGATGTGAACGCCGACCTCTGGGAGGCCCACGCCGACTGGTGGCAGCGGGAGTTCACCGACGGCGTCGACCCGGAGTACACCGATCAGATCATCCCGCTGGTGGTCGAGTGGACCGCTGGGTTCGACCGCATCCTCGAGGTCGGCACGGGGGAGGGGCAGGTGGCCCGGGCGATGGCTGCATCCGGTGCGAGCGTCGTGGGGCTCGATCCCACCCGCAACCAGATCCTCGAGGCCGCTCGCCGGGGCGGAGGACCTTCGTATCTCCGCTCGGGCGCCGAGGTGCTGCCGTTCCCCGACGCCAGTTTCGACGCCGTGGTGTGCTGTCTGGTCTTCGAGCACATCGACGCCGTGGATGAGGCGCTCGCCGAGGTGGCCCGGGTGCTCCGGCCCGGCGGGCGCTTCGTGTTCTGTCTCAACCATCCGCTGCTGCAGACCCCGGGCTCGGGATGGATCGACGATCAGATGATCGATCCGCCCGAGCAGTACTGGCGGATCGGTCCGTACCTCGTCGAGCAGGCGGTGGTCGAGGAGGTCGAGAAGGACGTGTTCATCCGCTTCGTGCACCGACCTCTGAGCCGGTACATCAACACGATGGCCGACAACGGGTTGATGCTCGAACGACTGCTCGAACCCGCCCCGCCGCAGGGGTTCATCGATCGGGCTCCCGAGTACGAGGACGTGGCGACGATCCCTCGTCTGCTGACGCTGGTGGCCCGCCGCAGCGCGGACTGAGCCGGAGCAACCGTCAGGGGCGTCGGCCCATGAAGTCGAGCAGCCTGACGTCGAGCGGTGCATCCTCATGCTCGCCGCTCGGTCCCTCGCCGAACTGGCCCACCTGACCGATGAACGGTCGCATGGGCTGCACGCTCTCCCACACGAGGGCCACGAGGTCGTCATCGAGTGTTTCGTCGATGCCTGCACCGCGGGCGAGATCCCAGGCGTGCACGACGTTGTCGCCGATGCGGAAGCCGAGCAGCTGCGCCACGGGCATGTCCATCGCCGGATGGGCGACCATGCGTTCGAGAGCGCCCGGTTCGGCGAACGCGGCGGCCAGATCATCGGCGGCGCGGCTGAACTGGGCGACGACGTCCTCGTCGAGTGCGGTCGTCGCGAGCATGTCGATCGCCTGCTCACGTGACGCTCCGCGGATGAGTGCCGCCGACATCGTGGCGCCGGAGATCGAGTGGCGGATGACCTCGGCGACATCCCAACCCTCACAGGGGGAGGGGTCGTGCATCGCGGTCGGCGGGACGATCCGGAGCTTCGATTCGAAGAGGTCGGCGGAACGGGCGAGGGCTTCGAGCTGGTCCATGTCCGGACTCTAGGTGTCCGCGATCGCCCGTCGGGCGCTGCACCGGTAGCGTTGCGCCGTGAGCGACTTCGTGGTGATCACCGGGTTGTCGGGTGCGGGGCGTTCCCAGGCCGCCGACATCCTCGAGGATCTCGGCTGGTTCGTCATCGACAACCTTCCCCCGGCGCTCATCCCGAAGGTGGCCGAACTCGCCCAGGCTCCCGGCACGAGCATCTCGAAGATCGTGCTCGTCGTCGGCACCGGGCCGTACCACTCCGACGCGCTGCCGGCCCTCGCCGAACTGCGGGCCCAGGGGTTCCGCCTCCGGATCGCCTTCCTCGAGGCGAGCACCGATGTGCTCGTCCGGCGCTACGAGAGCACGCGGCGACGGCATCCGCTGGCCACTGCTGATCTCACCCTCGCCGAGGCCATCGAGCAGGAGCGCGACGTCCTGCAGCCGGTGAAGGCCGAGGCCCATGTCGTCATCGACACCTCGGATCTCAACGTGCATCAGCTGCGCAGTCGGATGCTCGACCTCTTCGCCGCCGATGCGCCGGCCGGGGGGATGCAGACCACGATCACCTCGTTCGGGTACAAGCACGGACTCCCGCTCGACACGGATCTGGTGATCGACTGCCGGTTCCTCCCGAACCCCCACTGGATCGAGGAGCTCCGTCCCCACACCGGCCTCGACACTGATGTCCGCGACTACGTCCTCGGGCAGGCGCTCAGTCAGGCGTTCCTCGCCCAGCTCGAGGGTCTGCTCGGGCTCCTCCTGCCCGCCTATGTGGCCGAGGGGAAGTCCTATCTCACGGTGGCGTTCGGCTGCACCGGGGGCCGTCACCGGTCGGTGGCGATCGCCGAGGCGGTGGCTGCATCACTGCGTGCGCAGGGGACCGATCTGCGGGTCACCCATCGCGACATCGATCGCTAGCGGTCCGCAGGTGCCGGCGGGCGCGTCGCCTAAGGTCTCCCCGTCGCTACGAGCAGCCCTCAGGAGGCATCACCAATCATGACGATCCGCGTCGGCATCAACGGCTTCGGCCGCATCGGCCGCAACTTCTACCGTGCAGTTCGCCAGTCGGGCGCCGACATCGAGATCGTCGCCGCGAACGACCTCGGCTCCGTCCCGGCGATGGCCCATCTGCTCAAGTACGACACGGTCATGGGCCGCCTCGATGCCACGGTCGAAGCCACCGACGACGGCATCCTCGTCGACGGGAAGCTCCTGAAGATCACCGCCATCCGCGAGCCCAAGGATCTCCCGTGGGCCGACCTCGGCGTCGACATCGTCGTCGAGTCCACCGGTTTCTTCACGGACCGCTCGAAGGCCGCCGCCCATCTCGAGGCCGGCGCCCCGTTCGTCATCATCTCCGCCCCGGCCACCGAGGCCGATGCCACGTTCGTGGTCGGCGTCAATGACGACACCTTCGATCCGGCCATCCACAAGGTCGTGTCCAATGCCTCGTGCACCACGAACTGCTTCGTGCCGATGATCAAGGTCCTCGACGACGCCTTCGGTGTCGAGAAGGGTCTCATGACCACCGTGCACGCCTACACCGGCGATCAGAACCTCGTCGATGGACCCCACTCCGACATGCGTCGGGCCCGCGCCTCGGCGGCCAACATCACGCCGTCGTCCACCGGCGCCGCACGCGCCACCGGCCTCGTCCTCGAGGCCATGAAGGGCAAGCTCGACGGCACGGCGCTGCGCGTCCCGGTCCCGGACGGCTCCATCACCGACTTCGTCGGCGTGCTCAAGCGCGATGTCACCGTCGAGGAGATCAACGAGGCGTTCAGGGCAGCGGCATCGTCCGGCCCGCTCTCGAAGGTCCTCGTCTACACCGATGAGCCCATCGTGTCCTCCGACATCGTCGGTCAGCCGGCCTCGTGCACCTTCGACTCGAAACTCACGATGGCCATGGGCAACCTCGTCAAGATCCTCGGCTGGTACGACAACGAGTGGGGCTACTCGAACCGCCTCGTCGACCTCGTGCAGGTCATGGCCGGCTCGAAGTAGTCCAGTACAGATGAGCGTTCCCACCCTCGAGGACCTCGGCGACGTCTCGGGTCGGCGCGTGCTGCTGCGCGCCGACTTCAACGTCCCGATCGCCGATGGCGAGATCGTCGACGATTTCCGCATCCGTGCGGCGCTGCCGACCATCGAATGGCTCACCAGCAGGGGAGCCACCGTCACGGCCTGCACCCATCTCGGCCGACCCAAGGGCGCACCGGACCCGAAGTACTCGGTCGAGCCGGTGCGTCGTCGCCTCGCCGAACTGGCCCCGGGGGTGGAACTGCTCGACAACCTGCGCTTCGATGCCGGCGAGACCTCCAACGATCCGGCGTTCGTGCAGACACTCATCGCCGGTCAGGATCTCTACGTCAACGATGCCTTCGGTGCGTCGCATCGCTCGCATGCTTCCATCGTGGGACCCCCGCAGTTCCTGCCGTCGGCCGCCGGTCGCCTGCTCGAGCGCGAGGTCGAGGTCCTGCTGCCGCTGCGCGAAGCACCGGCCCGACCGTTCGTCGTGATCCTCGGGGGCTCCAAGGTCTCCGACAAGCTCGGCGTGATCCAGGCGCTCAGTCAGGTCGCTGATGCCCTCATCATCGGCGGTGGCATGTGCTTCACGTTCCTCGCCGCACAGGGTCATCGCGTCGGCGACTCGCTCCTCGAGGTCGACCAGATCGACACGTGTCGTCAGCTGCTCGATTCGGGTATCACGATCCACATCCCGCACGATGTCACCGCCCTGGGCCCCGGTGGCCAGATCGGCGATCCCTCCGCCGGCGGTGAGGTGCGCCAGATGGGCGCCGACCTGCCCGATGGTTGGAAGGGACTCGACATCGGTCCCGGCACCGCCGCCGAGTTCGGCGACATCATCGCCGAGGCCCGCACGATCTTCTGGAACGGTCCCATGGGCGTGTTCGAGGATCCACGGTTCGCCGCCGGCACCCGTCATGTCGCCCAGTCGATGGCCGAGGCCCGTGGCTTCACCGTCGTCGGTGGTGGTGACTCCGCCGCCGCACTCGACGCCTTCGGTCTGGCGAACGAGGTCGATCATGTCTCCACCGGAGGTGGCGCGTCACTCGAACTCCTCGAGAACGGCGACCTCCCCGGACTCGAAGCGCTCAGAGGAGCCTCCAATGCCCGCCCGTAAGCCACTCATCTCCGGCAACTGGAAGATGAACCTCAATCACTTCGAGGCGACCTCCACGCTCGACAAACTGCGCTACCTCCTCACCAAGGAGGACTACGAGGCCGTCGACGTCTCGGTCCATGCGCCGTTCACCGACATCCGTACGGTGCAGACCTTCCTCGAGAGCGAGAAGGTGAGCATCGCCATCGGAGCCCAGAACTGCCACTGGGAACCCAACGGCGCCTACACCGGCGAGATCGCCCCCGGGATGCTGGCGAAGCTCAATGTCTCCTATGTGATCCTCGGGCACAGCGAGCGACGCGAGATCTTCGGTGAGACCGACATCCAGATCGCCCGCAAGGTCTCGGCGGTGTTCGCCAACGGCATGACCCCGATCCTGTGCTGTGGCGAGACCCTCGCCGAACGCGAGGGTGAGGCCACCCATGGCAAGGTCACCGGCCAGGTGCATGCCGGCCTCGAGGCACTCACGGCCGAGCAGGTGGCGAGCATGGTCATCGCCTACGAACCGATCTGGGCGATCGGCACGGGCCGCACGGCGAGCGCCGAGGATGCCCAGCAGGTGTGCGGCTGGATCCGGGCCAAGGTGGCAGAGATGAAGGGTGCCGATGCCGCTGCAGCGGTGCGCATCCAGTACGGCGGTTCGGTGAAGGGCGCCAACGCCGCCGAACTCATGGCCCAGCCCGATATCGACGGCGCACTCGTCGGTGGAGCGGCGCTCGACGCCGATGAGTTCGCCCGGATCGTGCAGTTCCGGCTCGCCTGATACATTCTCGCCGTGCTCATCGCCGTCCTCGTCCTCCACGTCGCCGTCTCGCTGACCCTCGTCTTCCTCGTGCTGCTCCACAGCGGTCGTGGTGGCGGTCTCTCCGACATGTTCGGCGGCGGTCTCGGTGCATCGGCGGCGGGGTCCACGGTCGTCGAGAAGAACCTCGATCGACTCACGGTGGTGGCGGGCGTGGTCTTCACGTTCACCTCGGTCGCCCTCGCACTGCTGATCGACAAGTAGGTCCATGGCGGTCAGCGCCGTCCGACCGGTCCCGGGCGCACCGGCGCTGGAACTGCGCGATGTCGGCCTCATCCGCGACGGTCGACCCATCCTCTCGCATGTCGACTGGACCGTCGACGCCGGCCAGCGCTGGGTCGTGCTCGGACGCAACGGCTGCGGCAAGTCCTCGCTCGTGCGCATCGGGTCGCTCTACCTCCACCCGAGCATCGGATCGGTCCGTCTGCTCGGCCATGCACTCGGTCGCGTCGATGTGCGATCACTGCGACGCCTCGTCGGCGTCGCCAGCACAGGCATGGCCGACATGCTCCGCTCCGATCTCACGCCGATCGATGTCGTGATGACCGCCAAGAACGCGGCCCTCGAACCCTGGTGGCACACCTACGACGACGCTGATCGCGCCCGCGCCGCTGACTGCCTCGATCGGATGGGCGTCGGGGCGTTCGCCGATCGCAGCTTCGTCTCGATGTCATCGGGCGAGCGTCAACGGGTGCTGCTGGCCCGCACACTCATGCCGAGCCCGGGCATCGTGTTCCTCGACGAACCTACCGCCGGACTCGACCTCGCCGGCCGCGAGGATCTCGTCGGTGCCCTGGGCGATCTCGCCGGCGATCCCGGCTCCCCGGCCACGGTGCTGGTCACCCACCATGTGGAGGAGATCCCCGCCGGGTTCACCCATGTCCTGCTCATCGCCGATGGTGGGGTGCAGCGCGCCGGTCCGATCGAGGAGGTGCTCACCGCGGACGAGCTCTCCCGCTGCTTCGGGACCGCCCTCGAACTCGAGCACCGACATGGTCGATGGTGGGCCTGGGCGAGCCGCGGCGGCGACGCCCCCCGACAGTAGGCTCGGCCCATCGGCACCACGCTCGGACTCGTCGTCGTCCTCCTGCTCATCCTCGCCAACGGCTTCTTCGTGGCGGCGGAGTTCGCGCTCGTCGCCGTCGACCCGAACCGTGTCGAGTTCGCCGCCTCGGAGGGTGGACGCCGCGCCCGGGTGGCACGGGGACTCCTCGGCCGGCTCTCGTTCCATCTCTCGGGAGCCCAGCTCGGCATCACCGTCACCTCGCTGCTGGTCGGCATCGTGGCCGAGCCGGCGATCGCCCATCTGCTGGAACCGGCGCTCGAGCCGCTCGTCGGCGCCGCGGCCACCACCGGGGTCTCGCTCGCAGCGGCCATCTTCATCGCCACGATCGTCCAGATGATCGTGGGCGAGCTCGTCCCGAAGGGACTGGCGATCGCCCGTCCCGAGACCACCACGTTCCTCCTTGCCCCGGTCATCCGGGTCTACGGCATCGTGTTCGGACCCCTCATCCATCTGCTCGACAGTGCGGCGAACGCCGCCGTGCGTCTCGTGGGGATCGAACCCACCGAGGAGCTGTCCCGGGTGCGCACCCTTCCCGAGCTGCAGGCGCTGGTCGAGGCCTCTGCCGAGGGGGGCACGCTCGACATCTCGGCGAGTCGGCTGCTCACCCGCACGATCCGATTCGATCGGAAGGTCGCCGAGGATGTCCTCATCCCCCGCACGGCGGTGGTGGCCATCGAGCAGGACGCATCGGTGGAGGCGCTGGTGCAGCTCGCGCTGCGCACGGGCCACTCGAGATTCATCGTGCACGGTGAGGATCTCGACGAGCTGATCGGTGTGGTCGAGATCCGTCGGGTCCATCAGGTGCCTGCTCCCGAGCGGGCCACCACTGCGGTGAGCACTCTCGTGCAGGAGGTGCTCATGGTGCCCGAGAGTCGGGCGCTCGACGAGCTGCTGATCGATCTCCGCCGCAGCGGGACGCAGCTCGCCGTGGTGGTCGACGAGTACGGCGGCACGGCCGGGATCGTCACCCTGGAGGACATCCTCGAGGAGATCGTCGGCGAGATCGCCGATGAGCACGACACCGAGGCCCAGGTGTCCAGCCGGGCGATCCGAGCGGGGGAGTGGATGCTGCTCGGCACACTCCATCCCGATGAGGTCGCCGATGCCACCTCGCTGGAGCTGCCCGAGGGCGAGTACGAGACCCTCGCCGGGTTCATGCTCGACCGGCTCGGACACATCCCGGGCACGGGCGAGATCGTGGAGTTCGAGGGGTGGAGACTGCGGGTGTCGGCCATGGATCGCCGGCGGATCGCCATGGTGCTGGTGCAGTCGCCCACCTTCGAGGCATCTCCCGACGCTGCTGATCGGGCCCGCAGCCTGCCGGGTCGCCGGAGTGAGCCATGAACCTCTGGCCCTTCGTCGTGATCCTCGTGCTGCTGGCGATCAACGGATTCTTCGTGGCCCTCGAGTTCGCCCTCGTGGGCTCACGCAGCAGTCGTCTGGAGCCCATGGCCGATGCCGGTGACCGCTCCGCCACGCGTGCGCTGGCCGCCATGCGTGAACTCAGCGTGCAGCTCGCCGGTGCCCAGCTCGGCATCACGATCGCCTCGCTGCTGCTCGGCCTCATCGGCGAACCCGCCGTGTCCGGCCTCCTCGAATCGCCGGTCGGTCACATCCCCGGTCTGCCCGAGGGCTGGATCCATCCGATGGCGGCGGTCGTCGGCCTCCTCATCGTCGTGTTCGCGCACATGGTGCTGGGTGAGATGGTGCCGAAGAACATCACCCTCACCCGTCCCGAGTCGGCGCTGCGCGTGCTCACCGGGCCGAATCGTGCCTATCTCGTCCTCGCCCGACCGTTCGTGCGAGTGCTGAACCTCGTGGCCAATGCCGGGGTCCGCCTCCTGGGTGTCGAACCACGCGACGAGCTCGCCAGCGCCCACACCACCGCCGAGCTCGCCGTGCTGGTCACAGCCTCGCAGGAGGAGGGGACCATCCCCGACACCGCCGCCCAGATCCTCTCCGGCGTGCTCGACTTCGGTGGGCGCTCGGTGGCCGAGGCCTGCACCACCCTCGATCGGGTGGTCACGGTGGCGGCCACCGCCACTGCAGCGGCGGCCGAGCAGCTCGTGCTCGACAGTGACCGCACCCGACTCGTCGTGGTGGGCGGCGGCGGGTTCGATGAGGTTCTCGGCTTCCTGCACGCCAAGGACCTCCTCTCCATCGACCATGGCGCGGCGGCCGTCACTCCGGTGCGCGGGCTGGTCCGGACGATGCCGGCGATCAGCAGCGCGACGACGCTGGAATCAGCGCTGTCGGTCATGCGTGAGAACCGGGTGCATCTCCTCCGGGTGGAGGATGCCGCTGGCGCGATGGTGGGCATCATCACCCTCGATGATCTGCTGCGCGAACTGCTCGCCGATCTCACACCCGGCGCCGATGGCGAGGCGCCGGCCGATGATGGGGGAGCGGACCTCGAGGGCGGTTCTGACGACTGACGGAACATCCCGCTGCGGTCGGGCCCTCCGGAGCGCGGTCGATCAGGCGCCGGTGGCGTGGTACCCGCCGTCGACGTGGATGACCTCGCCGGTGGTCTGCGGGAACCAGTCCGACAGCAGGGCGACACAGGCACGGGCCACACCCGGGGCATCGCGCACATCCCAGCCGAGCGGCGCCCGTTCGTCCCAGACATCCTCGAACTTCGAGAATCCGGGGATCGACCGGGCGGCGATGGTCTTGATCGGCCCCGCCGCCACGAGGTTGACCCGGATCTGCTGCGGACCGAGGTAGCGGGCGAGGTAGCGCGAGGTGGATTCGAAGGCTGACTTCGCCACACCCATCCAGTCGTAGGAGGGCCAGGAGACGGTGTTGTCGAAGTCGAGGCCGACGATCGAGCCGCCCCGGGGCATGAGCGGCGCAACGACATCGGCGAGTGCCTTCAGCGAGTAGGCGGAGATGTTCATCGCCACCGAGACGTCATCCCAGGTGGCCTCCATGAAGGTGCCGCCGAGGCAGACCGGCGGAGCGAATCCGATGGCATGGAGGGCGCCGTCGAGCGTGCCCCAACGGCTCCCGAGTTCGGTGCGGAGCGCGTCGACATGGCTGGGATCGGACACATCGAACTCGAGGACCACCGGTTCCGTCGGAAGTTTCCGGGCGCTCTTCTGGGTGTGCTTCATGCCGTTGCCGGCACCGGTGAGGATGATCTCGGCGCCCTCCTGCTGGGCCAGCGCGGCGACACCGAAGCCGATCGAGGACTCGGTGAGCACCCCGGTGATGAGCAGTCGCTTTCCTTCGAGCAGTCCCATGGATCCTCCAGTCGATGTGCCCGAACGTTAGGCCCCGCGACGGCGGTGGCCGGACCGCATGGGTCCGGTGACCGTGCTCGGCGACCCGCCCGTGGATCGGATTCGGATCGGATGCGGGGTGCATGCGGGATGGGTGGAACTTACCGTTCGGTAACAACGGCGGCCCCGGGCGGCTACGGTCTCGGCCGTGAAGATCGGAATCCTCGGTGCAACTGGTCCTGCTGGCAGTGGTCTCGGCGTTCGGCTCGCGGTCGCCGGTCATGAGGTCATCCTCGGCTCCCGCTCCGCCGAGCGGGCCCAGGAGGTCGTCGACGAACTCACGCAGCGCTGGCCCGATCACGACCTCGCCATCTCCGCCGCCGACAACGAAGGTGCGTCGCGGGCCGAACTCATCGTGATCGCCACGCCGTGGGATGCCGCCTGGACCACCGCCAAGGCGGTCGGCGACAACCTCCATGGCAAGGTCGTCCTGTCGATGGCCAACGCACTGGTGCGCGTCGGGCACGAGTTCCAGCCCCTGGTGCCGCCGCGCGGGTCGGTAGCCGCCAGTGTGCAGGCGGCGGTGCCCGACTGCCGTGTCGTGGCGGCACTCCACCATGTGCCGGCCAAGGAACTCGGCGACCTCGCGCATCCGGTCGAGAGCGATGTGCTCGTGTGCTCGGATCATGCCGATGCCAAGCGGATCTGCATGGATCTCATCGGTGAGATCCCGGCCATGCGTGTCCTCGACGCCGGCGACCTCACGCAGGCTGCACCCATCGAAGCCTTCACGGCGGTGCTGCTCGAGCTGAACCTGCGCTACCGGACCCGGGTGGCCATCAAGTTCACCGGTCGCAACCTCCCCGAGTAGGTGTCCGTGGATGCCGGTGCGCACCGGTAGCCTTCGAGGGTTCTGAGCCCGGGGATCTTCGATGACTGACAACCACCTGTTCGTGCAGACCGCTGGAGTGACGCCATGATGCGTCTCTACGACACCGCCCGGCGGGAGATCATCCCGTTCGAGCCCGGCCCCGTCGTCACGATGTACACGTGCGGCATCACCCCCTACGACGCCACCCACCTCGGGCACGCCGCCACCTATGTCACCTACGACGTGCTCCAGCGACGCCTCCGCGATCTCGGTCACGAGACCAGATGCGTCCGCAACGTCACCGACGTCGATGACGACCTGCTGCGCAAGGCCCGTGAACTGGGCGTCCACTACCTCGACCTCGCCGCCGCCGAGACCGCCCGGTTCGATGCCGACATGGTGGCGCTCAACGTCGTCGAATGCTGGAGCGAGCCCCGCGCCACCTCCGCCATCGCCGACATCCGGGGCTTCATCGGGATGGTGCTCGATCGCGGCCATGCCTACGTGAGCGGCGGGTCGGTCTACTTCGACGTCAGCACCGTCGACACCTTCGGTCAGATCTCCCACTACTCCCGCGACGAGATGATCGAACTCGCCCGCCAGCATGGTGGGAACCCCGACGATCCCAACAAGCGTGACCCTCTCGACTTCGTGCTCTGGCAGCCCTCCGCCCCTGATGAGCCGGCGTGGGAGTCGCTCTGGGGTCCGGGTCGCCCCGGTTGGCATATCGAATGCTCGGCGCTGGCGCTGCGGGAGCTCGACACCACGATCGATCTGCACGGCGGCGGCTCTGATCTCATCTTCCCGCATCACGAGTGCGAGGCGGCCCAGAGCGAGGCCGCCACCGGTGTGCCGTTCGTCCGGCACTGGATGCATCAGGCGATGGTCCGCATGGACGGCGAGAAGATGTCGAAGTCGTTGGGCAATCTCGTGTTCATCAGTGAACTCCGCAGGACCTACGACACCCGGGCCATCCGCCTCGGCATCGTCGTCCATCACTATCGCGACTCATGGTCCTGGAACGACGACATCATGCCGGTCGCCGCTGCTCGGCTCGACGCCTGGCTCGCCACCTCCTCGGATCCCGCCACTCCCGACAGTGACGATGCACTCGAGCAGGTCCGGGCCCGACTCGACGACGATCTCGACACCCCCGGTGCCGTCGCCGCCATCGATGCCGCTGTCGCCCGTGGCGAGAGCGTGGTGCGGGCCGCGGCGCTGCTCGGCGTCTTCCTCGTGGGCGAACCCACCGTCTGAGTCCGGCGGCGCCGGCCACCGGCGAAGCCTCCGGAGGGCCTCGGACCCTCAAGTAACCTGCGTCCCCATGTCCTCGCAGATCACGATCACGCTCCCCGACGGTTCCGAACGTCAACTCGACGAAGGCGCCACGGTCGGCGATCTCGCCGCGTCGATCGGTGCACGTCTCGCGAAGGCTGCGGTCATCGGATCGGTCAACGGCGTCGAGCGGGATCTCGTCTGGCCCCTCGCCGACGGCGATGTCGTCTCCATCATCACCGAGACCGACGATCGCGGTCTCTACACGATCCGTCACTCCACGGCCCATGTGCTCGCCCAGGCCGTGCTCGATCTCTTCCCGGGCGCCACCTTCGCCATCGGACCTCCCGTCGAGAACGGCTTCTACTACGACTTCGAACTGCCTGACCGGGGCACCTTCACCCCGGACGATCTGGAGCGGATCGACACGCGCATGCGCGAGATCATCAAGGAGCAGCAGCCGTTCATCCGCGACGAGATCGCTGAAGCGGTCGCACTCGAACTGTTCCGCGACCACAAGTACAAGTGCGAGATCATCCGCGGCGCCGCCGAGGATCCGATGTCGGCCACCGAGACCGGTCTGGTGCGCACCTACGAGAACCCGCCGCGGTTCATCGACCTCTGTCGTGGCCCGCATGTCCCCGACACCGGCCGTCTCGGTCACTTCAAGCTCATGCGCGTGGCCGGCGCCTACTGGCGCGGCGACGAGAAGAACCCGATGCTGCAGCGGATCTACGGCACGGCGTGGGCATCGAAGAAGGAACTCGAGGCGTATCTCACCCGGCTGGAGGAGGCCGAGAAGCGCGACCATCGCAAGCTCGGCGTCGAACTCGATCTCTTCTCGTTCCCCGAGGAGATCGGTTCGGGTCTGGCCGTGTTCCATCCCAAGGGCGGCATCATCCGGCGCATCATGGAGGACTACTCGCGAACCCGCCATGAGCAGGCCGGTTACGAGTTCGTCTACTCGCCGCACATCACCAAGTCGAACCTGTTCGAGAAGAGTGGCCATCTCGACTGGTACGCCGACGGCATGTACCCGCCGATGGAGCTCGACGGCGGCACCGAGTACTACCTCAAGCCGATGAACTGTCCGTTCCACATCCTGATCTTCGGATCGGGCCAGCGGTCCTATCGCGAACTCCCGCTGCGACTCTTCGAGTTCGGCACCGTGTACCGCTACGAGAAGTCCGGCGTGGTCCAGGGTCTCACCCGGGCCCGCGGTTTCGCCCAGGACGACGCCCATATCTTCTGCACCCGGGAACAGGCGCCGGCCGAACTCGCCCGGGCCCTGGACTTCGTGCTCGATCTGCTGCGCGATTACGGCCTCGACGACTTCTACGTCGAGCTCTCGACCAAACCGGAGACCAAGGCGGTCGGCACCGATGAGGAATGGGAGGAGGCCATCGAGGTCCTCCGCACCGTGGCCCTCGACAAGGGCATGCAGCTGGTGATGGACGAGGGTGGTGGCGCGTTCTACGGCCCCAAGATCTCCGTGCAGGCCCGTGACGCCATCGGGCGCACCTGGCAGATGTCCACCATCCAGCTCGACTTCCAGCTGCCGCAGCGGTTCGACCTGAGTTACGTCGGGGCCGACAACGAACGTCATCGTCCGGTGATGATCCATCGGGCGCTGTTCGGCTCGGTCGAGCGCTTCTTCGCCGTGCTGCTCGAGCATTACGCCGGTGCCTTCCCGGCCTGGCTCGCTCCGGTGCAGGTCAGGGTGCTGCCGGTGCGGGGCGATCACGATCAGTTCGCCCGTGATCTCGTCGACCGTCTCAGGGCCGCCGGGTTCCGCTCGGACATGGTGGTTGCCGATGAGCCCCTCGGCGGTCGGATCCGCAAGGCCAAGATGGAGAAGCTGCCGTATGTGCTCGTGGTCGGCGATGACGACGTCGCCAACGACACGGTCGGAGTCAACCCCCGAGGCGGTGATGTCGAGCGCGATGTCGCCGTCGATGCGTTCATCGCCCGGCTCGGCGCCGACGTCGCCGCCCACGCCTGAGCCATGACCGACTCCGGCCTCGATCACCTGTGGGCCGGCTGGCGCCATTCGTACATCACCACCGTCAGCACCCCGGGAGACACATCGCTCGAACCGGATGAGACCGGTTCGCTGTTCGAGCGGATCCTGCGGCTCGATGACGATGCAGCGTTCGTGGTGCACCGCGGCCGCACCTGCTCGGTGCTGCTCAACGCCTATCCCTACTGCAGCGGACACATGCTGGTGGTCCCGAACCGCGCCGTCGCCGAGCTCGAACAGCTCACCGTCGACGAACGACACGAACTCGCCGATCTCACCACCGCTGCGGTCGTCGCCCTTCGAGCCGCCTACCGATGCGAGGGCGTCAACATCGGCACCAATCTCGGCGAGGCCGCCGGTGCCGGTGTCCCGACCCATGTGCACACCCATGTGCTTCCCCGCTGGGCGGGAGACACCAACTTCATGACCTCGGTGGCGCTCACCCGCGTGCTCCCCGAACCCCTCGATGTGTCCTGCTCGCGTCTACGTGCCGCATGGCCGACCGACTACGGTCCCAGTGATGCCTGATCCCACCGATGCGACCCCGGAGCCGGCGGCCCTGCGTGATGCGGAGATCCGCGACGCGCTCCCCGAGGATCTCGATGCAGCCGGCTACGTCGGCCCGTACCTGTTCCCCAACAACAACCGGCGGCGCATCCCCGCGCTGCTCTACTGGGCGATCTCGGCGGTGTGCATCATCGTGTGGGTCCTGCGTCGCGATCACGATCCGGTGCTCATCGACACCGGTGTGTTCGTCGCCGCCGTCGTGCTCGCCCTCATCGGTCTGTACAGCTTCATCGCCGGATGGAACCTGGCGATCGACGAGTCCGATGCGCTGGTGGCGGCCACCCGGCAGGTCGGTTTCCCCGTCGGTCATGCCTCGGCCCAGATGGGCTGGCGCGGACTCCTGAGCCGACCCACCTGGCGGGTGCTCGTCTACTCAGC